>NZ_MRYB01000007.1:0-160657 GCF_001921755.1 Psychrobacter sp. Rd 27.2 | reverse complement strand
AGTGCGCTTAACCTTTGCTATTGCTAACTTGTCCATAAATAAGTCCCTTTTTCGTAAACTTATTTTAGGACGGGACACCAAGCAAAAAAACGCCAGTCGCATCAGCCACTGGCGTTTTTTTGCTATGGTTATCGCTTATATTTATACTTCTTATTATTTAATACTTCTTATAGCGCGATTGACTCTATAGCGTTACGGAATTGTTTTCCCCCAGATTGGTCGCTTTTTTGCCATCCATGACCGCAGCGGTGGTCATCTTAAACATATTGACCACTGAGCTACCACTGAGCCAATATTCAGCGCCATGTGGCACGACTTTGATGAGCTGGACATTTGGGTCTTCTTTGCCTTGCTCGTAGAATGCATTATAAATCGGCGACCATAGCTCATCGAGCTTTTCTTGGTCTTCAACCAGCTCGGCTTTACCATTGATCGAGACATAATTTTTGGCGTCTTGGCTGACATAAGCCAAGTTTACTTGTGGGTTTCTTTCGATGTCTTTGACGGTTTCGGTGGTTTTATCACCGATAAACCAAATCTCTTTGGCGCCGATACTGGTTTCGCTGGTGGTCATCGGGCAGGCATGCAGGTGGTCTTCATGCGTACGGGTGGTCATCATGGCAAATTTGACGTCTTTTACCAATTCTTGCACTTTATCGATATGGTCTTGTCTACTCATAGGGATTTCCTTTTCTTTATAGTTTGTTAGGGTTATAGATTGTTGATATTTGATAGTGTGTTATTTGATGGTGATTGGCTTTGAGCAAAGACTTTGGATAAAAATATAAAAACCTTCTGCTATCCAGTAACTGCCATCTAGCATAACGACTACTGGCAAAGCATTTATATAGGCTGCCAGTAATGCGATGTGACGGTTTGTAAGGACTATAAGTATTAGGTAAAAATTGTGACGGCATCCATCAAAGCTTGCTGCTTTGCAACCTCTCAATGCTAAAAAGACAAGCCAAGCAAGACTATATGAATAAGACTATCTATGCATAAAGCACCAGTGAGCGGCAATGCGCCATGCGGCCATAACGGGCAAAAGGGCAGCCATTAGCGCAGCAGATTGCTGCTGCATCAAGTAAAGAAGCCGTCACTTTGGCAATTTATCGTGGTTTTGGCCTGCTTATTATGGGGCTTCTTGTTATAATACGCAGACCATTTACTTTGCATGGCAGAGATGCCTTTCTTACGGATTATGCCTTTATGATGACCATCGCCGGACAACCGTTTCTTACCGATTTTCAGACGCAGCAACTCATCAGTCAGTTTCAGCAAAAGACCGAACTAAATGTCAGCCAGATCCATACTCAGCAAGTGTATGTGCTATCACGAAAGCTTGTTGATGAAGACGCGCAAAAAGCGCGGGACTTGCTGGGCGTCACAGCGGGCACTGAGCTTGTCGCTCCAGAGGACAATCAGATACAAGTGATCGTCGGGCCGCGTTTTGGGACGATCTCGCCATGGGCAAGTAAAGCGACTGATATCTTTAATAACTGTGAAATTAAAATCAATCGCGTCGAACGTGTCATTGTTTATACCCTCACGGTCGATGGTGAAGCAGACGAAAAACTGCCAGTAAATGCTGAGCAGTTGTTATTTGACCGTATGACCCAGAGCTTGGTTTATGACTTAAACGACGTGAGCAAGTTGTTTGATGACGAACCACCAGCGGCGCTCAATCGTATCGATGTGATGGGTGAAGGACGCAGTGCCCTTGAGTCGGCCAATACTCAGTTTGGTTTTGCGCTATCGAGCGAAGACATTGATTATCTGATGAATGCCTATGTCAATGAGCTGCAGCGTAATCCGACCGACGTTGAACTGATGATGTTTGCGCAGGCCAACTCTGAGCATTGCCGTCACAAGATCTTTAATGCCGAGTGGACGATCGATGGCGAAGTGCAGCCAAAGTCATTGTTTCAGATGATCAAAAACACCTATCAATCAAACCCGCAAGGCATCTTGTCTGCTTATAAGGACAATGCAGCGGTTAGAACAGGGGCGGAGGGGCTGCGTTATTATCCGGTGCCGACCGATGCGATGGACGCCAACTCAAGCCATCCGTATGCCTTCCATCAAGAAGCCATCGACATCTTAATGAAAGTCGAAACCCACAACCACCCAACGGCGATTGCTCCTTATGCTGGCGCGGCAACGGGCGCAGGCGGTGAGATTCGTGATGAAGGCGCAACGGGCCGCGGCGGTAAGCCAAAAGCCGGTCTGACAGGTTTCCACGTATCGCACTTGCATATCCCTGAGATGCCTGAGAAGTGGGAGCAGTCTGGTCAATTAAGCACGCAAGACTACGGTACGCCAGATCGTATGGCCACCAGCCTTGAGATTATGACCGAAGCACCACTTGGTAGCGCCAACTTCTCCAATGAGTTTGGTCGTCCCAACCTATGCGGCTATTTCCGCAGTTTTCAGCTTGATACCTCGGCGGCAAAAGACGGCAGCGAGATGCGCGGCTATCATAAGCCAATTATGCTGGCGGGCGGTTATGGCAATATCAAACGCAACCTCATTGAAAAAAACGCCATTCGTGAAGGCGACCTGCTTATCGTCCTTGGTGGCCCTGCGATGCAAATCGGTCTGGGCGGCGGAGCAGCATCGTCAGTCGATAGCGGTGAGTTGGATGAAGGTCTAGACTTTGCTTCAGTGCAGCGTGATAACGCCGAGATGGAGCGCCGTTGTCAAGAAGTCATCGATCGCTGCTGGGCCTTAGCGGGTAACGATGCTGACGCTAGTAATGCCAGTAAAGACGGCAACCCAATCGTCTCTATCCATGATGTTGGGGCAGGCGGCCTGTCAAATGCCATGCCAGAGCTGGTCGATGACCATGATATGGGCGCGCATTTAAACCTACGTAAAATCCCGTCGCTAGAAGCGGGCATGTCGCCAATGGCCATCTGGTCAAATGAGGCGCAAGAGCGTTATGTCCTCGCGATTCGCCCAGAGAGTAAAGAGCAATTTGATGCGATCTGTGCTCGTGAGCGCTGCCCGTATGCTATCTTAGGTGAAGCGACTGAAATACGTCAGCTTGTCGTTAATGACGAATTACTACCTGAGCAGCCGGTTGATATGCCGATGCAAGTATTGCTCGGTGGCACGCCAAAGATGCAGCGCAGCTTTGAGCGTCAAGAGACTGAGTTGTCCGCGCTGAACTTGGCTGATATCAATCTAACCGAATCCATCAAAGACGTGCTACGTCATCCAACTGTCGCTAGCAAGTCTTTCCTTATCAGCATCGGTGACCGCTCGATCACCGGTATGGTTGTACGCGATCAGTATGTGGGCCGCTATCAAGTGCCCGTCGCTGACTGCGCGGTGACAGCATCAGGTCTGGTGGCGCTAGATGGTCAGCCGATGACTGGTGAAGCGATGAGTGTCGGTGAGCGTACGCCTGTCGCCCTTATCAATCCAAAAGCCTCGGCGCGTCTGGCGGTTGGTGAAGCCATTACCAATATCGCCGGTGCCCGTATCGCTCAGCTATCCGATATCACCATGTCGGCGAACTGGATGGCGGCATGTGGCGACGACGCAGAAGACGCGGCATTGTTTGACGCTGTCTATACCGTTGGCGAAGAGCTGTGCCCAGCACTCGGTATCGCTATTCCAGTCGGTAAAGACTCGCTATCGATGCGTGCCAACTGGACGGATAACGATGAAGGTGAAAAACAAGAAAAATCAGTCGTCTCGCCTATGAGTTTGGTCGTGACGGCCTTTGCACCAGTCGCTGACGTGGCAAAAACCCTCACCCCTGAGCTGATCAACGGCGACAGTGCGTTTTACCGTATTGACTTATCTAAAGGCAAATTGCGTCTGGGCGGCTCGATCCTTGCGCAAACGGCAAGCCAATTGGGCAACGAATGTCCTGACCTTGAAAAGCCAAGCGACTTGATCGACTTTTTTAACTTTATCCAAGCGGGTAACGCGCAAGGCGTTATCAGTGCTTATCATGATATCGGTGATGGTGGCTTGCTGGCGACGATTGCAGAGATGCAGTTCACCAGCCGTCAAGGTATCAAGTTGTCATTGGCTGATGACAGTCTACTCGGTCAACTGTTCAGTGAAGAGCTGGGTGCGGTGGTTCAAGTTTTACCAGAAAACGTCGCAGCTTTGATGGAGCTAGCGGAGCAATATAACGTCGGTGATATGCTTAGCCTTGTCGGTCAAAGCACTGAAGAAGATAGCCTTATCATTCAAACGCCAACACTCATGGGTGACGATACCCTACGCTTTAGCCGTGCTGAGCTGCAACAAGAGTGGAGCCAAGTCAGCTACCAAATCGCCCGTCGCCGTGACAACCCAGCGTGCGTGCAGCAAGAGTATGACTTAATCTCTGATGCCAGCCATCAAGGCCTGATCGCTGCACCAAACTTTAATCTGAATCAAAAGGTTGAAGAGCCATACTTAAATAG
The DNA here is from genome assembly GCF_001921755.1 of Psychrobacter sp. Rd 27.2. Lineage (NCBI taxonomy): Bacteria > Pseudomonadati > Pseudomonadota > Gammaproteobacteria > Moraxellales > Moraxellaceae > Psychrobacter > Psychrobacter sp. Rd 27.2. Next base: position 156,230 of record NZ_MRYB01000007.1, on the reverse strand, counting down.
TCGCGACACTAAACCAAGAGTCGCTATCCTGCGCGAGCAAGGCGTTAATGGTCAGACCGAGATGGCAGCTGGCTTTACCCAAGCTGGCTTTGAAGCGGTCGATGTGCACATGAGCGACTTACTAGAAGGCCGTATCAATCTACGTGACTTCGACGGTTTGGTTGCTTGTGGCGGCTTTAGTTATGGTGATGTACTTGGCGCAGGCTCAGGCTGGGCAAACTCTATCTTGTTCCATGACGAATTGCGCATGCAGTTTGTGCGCTTCTTTGCCCGTCCGAACACCTTTAGCTTGGGTGTTTGTAACGGCTGTCAGATGATGGCGCAGCTCAAAGACCTGATTCCAGGCGCAGAGAACTTCCCACGCTTCATCGCCAACCAGTCGGCTCGTTTTGAAGCGCGTACCGTCAACGTCAAAGTCGAGCGTACCAAGTCCATCCTGTTCAAAGGCATGCAAGACAGTATCTTACCAATCGCTGTGGCGCACGGTGAAGGCTATGCCACGCTGGACAACACCGAGATTGACGGTATGGCAAAACACGGTCAGCTCGCCATGCGTTATGTCGATAGCCAAGGTCATCCAACCGAGACCTATCCGCTCAATCCAAACGGTTCGCTTGGCGGTGTCACGGGTCTATGTAGCACTGACGGCCGCGTCACTATCATGATGCCGCACCCTGAGCGTAATCTAAAAGCCTACAACCACAGCTGGAAACCAGAAGCGTGGGACGAGGATGGCGCGTGGATGCGTATGTTCCGTAATGCAAGGGCTTGGTTGCGTTAAGATCGACTGAGTCAGCTTAGAATATTGTTTGAGGTAATAAAAAAAGGTGAGCGTAAAGCTCACCTTTTTTTGTTTTGGGTTTATGATTTGGTTCTATATGAGAGAAAAATTACCGTATAGAAGGTTTTTCAATCGATTACTCATCCTCTGAATGTTCATTAGTATTCTTCTGAGCCTCAGCGATCAATTCATGAATTCTAGCGCTTTCTCTTAGCACGCAAGCCTCATAAGCCGACAGCTGCTCAGGCTCTTGTTCTTTTTGCTTTTCTTGCTCCTGCTCTTGTTTGGCTTTTTCTTCTAGGTATTTCTGTAGCTCGTCTTGTTCATTTTTCTCATTGTATTGTGAGTTAGTCATGGTTTATGTCTCCTAGCATTTTTATCACTTAATAAAAGTCATCACGACCAGCATACTTTTTATTTAATGCCTTTAAGATAGCATAAGTTTCCAAATCCATCTCGCCCGTTGGTCGCTGCGGGCGAAAATGTAGCTGAAAGGCATAGACTACATCTCGGCTGGCTTTGTCCCACGCGTCTGTGTCATTGATTTGATAACCGTAATCACGAAACGCTTGCTTAATCTCAGGTATCGTCGCTGCGGCAAAGGCGTCTGGATGCATAAAGTACTGCTTATCAAATTCATCATACCAAGCGCCAACGCCGTACTCTTTATATAGTCGCTGCCAAGGGAACTTGGCTCCGGGGTCGATTTTACGTGATGGCGCTATATCAGTATGGCCGACGATATTTTTTGGAGAGATGTCATAGCGCTTGGCGATATCTTGCACCAGCTCGGCGACTTTTTTAATCTGTAATTCATCAAATGCGACATAGTGCTCGTACGGATGATAGTCGAGCACGCCATTGTTTAGAGCATTGCGATATTCAGGCTTGATGCCTGCATTGACAATCTCGATGCCGATGGAGGTATCGTTAAGTATCGTCCTACCAGCAAACCCGCTGTCGCCTGCATGCCAAGCGCGCTCGCTCTCATCTACCAAGCTATAAACCTTGTCGTCATCCCTATCCAAAATCAGATAGTGGGCGCTGACTTGACCGGTGGTCAGGGTTTTTATCGAGCGCTCATTGTCTGAGACGGTGTAGTGCAGGACGATGGTTTTGATACGCTGGCTTTTGCCAGTGGCTTGATAACTGGTGCTATCGATGACATAACGCGGCGTCGATGTTGCCACGCAGCCGCTGATTGGCAGGATCATGCACAGAGCCCATGCGAAAGGTTTTACCATGTTTGGCCTATTTGAAAGTTTTTGCTTTTACAATAAGGATGTACTCTTAAGAATGTACTCTAAGGCGTGGCCTCAATCCAATCGACTGTCATTTAACACAGTCAGCTAAACGGCTTAAAAATGGCTAAATCTGGCCAAGTGCTGTCAAACCGCAATTTGTCTCATTTTTATCCCTATTTTTCAAATGAGGGCACGCCCTAGTATAAGGCTTTTGCGTATTTATTTTTTCAACCATTATGATTGGTATTGCTATCTGTTTTTTAGGTCGATGGGCGATCAGTGTTGTGAGTCTTGATGGTATCTTGTCGTATTTTTTTGGCCAAAACGGTCTTCCAGCTGTCCTCCAAGCACTCAATCGCCAACCACGGCTCGATCACCTTGGCATCATACTTTTCTTTTGAGTTAGACAACTGCCATAGCGTCTGGAGCGTCGCAAAGGGGTAAGGACGCTCGACCAGATAGACAGGCAAACCTGCATCGACCATCCCATCGCGCACCACCTGAAAGTACCAGCCAGCGATGCCTTGTTTGCTTACCCATGCCGCGATGTTGGGCACTTTGGTAAACTGGCCGATTTGGTCGTTTATTTTGTAGCAAGGCCGTCGCGGCTGGACGATACGCAGCTGGAGGCTGGCAGCATTTTCTATTTCACCATACTGAAAAACATCACCGATACAGACGCTAGACTCTTCCATCTCAGGCAGGTCATTTACTGCTTCAGTGATGAGGTTTTCGCCGAGTGTGCCGACCCGTACGTTAAGGTCAAACGCTGCATTGATCTTGGTATAAGTAGCGCACGGCAGCTGGTGCACCGCTTTTAGCGGGCCGCCATGATGCTTACGATCGGCTTGTTCGTCTGTGGTCAAGCCCATAAAGTCAACGGCGACAGGGGCGCTAATCGGTGCTTTGTCAATCGCGCTCATGGCTTCGCGGGCGAATGGCATGGCTTTGCCTGCGCGCACCTCTATCAAGGTCGCGATATGCAGCGGTAACGGGTGATCAAAATCTGTATGAACGTTTGGGGTAGCGGCGTTGGCAATGGCAGTACTCATGGCGTGTCCTAGTAGATGATTATCTAGAGATAAAATGGTTTTATCATGACATTATAGTAGCGCAAACGCGGCGCAGTTGCAGTCTTGTTGACCAAAACCCAAAAAAAAGACCAGACGGGTTCGCTGATCTTTTTTGTATCACTTGTATATGCGTCTGTAGAAAAGACAGCTGGTGGCCGTAGATTAATTGCGGCGACCGGCTTTCTTTTCGCGCGGGGTAGCGACCAGCTCAGCTAGGCTCTCAGGCGATGACCACAGACCCTCTAGGTCATAAAACTCGCGGGCTTGCGGGGTCATCATATGCACGACGACAGCCCCTAAGTCGATCAAGGTCCAATCCGAGTCGTTACCGCCTTCACGGCCAAGTGGCATAAAGCCTGCTTGCTTGACTTCGGCTCCGACGCTGTCAGCCATCGCGCGGACATGGCGCTTTGAGGTACCGTTTGCGATGACGATACGCTCCATGACATCGGTTAGGCTCTCTACATTCATCACGGTAATGTTTTTTGCTTTCATGTCATCGAGGGCGCTTTCTACAACGGCTAAGCATTCTTTTAAACGGTCGTCAGTCATGGTATTGGTCATAAATTTTCATCTCTTAAATCGTAAATATATAAAATAAAATGTTAAAGCGTCCGTCTGCCTAGGACGATATTATCCCAGTGACCATTATGTCAAAGTGGCTATCAAGCCAGTAGTCCAATCATTAGCCAAAACATCAGTCAGCGTATCAGCGGTCAAGTCCTAGAGGGGCAAGCATGGCAAAATAACAAAGATAAGGCGATTTTAACGGAATTGCGCCGCAGAATATAGCTGATGGACGATAATATAATGATAAACAGCAGGATTTAGCCATTTAGCGAGTGGATCGGGCGGGTTCATAATAGCATTGATAGCGGATGCTGCGGTCATTTGCTCGTCTATAACTGGCTTGGTATGGTTGCCAGCCGCGCTATCAGGTGCCGCTTCGCTATCACCACGGGGCTGCTGCTGTAGCGTTTGCCGTATCTGCGTGCTGGAGATGGCTGCTACTTGCCGCATATCTATATAAATGCGGCCAGACGCTGAGTTTTTCAAGACCGCCTGCTCTATCGTAGGGTCTGTAGGCGTTTGAATAAAAGAAGGCGGAGAGATAGGCTGGGTCAATGCCGCTGGCGAGTCGGTGACTGCCGTCTGCAAAGGTGTGGGCAGCCAATCTTGCAGCGCTTGTCTGGCGTTATCCGTATCAGGGACTGGCATAGTATCGCGATAAAAGACCCACAGATGTACATAATCGGTCAGCTGTAGACCATCTTGCCATTTATCCAAACTGCGGGCGCTGTCCATACCCATGATAAATATCAAGCTGTCGACAGGATAACGCTGGCGCAGGGTGCGCACGCTATCGATGGTATAGACAGGCGGCGGCTGCCAAATCTCAAGCTCATCTATGTATAGTGGTGTGTCTTGTATCGCCAGCTTTAGCATGGCCAAACGATGCTTAGGGTCGCTGCTTTGGCGCTTGAAGGGTGAGCGCGAATTGGGCAACAACGACACATAAAGCGCGCGCTGCTGCGCTTGGGCGAGTGGTAGCAGGCTTTGATAGACTGCCATCGCCATCTGTACATGCCCGCGATGGACAGGGTCAAATGAGCCGCCAAGATAGGCGCGAATGGCAGGTGCAGGTTGCGCAGGTTGCAGGGTGGTGTTTGACATAGATAAACGAATAAAAAGCGGATAAAAATATAGTGGCTCAAAGACGTGAGATGAACTATAGCATCATTGTAAGCGTGTGGCAGTAGATGTCATGAAAAGCGCGTTATATTTGCTTAAATCTCACTAATAAAAAACCGACCATCAGTATGACAGTCGGTTAAATAACAGAAAGATAAAAGACAGTGCGACGCGAGGCAAGTGGTGATTAAATCAAGTCGCTATAGGCTTGGATGGCGGTCAGGGCGATGGTATAGATGATATCATCGACCAGTGCGCCGCGAGATAAGTCATTTACCGGCTTGTTGAGACCTTGTAGCATGGGGCCGACGCTGACCACATTGGCACTACGCTGTACGGCCTTATAAGTGGTGTTGCCCGTGTTTAGGTCCGGGAAGATAAAGACATTGGCTTGGCCTGCGACCGGTGAGTCGGGCGCTTTTTGTTTGCCGACACTCATCACAGAGGCAGCATCATACTGTAGCGGGCCATCGACTTTTAGCTCAGGTGCTCGCTCGCGGACGATTTGGGTGGCACGCGTGACTTTTTCCACATCCGCGCCGCTCCCTGATGAGCCAGTAGAGTAGCTGATCATGGCAACTTTTGGGTCGATACCAAAGGCGGCGGCCGACTGCGCTGACTGAATGGCAATCTCGGCGAGCTCTTCGGCATTTGGATCTGGGTTGATGGCGCAGTCACCATAGACCACCACTTGCTCAGGCAGCAGCATAAAGAACACCGACGATACTAAGGAGTATTGCGGTGCGGTTTTGATGAGCTGAAAGGCAGGACGCACGGTGTTTGCCGTGGTATGAATAGCACCAGATACCAAGCCATCGACTTCGTCTAGCTGTAACATGACCGTCCCTAAATAGACCGTGTCTTTTAGGTATTCGGCGGCCACTTCTGCACTGGTCTTACCTTTGCGGCGCTCGACGACAGCAGCGATATACTTGCTCATATCAAGGCTATCGGGATCGATGATTTCAAGGTCATCAGGAATGGTCAGATCGCGGTTTTTGGCCACTTGCTCGACATCGGCGCGCTTGGCGAGCAGCACACAGTTGGCGATACCGCGGCTTTGACAGATGCAGGCCGCTTCGACTGTACGTGGTTCCGCGCCTTCTGGTAGGACGATGCGTTTTTTGGCATGTTGGGCTTTTTTGACCACTTGATGACGAAACGCAGAAGGCGACAGGCGCGGCTCATGGTTTTGGCTAAAGTAAGTCTTAATCCAGCTCAAATCTAGGTGCGCGGCCACATAACGCGCCACTTCATCAGCGCGCTCGGTGTCGTCACTTGGAATCTCAGAGCTCATATGCACAAGGCTCTGTACCGTCTCGTAGCTGTCGGACTCGACACTCATGACCGGAATGCCCGTTTTGAGCGCCGACTGCCATAGCTCAGCGACGGTGGCACTTGGCTCGACGCCGCCTGTCAATACCAGCCCTGCCAGCGGGATACCATTGATACAGGCCAAGCCTGCGGCCAATAGCAAATCATCGCGATCGCCTGGTACGACGATCAGGGTGCCGCGTTTAAACACCTCGTCGACACGTGACACCGAGCGCGCGGTGAGGCTAATGCGGGTAATGCGGCGCGATTTGGCTTCGCCGACGTTGAGCCACTTGGCATCGAGCTCGGTGGCGATATCCCACGTGCGAGGCACAGACAGCGAGTCACTAAACGGCACCACCCCGATCAGGCGAAATGCATCGGTATTAAAAGTAGGGGAGAGGCGCTGCACCTCTTGCATAAAGGTGTCATCTAAGTTGACGATAGCCTCGCCTGGTGCGACGGGCTGCGTCTCAAAGGTATTTGGCACGTCGTGTACGCGCATCAAAATCACCCCAAGAGTGCGGGCGCTGACGATACCGCCGAACTCGCGCGCGTGCACATCGATTTTATCTGCCAAATGCGCCGGATTTTTGGTGTCGGCAGTGCTGACAAAGATGATTTTGGCATCGAGTGCGTGGGCGATGGCGCGGTTGATTTGTGAGGCATAAGAGGTTTCTGTGGTTGGCACCAGACCTTCACAGATGACCACGTCATAATTGTCGCCAATCGTATGATAATTGACCACCACTTCTTCCATCAAGTCGTCTAGGTTGTCATCGCCCAGCATACGCTCAACGCGCTGACGGCTGATCGATTTTGGTGGATTGAGACCAAAAGCATGCATGGTCAAAGCGCTGGTACTGTCCAAGCTATGCTGCTTATCAAAGGTATCATCTTGCAAAAACGGCTTCATAAAGCCGGCTTTGATACCGTTATAATCAAAAGCGCGAATCAGGCCGAGCGCCGCTGATGTCACACCGATACCGCGACTAATGGGAACAAGTAAAATGGTTTGCATAGTGTATCCTACGGTTTATTGTATTTTTAAAGCGTGTTCATCCTTGCCAGAATGAGTCAGATAGATGCCGCGCTTTTTGATAGCGATCATCAAAGGCACGGACAAAAACGCTGACAAACCCATCCTCACGATGGATCTGTCAGCAGACAGAACCTAGGTGAGGCTCAAGGCTTCACGGGTTTCTTGAGCGATGCGGCATTCTTCGTCCGTTGGGACGACCCAAAGCTCCAGATGGCTGTCCTCTGCGTGGAAACTGCCTTCGCTACCGCCAAACAGCCCTGCGTTTTTGTTGGCATCGACCTTGATACCAAAATGACGCATCACCTCTAAGATACGAGTACGGGCGGTGACCGAGTTTTCACCGATACCACCGGTAAAGACGATACCCGTCAGCTCAGGCAGCGCACAGCTTAAGCTGGCCAGATACTTACCCACGCGGTAGCAGAACATCTCGATAGCCAGTTTGGCATCTTGGTGGCCTTCGTTGGCCGCTTCTTCGACTGTACGCAGGTCGTTCGATAGCCCTGAGATACCCAGTAGGCCACTTTCGTTATTGAGCATCGCATCGATGTCTTCTAAGCTCATATCGAGCTGGCGCTTTAGGTGCATGTGCAAACTTGGGTCGACATCGCCACTACGGGTACCCATCATCAAGCCCTCAAGCGGGGTCAGCCCCATGCTGGTATCCAGACTCTTACCATCATAGACGGCGGTCGCCGAGCAGCCGTTGCCCAGATGCGCGGTCAGCCAGCCATGCGGGCCTTTTGTTTGAGTGATTTCACTGGCGCGCTCTGAGACATAGGCATGAGAGGTACCATGAAAGCCATAGCGGCGGATTTTATGCTCTTCGTAGAGGGCTTTTGGTACTGGGTAGCGAAATGCCACCGGCGGCATGGTTTGGTGAAAGGCGGTATCAAAAACCACCACCTGCGGAATCTCGGGGTAGATGGCTTGTACCGCTTCGATGCCCAAAGCGTGAGCTGGGTTGTGTAGCGGGGCCAATATTTTTAGGCGTTTGACTTCGTCTAAGACATGCTCATCGACACGTACCGCTTCTGAGTACTCGCGGCCACCATGGACCACGCGGTGTCCGACAGCGATAAAGTGATATTGCTCTAATAACTCAAGGATTTTTTGTAAGGCCAGTTTGTGCCGGCCGCCTGGGATAGAGATTTCTAGCTTATCGCCATTGATGGTGGTGTGTTTGATACGGGCGGTGTCAAGGCCTAAGTTTTCGGCCAGTCCAGTGATACGAATAGAGTTGTCTTCGCTGATGAGGGCGTATTTGATAGAAGAAGAACCGCAGTTGAGGACTAAGGTAGGGTTGGTTAGGGTGGATGTTTCTGCGTTTTGGTCGTAAAAATTGGGATTTAGGCTGTCGCTCATACTCTCTCTATCCTTAGATGATTTTTGTTAAATGGTGACTCAGTAAATGAGTCGCGGGGTAATACACAAAAACCAGCGATATCCAAGCTGACATAGGTCAAGCAAGCATATGGCTGATTTGAGGTATCCTTGGCTGTCACGGTCGATCAGTGTGTGTTGAGTTGCCCGCTAGCACCCAAACACAGTCGCAAGGTCCGTCTATAATGTAACACATTTTTGTGGCTATACCATGATAACTATCAGGGTTAAAGCCATAAATCGTTGCTTGGCAAATACAACTGTACACCGAGTGTAGTCAATGTCTATCGAGCGTTAACACAAAAAATAGCAGCCAATAAAAATTGTAAGAAAGTTTGTCTAAATCAGGATAATGCGCTTTTTTGTGCTCAAAAACTGTCCGTTTGTCCGCCAGTAAAACGATGAGGAATTTATTACCCTATCATATTCAGTATAAGGGGCGCTTTATGTCATAATGCGATTACCCAATCCGCCCATGGACGCTTTTTTGGCGGACTCATTCGCTTATTTATAGTCGATTCTAAATAAAACAGATACACTATATTTCGACGCGGAACTGGTATAAATTTTTTTGGCGTGCTGTGCCTGCACAGACAGATGCGGCGCAAAATTCATCCCAGTCGCACTGTATCAGTTTTTATACTGAGCTCACTATATGTTGTTATATACACCATACTGTTATATACATCGTTATCGGTCATTCACATAGGTCATCCACGCTATGCTTTTTACTCGCCGCTCGACCCATCTCCAGAACGCGACCAGCACAGTCGCCCATCGCCGCGCCAGTCTTACTTCTATGAAGCCAGTATTTATCGTGAGTGCCGTATCACTGCTGGCTTTGTCAGGCTGCGGGCAAAAGGGCGGCCTGTATCTGGTAGATGATAGTCACCAAACAGTGCAGCAAAGCACAGAGACGCTCGGCAGTACCAGCCATCCGCAAGATGCCGCCTTTGCTGGTATTGATGATGATAAGCATCAGCCGCGCGATGATTGGCAGCTACCAGCGCCCAGTACCGATCCCAACGACTACTAAGGCAAGTGACCAACCTAGTAAGTTATGAATTCACTAATTTACTAATTCACTAAGCAACTAGCAACTAGCAACTAGCAATTAAGCATCGCAGGGTAGCCGCTCTTAGGGTGAGCCAGCTTGTGAACTTGATTGTCTCGGTGTCCACACTGTTATGGCAGTGTTTGGGAGTCGTTTATATGCTAGCCATACAATCTTTGATAGGGCTGTTGCCGTGCTAGTCGTGCATTTTTGTCCTTGCCATCTTCTTAATACCTTGATCAATGTAGAGATATTTATATGAGTCATTCTGAGCAAAAAATCGGCGAATCCGTCACTACCCATACCGCACAAGGGCTGTATATCGACCCGCAGGCGCTAACCGCTCATCTGCCTGCGCTGGATTATCGCGATGGCGCACTGCATATGGAGCAGGTCAATATCGATGAGGTGGTCAATCATTACGGCACGCCATGCTATGTATACTCCAAACAAGCAATATTGGACGTTTATCACGCCTATAGCAAAAGCTTTGCCAGCGTAGAGCATCAGATATGCTACGCCGTAAAAGCCAACTCAAACCTTGCGGTGCTAGGGGTGCTGGCACAGGCAGGCGCTGGGTTTGATATCGTCTCACGCGGCGAGCTGATGCGCGTACTGGCAGCAGGGGGTAGGGCTGATCGCGTGGTATTCTCAGGCGTCGGCAAAACCTATGGCGATATTGAGTATGCCCTCACCCAAGGTATCGGCTGCTTTAACATCGAGTCTATCAGCGAGCTTGCGTTGATCAACGAGGTAGCAAAGACGCTGGATAAGCCTGCACCGATCTCGCTACGTGTCAATCCAGACGTCGATGCCAAGACCCATCCGTATATCTCAACGGGCTTAAAAGACAATAAGTTTGGTGTCGCGCACCAAGAAGCGCTAGCGCTCTATCAGCAAGCCGCGACTTTGTCACATATCGAGATTGTCGGTATTGATTGTCATATTGGCTCGCAGCTGACAGAAGTGGCGCCTTTTGTGGCGGCATTAGATAAAGTCATTGAGCTGATACAGGGCTTACGTGATAACGGTATTGAGCTGCGTCATATCGATTTGGGCGGCGGCCTCGGCGTCCGCTATATCGATGAGATGCCAGTATCTATCGAGGACTTTGCGCAAGCGTTACTGCCTAAGCTGAGTGAGCTGGGATTGACAGTGTTTTTTGAGCCGGGCCGTAGTATCGTGGCCAATGCAGGCGTGCTGTTGACTCGCGTCGATGTCCTCAAGCCGACGGCGCACAAAAACTTTGCCATCGTCGATGCGGCAATGAATGATTTGATCCGTCCAGCGCTCTATCAGGCTGAAATGGCAGTGATACCGACTGTGCTGCCAAGCGCTGGTATCGAGACGCCTGATACCCAAACGTGGGATATCGTCGGCGCTATCTGTGAGACGGGCGACTTTTTGGCAAAAGATCGTCTGCTATCCTTACAGACAGGCGATACGCTGGCCATCACAGGAGCGGGGGCTTATGGCTTTACCATGAGTAGTAACTACAACTCACGCCCGCGCGCCAGTGAAGTCATGGTAGCGGGCGAGCGTCATCAACTGATTCGCCCGCGCGAGACAGTCGAGGCGCTCTATGCAGATGAGCAGCTGTGGCAGGACGCGCCCTAGCCCGTATGGCCGAACTGATGACGATAATTGGGTATTTAACGGTGATAATTATCATTGTATCTGACAGCGTGCTAATATAACGCATACATAAAAATTAGGATAGGATATCAAGGGTATGCTAATAGAATTTACAAAAATGCATGGTCTGGGCAATGATTTTATGGTCATCGATTTGGTGACCCAGCGCTTAGATCTCACCAGAGAGTTGGTGCAATTGTTGGGCGATCGTCATCTGGGTATCGGCTTTGATCAGTTGTTGGTCGTCGAGCCACCTATGCGTCCTGACGTGGATTTTAGCTATCGTATTTTTAATACCGATGGTACAGAAGTAGAGCAGTGCGGCAATGGCGCGCGCTGCTTTGCCCGTTTTGTGCAGGCACGAAAGCTATCATTTAAGCAGCGTCTGCGTGTCGAGACGGCCAGCGGCATCATCTCGTTGACCACCGACCGTTACGGCTGGGTCGAGGTCGATATGGGCAAGCCCAAGTTTGAGCCAGACGAGATTCCCTTTACCCCAAAAGCCACTACCAAAATTCAAAACGCCTATCATCTCGATGTCGATGGCACGCCTGTGCAGCTTTATGTGGCCAATATGGGCAATCCCCATGCGGTGATCAAGGTCGATGACGTCCTAAGCGCCGATGTCGAGGCATTAGGCAAAGCCATCGAGTCGCACCCTGCTTTTCCAGAGCGGGTCAATGTCGGCTTTATGCAAATCATGAATCAGCGGCACATTCGCTTGCGTGTCTATGAGCGCGGCGTGGGCGAGACCCAAGCGTGTGGTACAGGTGCCTGTGCGGCGGTGGCCGTCGGTATTCGTGAAGGCTGGCTCGACGAGGGCGAAGAGATACGCGCGCAGCTATATGGCGGTAGTATGATTATCAAGTGGCAGCCTGGTTATTCGGTGATGATGACCGGCCCGACGGCCTTTGTCTACGAAGGAGTGTTTAGTCCGGATGGGCTGATGGCGCAAGCGGGTATCAAACCAAGCTCTGAGGGTTAATAAAAACTGCCCAGCATGTACGTTTGGCGAGTAGGTAACAGCAATGGTCATGTCCAGCAAAAGGACGTCTCATAACAAGACGCAGCGACGCACCAGTCAAAAACAAGACTTAGATAAAGAGGTAGATACAGACTTAGGGCGAGCGGCGGCATTAGCAGCAGACGACGCCTCACAAGCGCGGCGCTCAGGCTCGCTGGCGACAAGCAGAGAGGCCGATGCGGCACTGCGTGAGCTGCTGTCCCCAGTGCATCGCTGGCTCAACACCTTGTCGGTACGCAATCATTCTGAGCACACCTTGACGGCTTATTTTGCTGGGTTAAATCAGTTGGCGCTGTTTTTGCGGGGCAAGCGTCTGACATGGACGCGCTGTGACAAGCGCCAGTTGGCTCAGCATATCAGCCAGCGCCTCGATGAAGACAAGCTTGCCCTGGCCAGTGTCCAACAGGAGCTGTCCGCCATTCGCCATTTTTATGGTTGGCTGATAGAGGAGGGCCTAGCTCGTATCAACCCAACCACTGGTTATCAGCTCAAACGCAGTGCCAGACCTCTACCATCTATCGCGGATGTTGATTTACTCACCCAATTGCTTGAGCAAGAAGTGCCCGATACTCCAGAGCAGGCGCGCCTTTGGTTACGTGATAAGGCGATGTTTGAGCTGCTCTATAGCAGTGGTCTTCGTGTCGGCGAGCTGGTGGCACTTGATGTGAGCGATATCGATTTGTCTGACTTACGCGTGCGCGTCACAGGAAAAGGCAACAAAACGCGTTTGCTACCGCTAGGGCGCAAAGCCGCTGAAGCCATACGCCGCTATCTGCCGCACCGTGAGTTGTGGGTTGAGCAGATGGACACCGCGCTGTTTATCAGCGAAAAGCTGGGCACCCGCCTATCGACCAGAGCGGTGCAGCAGCGTCTAAAAGTAGCCGCTGCCCGCGCTGGTATCGCCCAAAACATGTATCCACACTTGCTGCGTCACTGTTTTGCCTCACACATGCTCTCAGGCAGTGGTGACCTGCGTGCGGTACAAGAAATGCTCGGGCACAGTGATATCAGCACCACACAGATCTATACCCATGTTGATTTTGCCAAGCTCACGCAGGTTTATGACCGCGCTCATCCGCGTGCCACTCACACACAAATTGATGGTGATACCGAGTAAGTTTGGCCTTACCTATAAGGTTCTATCGTCTTGTGCCTTGTGACGGCATTGCCCTATTAACAATTTAATCATCAAATTATTTGTCAGACAGCTTTTTTCAGACAGCTTTATGCCAAACGATGACAGTCAAAAATCGGCAATTTCTGTCGTCCTTGCTGCTGTTGCGATTTGTCTAAAGACGCCATCACCATGGCATAGCGCTGGTTTTCTGTGGTGCTCATTTTTTGTAGCTCGCTGTCATCGTAGCTGCTGAGCACCGTGCCATCATAGGCGGTGATGGCAGCATGTCCCCATGTCTGCCGTGTGTGACCGTCCTGATAGGTGTGGTCTCCCCCTTGCGCCGCCCCAATCACCATGCATTGACTGTCTAGTGCCCGTGCCCGTAGCAGCAGTGACCAATGCGCTTGCCCAGTCAAATAGGTAAAGGCTGAAGGAGCACTCAGCATATCTGCCCCAGCTTGACGCAGGCGCTGAGCCAACGCTGGAAAACGCAAATCAAAGCAGACCATCATACCCAGCTGGTAGACCGTATCCTCAGTCTCTAGCGGCGCTACGACGGTTTGGGTGCCAGGCTCAAAGGTCGCCGCTTCATTATAGCTGCCTGTTTTGTCAGCGACTGTCGCGGTAAACAGATGAATCTTGTCATAGCGGGCCACGCGCGTACCGTCAGGGGCAAACACTTGGCTGACTTGACGCAGCCTACCATCAGGGACGACAATACCATCAGGGCGATAAGGACAAGGCAATGAGCCTGCCAGCACATAGATACCATGAGTACTGGCATAGCCTGCTATCGTCGATGATAGCTCATCGAAGCGCTCGGCTGTGGCAGACTGTTGCCCCATGCTACAGCAGTTTTCTGGTAACACCACCATGTGAGCGCCTTGTTGGGAAGCGGCGCTAATGGCCGTCTCGATGTCTGCTAGGTTTTGCTCGATGTCCTGCTGGCTATTCATTTGAATGGCAGCGACGGCAAATGATTGGTCGTTCGCTTGGTTGTGGTTCATAATATTCTCAATTGTGTTTTAGTTGTCGTTTGTTTTGGTGTTTATTTTAATATTGAGCTTTTGCAGGCTTTGCCAGTCGGCTGTGTCGGCATGCCAGCAATGATAGCGAAAACATTGATTTTAGAAGGTTTTATAGTAATAGTAAAATAAGCGTATCTGGGCTGGGTATAAATTATCGTAGCAAAATTGCAACAGAAAATGCTATCGTCGTGTCCTGTTAGGGCTAAATCATGATCTTAGCCAGTTGTTTATTGACTATCACCATCGTCGGAGTGTAATAAGCCACCCATGAGTATGTCGTTCGGATTGGCAACCACGCTGAGCACCTCACAAAAGCTGACCCCGCAGATGCAGCAAGCCATTAAATTGCTGCAGCTCTCTAGTCTTGAGCTGGCGCAAGAGGTTCAGGCCAAGCTCGATAGCAATCCTCTGCTCGAACGCATCGAGGACGATGAAGAATATGGCGACAGTGAGGGCTCTGACAGCGGCGCGAACGACAGTATGGAGACAGCTGAGCATAGCTTAACGCTTGATGACTGGAATCAGACGACAGCCACCGATGCGTTTAGTAGCACCGCAAAAAAGACGGATGAGTATGGGGCAGATAGTGGCGTAGACATAGACCGTTTGGAGACAGTTGGTCTGGAGACAAACGGCGCTCCTGCAGGTGATGATAATATAACGGACTTCGACGCAGCGGCTTACAATGATGATGACAATGTTACTGACTATCGTACCGATAACTATGCATCCGCCGCGAGCAGTCAGACGACCAGCAGCGCGCAGCACGCGAATGAGGACTTTGATAGCTATCAAGGGGGCACCTCTGCCACTATTCAAGACCATGTGCGCTGGCAATTAAACTTTAAGCGTTTATCAGACACCGATACCTTGATCGCTGAGTATTTGATCGACTCGATGGATGAGATGGGGTTTGTTCGGCTCGATATCGATGAGCTGTTACAGAGCTTGGATACCATGGCCAGCTTTTATCAGTGGGAGGAGCGGGTCGAGCGAGATGAGATACTGGCCGTGCTTCGTATTGTCCAGTCTTGCGATCCACTGGGCGTTGGCGCTCGTGATTTAAGCGAATGCCTTGCCCTGCAGCTCGCAAAGCTCGATCCCAGTACCGCATATCTAAAAGAAGCTCACGCGCTTTTATCTGCCAGTGAGTATCTGGTCAGCAATAATATCAAGGCATTGACCGAGCACACAGGGCTGACTTCTGAGGACATCATGCCCGCCTTGACGTTACTGCGCACATTGACCCCGTTACCAGGCGTCGTCTTTCAAAAAAACCAGCCTGACCATGCTCAGTCGCCAGACAGCTACGACATACCCGATGTGCTGGTCACACCCATTCGTCGTCCTACTGGTTTGCCTGACGCGCAGGAAGCCGGCTGGCAAGTACGCCTAAATCCTGAGACACTACCCAAGCTACGGGTCAATCAAGAGTACGCCAGCTTGGTCAAGCGCGGTGATGATAGCCCTGATAATCAGTACCTGCGTGACAACCTCACCGATGCCAGATTGTTTATCAGAAGTATCGAAGAGCGCAACCAAAACCTACTAAAAGTCGCGACCAGCATCGTGCATCATCAACAAGCGTTTTTGCAGCAGGGTGCCACCGCCATGCAGCCATTGGTTCTCAAAGTCATTGCCGATGAGGTCGGGCTGCACGAATCGACGGTCTCACGTTTGACCACCAGCAAAACCATCTTGACACCGCAGGGCTTATTTTCGCTTAAGCACTTTTTTTCTTCGCATGTCAGCAGCGCAGATGGTGATATCTCATCAACCGCTATCAGCGCCATGATAAAACAGCTGATCGCCGATGAAGACCCCAAAAAGCCCTTATCAGACAGCCGTATCAAAGAGACGCTATTGGCTGATGGTATCGATATCGCTCGGCGTACGGTGGCCAAGTACCGTGAAGCGATGAATATCGGCTCGTCCACCCAGCGTAAACAAAAATATTAACGCATCTTTTTATCATCAAGCACTCGTGTTCAACACGCCCTAAAATAGCGCCGCTAGTAACACGATATGAGCGGCGTTATTTTTTTGCGTCGATATCAGCCATAGACCATGCTACTGTGTTGCTGCACCCTACCTATAGATATAAAAAATAAAATTTTTTGATTATATAGAAACTTGATAGAAACAACAGTATTTATTACATTTAATTACAATTTAATGGCTTGCTACTACGCCGCTTTCATGACAAATTAGAGTCATACCAACAACGAAACCCAAGTACAAATCTAAGTGTTTAACCTCAGTACGTATTTATAGAATGTATTTACCTTGACGGTATTTATCTTCATTAGCAACCAAAGAGACGATATAAGGATACGTTGATTTTTGCTAAAGATACTGGTGGCTAACGGTCTATCTATCAGAGACATAGCTAACAAGGGTCTTAGATTTGATTAATGAGTTGTTGGTAAGGCAGGGTGATACAGGCAGGACGGCTATGTCATCTGTTGATTGTGAGTTATAAACAAAAGGACAATAATATGAATGTTTCTATCAGTGGTCATCATATCAGTGTTACCGAAGCCATGGACAAGGCAGTTCGCGAAAAGCTAGAAAAAGTAGAGCGACATTTTGATCAGATACAGAGTATTAAAGTGATACTATCGCTCGATAATAGCGGCGCCAGTGACGGCGGCATGAAGAGCCATAAGGCAGAAGCCATTATGCGAGTGGCGGGTCAAGAGATGTTTGTCCAAGCGTCTGAAGATGATATGTACAAAGCCATCAACGACATGGCAGACAAGCTCGATAGACAAGTCCGTAAGTACAAAACTCGTCAAGAGCGTAAGAAAACACAAGGGGCAGGGCGTGATGGACGTTATCAAGATGTGACGCCAGCCGAGATAGCGCCAGCGGTATGATCCTATTAAGGTCTAATAGGGTGTAGGACAATACAACTACTATTATAATGTCATTACCTTATTAGGCCTTAATTTCTTATAAAAAAATAAACGGCATAAAAGAAAAGACCTTAGCTCATAAGTGCTAAGGTCTTTTTCTTTTGTGCCATTTACTATATCAGAGCTATTTAATCAGAGCCGCTTATTATCAGCATAGCGATTTTATGTCGAACTGACGATACGTAACGGCAGGGTAAATAGCTATACGGTCGCTAAGACCTAGCCACCGCCGACGGCTTGTACCACTTCGATGCTCATGCCTTCTTTGACACGCATGCCAGCAAGCTCACTTTTTGGTATCAGCTCGCCGTCGACTTCTACCGCATAGCGACCTTTACTCAGGCCAAGCTCATTGATGACCAGCTGCACCGTCTGGTGTGTGGTTTGTAGATGTTTACCATTGACACTAATAGTACTCATAACAGATGCTCCCTAATGCAGTCTTGTTCCTTTTATCGGCACTGACATATGGGTCATACTATCAGCCGCCTTACTCTTTATCGTTTTTTATCATGGCTATCAGCCCTGATAAGCTATTTTTCGGCTGCCGGCTTGATGGTAAACGCGGATATCGCCAGCCATAGCCAGCCTGCTATCATCAGTACGCCGCCGATAGGCGTGATAGCGCCAAACCAGCGCGGCGCGCCCAGCGTCATCGCATATAGGCTACCAGCAAATATGATTATACCGACTTGTAGCAGCCATGCAGGGGGTTGCGCGGCGTACCTTAGACGTATCAACACGCCGACGATCAGCAGACCGAGCGCATGGACAAATAAATACAGCGTTGCGGTATGCCACCACTCTAACTGCTGCAGGCTGACGAGGTTTTTTAGACCATGCGCGCCAAATGCCCCTAGAGCCACGGCAATGGCCATATTAATCGCCGCAATTCCTATCCAATTTACCATAGCAAAACTCGTGTTATGTACTGCATCATGCTCTGCACTATCTATTTCTCTGTACCATTTGCTGCCATGTACTTTGTACTGTCTATTGAATGTCATCGGGTAAGATAACGCTATCGATGGTCATGGCATCGCGAATCTTGTCCATGGCGTTTTTTTCGATCTGGCGTACGCGCTCCGCTGAGATAGAGTAGACTGCTGCCAGCTCATGCAAGGTGGATTTTTGCTCAGAAAGCCAGCGCTGCTCGACGATGTCACGTGAGCGATCATCCAATGTGCCCATCGCAGCAAGCAGTGCTGAGGAGTTGTTTTCTTCCCAGTCTTCTTCTTCGAGCTGCTCGGCGGGGTCGATGCCATCTTCTAAAAACAACTGCGGCGCATAGCGGCCGTCGTCATCATCACTAGATTGTGCTTCAAATGAGGCGTCGTAAGAGGTCAGACGCGATTCCATCTCTAGTACTTGCTTACGCGTGACGTTTAAGTCCTTGGCAATAGCATCCGCTTCTTCTAGCGTCAGCTGGTTATTGGTTTTTTTTAAGCTGCGTAAATTAAAAAACAGCTTACGGTGCGCCTTGGTGGTGGCGACTTTGACGATACGCCAGTTACGAATCACAAACTCATGAATCTCTGCCTTGATCCAATGAACGGCAAAGGATACCAGACGTACGCCTTTATTGGGATCAAAGCGTTTGACCGCCTTCATCAGCCCTAAGTTGCCTTCTTGAATCAAGTCCGCCTGCGGCAATCCGTAGCCTGAGTAGCTACGAGCAATATGAATGACAAAACGCAGATGTGACATGACCAATAAGCGCGCCGCTTCTACATCGCCTTCGTCATAGTAGCGATGAGCCAGCTCCTGCTCTTGGGTCGGTGTCAAGATGGGGATTTGATGAACGGTATTGATATAGGCACCTAGGTTGACGCCTGGCGCGGACAAGTGGGTCGGCATCGCAGGCACCAAGTCACGGGTGCTGGTGTCGCCAAGGGTACTGGCGTCATAGGGTGGCCGCTCGGCAGCGGCTTTTAGCGCCGCATCGCGTGCTTCATTTTTTATCGGCGCTGCCTCGTCTTTTTTACTCGTTTTTGCAGCATTATTAGAAGGATTAGCCATATTTTTGACCTTGGTTAAATAGTTAAGCAAATAGTCAGATAAAAATCTTTATAGTTGTAATTGTAAAGGATAGCCATCGTTAGTTGCTATCGGTTTTGGTAATGATGAAGTGATATATTGTATCGAAATGCGCGACAGATTTATCATCATTGGCAGGTTGATGGGTCACTTCATGGACGCTTAAAGACAAGGGTGCTGTGCTGCCCGTTTGCTGGCTTTGGCGACAAAACGCGGCAATATCTGCCTGTGAGTTGGGATCAGTCGCCACCACGTATAGCGACTCACCTGCCGCCACCTCACGCAGAGCCACTTTGGTCTTTAATAAAGGCATCGGGCAGGCCAGTCCGCGGCCGTCGACCAGTTTTTTTATTGTCAGGCGCGGCGGTGTCATATCCAGCGGCGTATCGCTGATGAGTACTGCGTCACCCAGCAAGCGTAGGAGCTCGCAGCTTTGCTGTTGCTCAGTTGCAGACAAATCCGCCGCGAAGTAAATAACGTCAGAGGCGGGGCGGGTGATGGGCTGACTATCGGCAGACATAAACAAACCTTATCATATGCGAGGGTTTTAACTTAAGAGAGGGGTGATGGCTTGTCATTATAACAAATAGCGCAAGGGCGATTGCAGTTGAATATAGTCAACGTCATGTTCGGTTCGTTAGAATGATAACGATAATGATATAACGATTGCACAGTCATGTTGCACAATCGTGACGGTCTGCGTGGTGATTGGTAGTCACAGGCGCGGGACAATTGATTTTGCCCAAACAAGCTCGTATAGTCAAAACGACGTTAGGATTTATTTGTATAGGATGCGCATTTGTTTTATTTTTATCAATCGCTCACAGGCCGTACAGTCGCCCCTGAAGTAGCATCGTCGCCGACTTTGCTGACGCCTGATACTGTCTCTATCCATAGGCGCAGGCGCAGCGTGGCTCACAGGCTGTCCTTATCTATCCTATCAGCGGCGATATTGACCATATCGGCGATGACCGCTGTGACCCCTAAGAGTAGTCACGCCGCCGGCAATGATCTGCGTCAAGCGTCGTTAGCGCCTTATGATTCGTGGCAGTCCACCGATACCCAAGAGCTAAGTTTGCCAAGCTTGCGCGGGCAAGGACTGAGCTTTGCTGAGCAGTATCAAAATAAGCTGCTCGGTGAGTGGTCACTACGCAATATCAATAAAAGCATCAAGATGGAGCATGACCCGTGGATACACGAGACCGTCAAAGACATGACATGGCGGCTCAATGCGCAAGCAAGACAGCAGGCACCGATGGGCTTGGTCATTATTGATAATCCAAGTATCAACGCTTTTGCTGCGCCAGGGGGCGTCATCGGTATTAATACAGGGACGATACTCGCCGCCAGTAGTATGGATGAGCTGGCAAGCGTCGTTGCTCACGAAGTTGCTCATATTAGTCAGCGCCACTATGAGAGCGGGGCAGACGAGCGCAAAAAAGCGCTACTGATGCAGATAGGCGGTATGCTGGCAGCCATTGCGGCGTCGGCGGTCGATGGAGATGCTGCCGCGGCCGTTATGATGGGGAGCCAGACTGCGACGATGAACAGTAGCATGGCGTTTAGCCGCAATAACGAGCGCGAGGCCGACCGTGTGGGCATGCAAATTATGACCCAAGCGGGTTATGATCCAAGGGCGATGCCAAGGTTTTTTGCCACCATGAACCAGCAAAGCCAGCTCAATCAAGTTGAAAATCGATTTTTACCAAGCTTTGTGCGCTCGCATCCACTAAGCAACGAGCGTTTGAGCGAATCGCAAAGCCGAGCCCAGCACTATCCACCTTTATCATTGGCTGAGCAGCAGCGCCACCAAGCACTGTTTGATCTGCTCTATTGGCGCGTACAGAGTACAGGTAAGCATGCGTCAGAAACGGTGCTAACGACAGCGGCCAAAAACAGCGCTGGGGCCAAGCTGGCATTGATGCAGTGGTATGGTGAACAGCAGCGCTTTGATGATGCCGATGAGATACTTACAGCGCTAAGCAAACTGCCCGCAGCTCAGCGTCAAGGGCTTGAGCCACTTTTATCGATTACTCATAGCCAGTTGTTAGCTGAGCAAGGCAATTGGGCAAAAGCGGCGGACATTTTGGCCAGTCAGCAGCGTCTATATCCTGAGCGCCGTGATTTGCGACTCTATTTGGCAGAGGCGCTGACCAATAGTAATCAGCCGCTCCAAGCGCAAGCATTACTCAAGCCTTTGACCCAGCAGCAGCCAAGTGACCGCTATGCGTGGCAAAGCCTGCAATTGGCCAACGAAAAACTGGCCAAAACCACCACCACACCAAAGCTGGCCAATATCGCCACCATCAATGCGCTGCGCTATCGCAGTCATGACCAGCTGTGGAGTGGGCGTTATGATGCCGCGCTTACCTCATTGACACAAGCCAAGCAGCTGGCAGACAATCTCCAAAACACTGCGCAAGCTGGTAGCGCGCGCCCACTATTGGCCAATATCAATGCTGAGATCAAAAACGTAAAAACCGCCCAAGACTTTGAGCCTTAGGCGATTATTGATTTGGGCGGTTACTGATGTAAATACTCACTGAGATACAGCTGCTCGCGCGAAACCGTTATACTTAGATTTGTAATGCCTAGCTTTGCAGTGTTTAGCTTTGCAGCGCTTAGCCTTGTAGCGCGTTTTTGACCAGCTTTGAGATGGTGGCAGGGTCGGCGCGGCCTGCCGTTTTGCTCTTTAGCGCGCCCATGACACTGCCCATATCGCGCATCGATGTTGCGCCTTGCGCTTGAATCTCTGCATTGACCAAAGCGGCAAGCTCGTCATCGTCCATCTGGGCAGGCATAAACTCATTAATGACATCGATTTCAAACTGCTCTTTGGCTGCCAAATCATCACGGCCATTTTCGGTAAAGATACCGAGTGACTCTTGGCGCTGTTTTAGCTGCTTTTGTAGTACCTCTAAGACGGCGGCATCGTCTAGCTCGATCTGGCGGTCGATCTCGATTTGTTTGACGACTGACTGCACGTTGCGTAGCACCTTGACGCGCTCAAGCTCACGCGCTTTCATAGAAGTTTTGATGCTGTCTGATAGTGTTTGTTTGAGTTGGCTCATTGTTATTATCCTTATGAGTTAGAGACTAGGGAGGCGTGCCATAAAAACAGCCTGCGTTGGTGTTTTTTATGGGTATGGTTTATGAGTATAGTTTTATGAATACCGTATGAGCTGATAACAATATATGTTTGAATCCAAATAAATCAGATACATGGCTATCAAGCCGCTCAATGAAAAGTTGTTTTTCTTGCTTGCTGTGCCTACGCAGACAGATGCTGCGAAAAACAACTTTTCATCTCACTGTATCGTTTTTATATCGGATCGACTATATCAGTAACAATAACAAAAATTGTAGCACAAAAAACGCCACTGATATCAATCGATAGCAGTGGCGTTCCTGTAGCGCTGGTATTTAGCTAATCAAATAAGTGATTAGTACATACGAGTGGTACGAATGGTTTCGCGTTGCAATTTTTTCTTATAACGCTTTACAGCAGCGGCTTTTTTGCGCTTGCGTACTTGCGTTGGTTTTTCATAAAACTCACGCTTACGTACGTCTGATAGTACGCCGGCTTTTTCACAAGCACGTTTGAAACGACGGATAGCGATGTCAACTGGTTCGTTTTCTTTAACCTTAACTGCAGGCATGAAGACTCCTTGATTAGGATGAGATATAAGGGCATTAGTTTGGCTGTATAGTAGTATTTAGCCGTAATATCTCAAGATTACCGGCATCAGCTCAAACTAGGACAATTTTGTGCTAGAGCACAAGGGCGAGTATTTTAATAAAAAATAGTAGTAAAGTCAATGGTTTTTGCTGATTAATCCATAATTATCATTATGTTGCGCCCTTTTTGTCCACTGGTACAGTGCAGCGGCGTCATGAATGCCAAACAAAGGCGACTCATGTCGTGATAAGGTGAGATGGACTATATGCATCAGTAGAGCTGCTTTTGGCAGGTGTGGCCATCAAGAAAAAACCCTACTGTCTATAACGGTTTGGGTAGAGTTTATGCTATGATTATTTGCATCATATCAATCGTTTTATGTGCACTTTATTGAGGATGTTGCAATGAAAAAATCAGTACTAAATACGGCGCTAAGCACCGCATTTGTCGTCGCTTTAGGCTTTGGTATCAGCGCGTGTAGTGGCGACAAAGAAGGCGAGTCGCATCAAGTGTTGGCCAAAGACCGTGTCGATGAGGCCTCTGAGCTTGCGCGTAGCAACGCTCCTGCCGCTGAACAGATGGATTTCCCCGAGACAGCGCCGATGGCGACAGAAAGCACTGATGCTGAAAGTACCGATGCCGAAAGCACAGACGCCCAAGATGAGGCGACAGATGCTGGCACCGCTGAGGCTGCTGCTACCGATAGCGCAGCTGACATGGCAGCTAGTGATGCGGAAGCAGACGCCGATGCTGAGCCTGCGACCGACGAATAACGCTCTTTTGGCGATCTATCAGTGTATGCGCTGTCGTCGGCAGCCATCGACATACAATAGCAAATAGAGGTGTGATCATGATGAACAAACCACAGCGTATAAATACATTGACCGTATCGGCCATCAGTATCGGTGCATTGTTGATGCTAAGCGCTTGTAGTGATAATAACACTGCCGAGCCGCCCGCTGATGCGCCTGCCGAAACGAGCAGGGCAGTAGAGGAGGCACCTGCCGCCGCGCCTGAAGCGCCTAAACCGCAGACGTCTGAGCCAGCCGTGCCGGCAGAAGCGCCAGCAACGACGACAGCTGAACCGGCCGAAGCAGTCGAGCCACCAGCCCCAGATGAGCCTGAAGTGTTGGCAGCTGATGCAGGGGCGAAGCTATACGAGTCCAACTGTAAAGTCTGCCACGAAGCAGGTCTGCTCGATGCACCAAAATACGGTGATAAAGCAGCATGGACGCCTCGCCTTGCTAAGGGTATAGATACGCTACATATGCACTCAGCGCAGGGCTTTAACAAGATGCCCGCGCAGGCGACTGACAAAGTAAGCGAAGCGGAGGTCTATGCAGCGGTTGATTATATGATAGCTGCCGTGAGCTGATTTAGGCGATATGAGCCATTGAAATTTGCTAAACTGGCCGTCATTGTGATAGACAATGGCGGTTTTTTTGTGCAAGTGCTTAGATAGAGAGTCGCAGATAAAGGCGTGGTCAAAACCAACACGCAGACCAAGGTATGATAAAGGCAAAAATATGAAGGTATTGGGTTTAGAGACGTCTTGTGATGAGACGGGGCTGGCGATCTTTGACAGTGAGCAAATGGATAGCGACAATCAAGGTTTGGTCGGGCAGGTGCTGTATTCACAAATAGAGCTGCACGCTCTTTATGGCGGCGTGGTACCCGAGCTTGCCAGCCGCGATCATATTCGCAAACTGGTGCCATTGCTCAATGAGCTGCTCGAGCAGTGCGATGTCAAAAAAAGCGAGCTCGATGCCGTCGCGTATACCAAAGGCCCAGGCCTAATCGGCGCGCTGATGACGGGCGCGCTATTTGGGCGCAGCTTGGCATATGGCTTGGATATCCCTGCGATAGGGGTCCATCATATGGAAGGGCATCTGCTGGCGCCGCTGATGGGTGCCAATCCACCAGCGTTTCCGTTTGTCTCGCTACTGGTATCTGGCGGGCACACGCAGCTGATCGCCGCACAGGGTATTGGACAATATGAAATCCTAGGTGAGTCGATCGACGATGCCGCGGGTGAGTGCTTTGATAAAGCGGCCAAAATGCTCGGCCTGCCGTATCCTGGTGGCCCTAATATCGCTAAATTAGCCGAAAATGGCGACCCCAGTGCTTATGAGCTGCCGCGTCCGATGCTGCATCGTGGTTTAGACTTTTCTTTTAGCGGTATGAAAACAGCGGTGCATAATCTTATCAAAGACACTGCTGGCTCTGACAGCGACCCACAAGTGCGCGCCGATATTGCCGCCAGCTTCCAACATGCCATGGTCGATACGCTAGTAAAAAAATGCGTGAAGGCGTTAAAACAAGTAGAGATGAGTCGCCTAGTGATCGCGGGCGGGGTCAGTGCCAATAAGCACTTGCGGGAGACCTTGGAGCGTGAGCTGGCCAAGATCAATGCTACCGTGCATTATGCGCCGCCGGCGTTATGTACTGACAATGGCGCAATGATTGCTTATGCTGGCTTTGAGCGCCTGCAAGCAGGGCAGGCCGATGATCTAGCCGTCAGCTGCGTACCGCGTTGGCCGATGACGGAACTGCCTGCGGTGTAATGTTTAGCAGCCATATACAGTTTAAAAGCCATACAAAGGAAGGATAATCTATGCAGTGGCTTGCCATCGGTTTGGGAGCAGCACTTGGCGCTTGCCTGCGGGCGTGGCTGTCGCGTTTTAATCCCGTACATAGCTGGATACCGCTTGGTACGCTTGGCGCGAATGTGTTGGGCGGTCTGCTGATCGGTCTGGCGCTAGTATGGTTTGAGCGTATGGGAAGTAGTTTGCCTGATCATGTGCGGGTATTTGTGATAACTGGGTTTTTGGGCGGGCTGACGACCTTTAGCACCTTTAGCGCTGAGGTGTTTGGCTTTATCTATGATGGGCGGCTGCTGGCAGGACTGGCATTGATCGGTCTGCACGTTGGGCTGACACTGCTGGCGACCGCGCTTGGGTTTTATTTTTTTAAGCTGGTTTTGTGAGCTTTGGTAGATATTACTTGCTTGATGGTCTGATATAAGTGGTCCCTTTCTTTATATCAGGCTGTTTTAAGTGAGCTGATAATACTTTATAAGGCGTTTTTAATTGGTTCCTCTAGGGTATACACTAAACATTGATAAATCCTGTCAAATACTGAACTGCATTGCCAGAAATAAGCACTCTATCATTTGCTACTACACATCCAAGTATTCCGCCTCGACTTGATGCCTGATAGGCTACCAATTCATCTTTACCCAAACGCTCTGCCCAAAACGGTGCAAGCCCAGTATGGATCGATCCGGTTACTGGGTCTTCATCACCACCATTAGCAGGCCAAAAGTATCGGGAAATAAAGTCATATGATTTAAGATCTTCTGATTGAGACTGACAAGTAACGACTACATCTAAAGGTGCAAGTTGCTTCAAAACCTCATTATCTCGTATTACGTTTAGAACATCGGACTTAGTATTGTAAATAACAAAATACGCTTGTGAATTGCGATAGACTTCAACAGGAGTAATAGATAGACCCGCTAATAAGCTATTGGGAATATTGTCTACTTTCTGGGGCTTAGTATTAGGGAAGTCCATTTGTATTTTGCCAGTGCGTGTTTGTACGATTGTTAAGAATCCAACTGCTTTTGCTGAAAGCTTAATAGTTTCTAAAGTAGGGTTTTTACTAAATAGTACAAAGGCGGATGCTAAGGTTGCATGACCACAAAAAGCAATTTCAGTCATTGGGGAGAACCAGCGAATATGATAGTTTGTTTTTTTATTTGACTCATCTGGTACTAAAAAAGCAGTTTCGGATAAATTGTTTTCCATTGCAATAGATTGCATTAATTCTTCGCTCAGCCAACTGTCCGTGATAATAACTGCTGCTGAATTTCCCTTAAAAACAGTATCGGTGAAAGCGTCAACGATGTTTATTTCGAGTTGCATTCTATGTCCTTAAATAAATATATCGTTTCATTAGTTAGTTGGATTAGCGTACCCATTTCATTTTTAAAAGTACACAGCTATGTACATCGTAATTTTATGAATAACTTAAATCCTTGATAAAAACAACTTATAGCCAAATATTCAAGTCCTCACTAGGGTACCGAACCTTTACCCATAAAGAGTGATTATGGTAAATAAAACTTTAAACCGGCTTTACAATCCCATCAAGCAAACCTGCAAATCCCTGCATATAAGCCATATCTTGACTCGCTGTACGCGTTGCGGCATATAGCTGACAATGCACGCCGTCCCCCAATGGACGCGATACCACCCAGCCTTTTTTCTCGTATTCCGCCACCACCCAATCAGGGAGAGCTGCAACTCCGCGCTCACTGGCGACTAGCTGTATCAGCATCGCCGTCAGCTCTGTGGTACGGACATTTTTGAAACTCACATCGCTTGGCGTCATAAAGCCTGCGATGATATCGAGGCGTTTGGCTTCGACGGGATAAGCGATCAAGGTTTCATCGATTAAGTCATGGGGCGCGATAAAGTCTTGCGCCGCCAAGTCATGCGTGGGCGACAGTACCAAACGGCTCTCATACTCAAATAGCGGCTGATAGCTGATACCCTCTATCGGCAAATCACTGGTGGTGATTAGCAGATCAATATCGCCCTCCATCAATAGATGATGCGGCTCCGGCTCAAACCCTGTGGCAAAGTCCAGCTCTACATCCGACCACTCACGGCGATACTGGTTGAGTATCGGCATCAGCCAATCAAAGCAGCTATGGCACTCAGAGGCCAGACGCAAACGACCTGCTTGCCCATGGGCGAGGCGTTTTAGGTTGGATTTGGTGCGGGTGACTTGCGGTAGGATGCTGTCGGCCAATGCCAGCACTATCTTGCCTGCTGGGGTAAAGCTCAGCGGGCGCGTGCGGCGATTGACGAGGCTGACATCATAATAGTTTTCCAGCTCTTTTAGCTGATGCGAGACGGCAGAGGCGGTGACATGCAGCTCATCGGCGGCCGCAGCCAGCGAGCCATGCGCGCGCAGTGCCGTCAATGTATTGAGATGACGAAGCTCTAACATAAGATAACCTAAGCACTTGGGTGAGAAAAATTCATTATAAACAATCTATCAGTGAATTCCACTCAAATATTTCTATCAAGTGCTTGCTATTAGCCAGCCTTCAACGTCTAGCGTCGCCGTAATAATAGCTGTGAGATGACGACCAGTACCAAAGAGGCTACCAGTAGTAATGTACCGATGGCGTTGACCTCAGGTTTGAGGCCGACGCGTACCATCGAATAAATCCGCAGCGGCAAAATCTCATAGCTAGGCCCTGTGACAAAGGTCGATACCACCACATCATCGAGTGATAAGGTAAAGGCGAGCAACCAACCTGCCATCACCGCTGGCAAGATGACAGGAACCAGGACGGTGCGTACCATGGTCGATTCACTAGCGCCCAAGTCGCGCGCCGCTTCCATCAAGCGCTCATCCAAGCTGCTTAGGCGCGCAAACACGGTGATGACCACAAAGGGCAAGCAAAAGGTAATATGGGCAAGCAGTAGCGAAACAAAGCCTAACTGCAGACCAATTAATAAAAATAAAGCCAACAGTGAAATCGCAAGGACAATCTCAGGCGACATCATCAGCACAAATAGCAGCCCGTTCAATAAGCCTTTGCCGCGAAAGTCGTAACGATGTAGGGCAAGGGCGGTGAGCGTGCCGATTAGGGTTGAGACGGTGGCGGCAACCAAACCCAAGACGATAGAATGCCAAAATGCATCGAGCATCGCTTGGTTGTTGAATAGCGACTCGTACCATTTGAGGCTAAAGCCGCCCCAGTTGTAGCCGATTTTTGATTTATTAAATGACATCACCACCAAGACGATAATGGGCAGATATAGCAAAGCATAAATCAGGCCAAGATAGCCTTTGGCCGCGATACTGCCAATGCTCGGCGGTTTGATGTGGCGTTGGTTATCAGACATTAGGCCACCTCATTAAAATCAGTCTTACCAATGCGGCGGCTACTGGCACGATAAGCCAGCAATAGCACGGCCATCGCCAGTGTCAACAGCACGCTTGCCGCTGCCCCAAAGGGCCAATCACGCGCGTCCAAAAACTGGTTTTTGATGATATTGCCAACGAGCAGGTTACGCGAGCCGCCCAGTACGTCTGCCACATAAAACATCCCCATCGCAGGCAGCAGTACCAAGAGCACCCCTGAGATAATCCCAGGCGTGGTCAGTGGCAGCACCACGTGCCAAAAGGTCTGGGTTTTCGACGCACCCAAATCTTGCGAAGCCAGCAGCATGTCATTGCGCAGATCGGTAAAGACCGCATAGAGCGGCAGCACCATAAACGGAAACAGCAAATACGTCAGGCCTGCTATCACCGCGCCTTGCGTGTACAAAATATCGATAGGCGCGTCGATGATACCCAGCGTCAGTAGGGATTTATTGATCAAACCATTATTGGCAAACAATAATTTGAGCGCATAAGTTCGCACCAAAGAGTTGGTCCAAAATGGCAAAATTAAAAGCATCATCAGCAGTGGCTGCCA
Organism: Psychrobacter sp. Rd 27.2; assembly: GCF_001921755.1. Taxonomy (NCBI): domain Bacteria; kingdom Pseudomonadati; phylum Pseudomonadota; class Gammaproteobacteria; order Moraxellales; family Moraxellaceae; genus Psychrobacter; species Psychrobacter sp. Rd 27.2. The sequence goes on along the minus strand of NZ_MRYB01000007.1, from coordinate 126,707 downwards.
GCGCGTCTGGGCTTTGGAGACTAGCCAAGCAAACGGATAGCCGAGTAATAAACAAATCACCGTGGTGATACCAGCCATCCAGAGGGAGTGGACAAACACCTCAAAATACAGCGGATCCACCATACGTATATAGCTGTCGATATTGACAGGCAGACTGATAAAGGCGCTGCTATCACGGGTCAAAAAACTGACCGCGATGACCAAGATATTTGGCAACAAAGCAAATATCAGCAGCCAACCCCAGATGAGCCATAGCGTTGCTGTACGAAACGGGCTTTTATTGCCCAAGTTAAAACGGCTAGTACGCGCCATTAGCTGACATCCTTTTGTATGGCTGTTTTTTGTATAGCCACGCTTTGCTCAGGTGCTTGTGGTTCTGTTAAATGGTCTTCGGGCAATACCCACTCCCAGCCATCGACCCACGCCACCTTGACCGCTTCATTAAGCTTATAATCAAAGCTAGGATCGTCTTCATCAAAAAACTCAGAGGCTTTGATAATATGACCATTGGCCAGCTCGATAATCGAGTCTAAGGTACTGCCTTTATAGTTACTCTCGATGACACGGCCCAGCAAGCCTGCATGACTGTCGTCTTTGGGATCATAAATGCGTAAGTCTTCAGGGCGCAGCAGTAGGTTGACGATGTCGCCTACTTGTACATCGTTGGCAAAAGCAGGACGGCGTAGATTACGCAATGTGGCTTTACCTTCTTGCACCTGCGCTTCACAGACTTCCACCTCGATGCGGCCATTGGTCACGCGCCCATCACGATCTGGCTGATCGGGGTACACGCCTTTGACCTCTGCCTTAAACAGATTGGTCTCACCGATAAATTTGGCGGTAAATAGATTGGCAGGGGTTTCATAAATCTCGATTGGCGTACCGATTTGCTGAAACTTGCCGTCTTTCATCACCGCGATACGGTCGGACATCGACAGTGCTTCTTCTTGATCATGAGTGACAAAGACAAAGGTGATGCCAAGCTCGCGCTGCAAGCGTTTGAGCTCTGACTGCATCTGCAGACGCAGCTTGTGATCGAGCGCCGATAAAGGCTCATCGAGCAACAGTAGTTTGGGGCGATTGATGACCGCGCGCGCAATGGCCACGCGCTGCTGCTGACCGCCGGATAAATCTTGTGGTTTGCGATTGGCAAGGTGCTCTAGCTGCACCATTGCCAGCATCTCACGTACCCGCGACCGAATCTCGTCTTTGGGGACTTTTTTGAGCTTGAGGCCATAGGCGACGTTTTGCGCGACGCTCATATGCGGAAACAGCGCATACTGCTGAAACACGGTGTTGACCGGACGCTTATCCGCGGGCAGCCCTGCCATCTGCACGCCGTCTAGATAAATCGCCCCTGCCGTCGGCTGCTCAAACCCCGCGATTAAACGTAGCAGCGTGGTCTTGCCGCAGCCTGAAGGGCCAAGCAGGGTCAAAAACTCACCATGCTGGATATCAAGATTGATGTCTTTTAATACCTCAGTTTGATCGTAGGTTTTTTGTAGGCCAGTCAGTTGTAGCAGTACAGTGTCTGATGACGCAGGGTTGGTATGCGTGTTTGCTAAAGATTGGGTCATAAATCTGGTTCCTAAGCCTCTTGCCTGTCCGTACTTTTTTAGCGTAGGGCACGACAAGGGCTGGCATGAGCATGGTCTGGTTATTGCGTATTATAACAAACCCTTACTATAAATCAGTGCAACTTCGTTATCAGTTACGCGAGTCATACCCGCAAGCCAAAGCGGATGGCGCGGATGGCGATAGCGCTCGTTATATGGTTTTTACGGTAGTATAATAGTCAGGCGTTTATGTGCTTGGGCATTTTTCTTTTGGGCAGACTGTATTATCCTAAGCGCGGCTTTTGTATGGTTAATCTACTTAAAATAGGTGCCGTCCTATTGGCATAAAGTGTGTTGACATACAGTGTGCCAATTTTATGTCGAATGGGTTGCATTTCATCATGAGCATGAGGGTCTTGGGGATAGTGGCAGAGGCGTTTATAGCGATGTTAACGACATTAAAACAAAAGTTTTTAGCATTTTTTTGTCGGTGTTCCTATACAATCATGTCATGGCTGACACCAAAGTGTGCGGCATGATCTCATCGTCATTTGCCGTCTTTTGGTCTATATATCCAGCATCTTCTTCATCCGCGATATATGAGCAGCCATCTATCATTTAACATTCGAAAAAAAAGGATTTCTCATGCCTAACGACACACGCCCCAAAACTGGTCAAGAAGCGCTTGAGCTTTTAAAACAAGGTAACGCCCGTTACGTCGACAGCCTTACCAACCCAGATCCTGCGATGCAGAGGCGTCCAGAGCTTATCAGTGATCAAGACCCGTTGGCGATTATCTTGGGCTGCTCAGATGCACGCGTACCGGTTGAGATTGTCTTTGACCAAGGGTTAGGGGATTTGTTTGTGATTCGGGTGGCAGGAAATGTCGTCGCACCGTCACAGATTGGCTCGGTTGAGTTTGCTGCCGAAAAATTCGGCACCAAGCTGGTGGTGGTGCTCGGTCACTCACACTGCGGTGCGGTGACCGCTTGCGTAGAAGCACTCATCAACCCTGAACAAAACTACACGCCAAACCTACAGTCTATCGTCGATCGTATTCGTCCAAGTGTTTACAATTTGCACGAGCTGGCGACTGCCAATGGTCAAGACGTCGATGCCGATGAGCTGTTAGATCGCTCTATCAGTGCCAACGTGCGTATGTCTGTCAGTCAGCTCAAACATGGCTCCCGAGCTCTAGAGGACTTGACGACGAGTGGTAAGTTGCTCATCGTTGGGGCAGAGTACGACTTAGAAACCGGTAAGGTACGGTTTTTAGAAGACTGATCTGTGCTTGGGGTTTTGTACTCACTTGACGAAAGCGGCCCTCACACCAGAGCGGTGCGCTTTTTGCTTACAAAACCCTATCATTGATTGGTGCATTTTTGATTATCATAAAAGTAGCAAGCGCATTGCCATGCTGTGATTCGCTTGCTGATTCATTTGTTTTTTATATTAATTTTATATTAGGTATATTAGGATTGTTATGTCTCATTCAGCGTCTAGCTCAACCTCTCTTGATGATGCAGCGACTATCGCGCAGCCTGCCAGCAGCGTCGCGCGTGCAGGTATTCAGCCGATCTCAGCGCAAACCTCAGGCTTTACCTTTAACCACACCATGCTACGCGTAAAAGACCCTGCCAAGTCGCTTGAGTTTTATACTGGGGTGCTGGGTATGACCCTATTGGCGGTCAAAAAATTCCCTGAGATGGAGTTTGATTTGTACTTTTTGGCCAAGCTGACCGATAGTGAGCGTGAGAATCTGCCGTCAGGTGCCGATCTAGAGATCTTTGCCTTTCGTCAGCGCGGTATCTTGGAGCTAACCCATAACTATGGCACAGAGAGTCAGGCCGATTTTAGCTACCATGATGGCAATAGTGGGCCGCAAGGCTTTGGTCATATTTGCTTTAGTGTGCCCAATTTAACAGACGCGGTGGCTTGGTTTGACAAAAATAATGTCGAATTTAAAAAACGTCCAGAAGATGGCAGCATGAAACACATCGCCTTTATCAAAGACGTCGATGGCTACTGGATCGAGATTGTGCAAGCAGACTTGATGGCGTAGAGTGCTAAGGCGCATGATGCGCCACAAAACATAATGAGCCGCTGCGTTACCCAATCAATCAAAGGAGTGAACCGCCCATGCCTACCCCTGAGGCAGGAACCACAGTAAACGCTGACCGTGCCCCTGAGTCGACGACTGATACGCTGACGTATCACAGCATCTTTGATTCGGCCAATGATATCATGGTGGGGTTTTTGGAGCGAATTCCTTATTTTGTCGCATCGCTCATTGTTATCCTGATTTTTTGGTTTTTGTCGATACTTTTCAAAAAAATCGTTCATAAACTCTTAGGTAGCCGTAGTCGCCATCAAAACTTGGTCAAAGTGTTTCAGCGGGTAGGCGGGGCACTGATTATCTTTATCGGCTTTATGATTGCGATGGTGATTGCGGTGCCAGGGTTTACGCCTGCCAAGCTGATTGGTGCCCTTGGTATTGGTTCGGTGGCGATTGGTTTTGCGTTTAAAGATATTTTCCAAAACCTGCTATCAGGTATTTTGCTGCTGCTCTCAGAGCCGTTTCGTATCGGTGATCAGATTGTCTCAGGCGACTATGAAGGGACGGTGGAGGACATCAAAATCCGCGCCACCACCATCAAGACTTATGACGGTCGGCAAGTGGTCATTCCCAACTCAGACCTTTACACCTCGGCGTTGACGGTCAATACGGCCTATAAGCAGCGCCGTTTGCAGGTGGCAGTCGGTATCGGCTACGAAGATAATATCGAAGCGGCAAGAGCGGAGATTTTACGTGCGTTAGATAAGGCCGATAGCGTCTCGACGAAAGCTCAGCCTAGCGTGATTGCGACTGGATTTGGCGGCTCGTCTATCGATCTGACGGTACGCTGGTTTATCGAAGATGGCACGCAGGCCAATAAAGTCGCTTCCATTCATCAAGTCATCGTCGAGATCAAAAAAGCGCTGGATGCGGCAGGGGTCAATATCCCGTTCCCAATACGTACCATAGATTTAAGCGATCCGTCTGTCAGTGCTATTGTGGATAAAATGCAGACGCAGCAATCTCCTGCTACCGATCCGCAAGCGGCAAAGTAAGCCGATAGATACTTTTATAGCAACCAAAAAACCTATAGCAAAAAAAACCGCCAAATCAGCAGATAAGGCGGTTTTTTGTGTCAGGTGGTTTTGACAGATGTTGCTCTGGACTTAGTCGTTTTTGACTTTAAAGTCAGTGTGGCAAGATTTGCAGCTTTGGCCCACTTGACCAAACGCTGGCATGACATCATCCATGCTAGTGGCGGTTTGGGCGGCAGCATTTAGCTCAGCTGTCGCTTGTTGGAAGTTTTCTGCTTCTGCGCGAAAGCCGTCGGCATTTGACCATACCGCTTCAGTCGCGTTACCCGCGGCTTCTTGGTTTTCAAAATGGCTCCAAGGCGTGGCGGCATCTTCTGCCAAAAACGCAGCCTGCTCTTTAAATACTTCTGCATCAAAAGTGTCAGGGGCTTCGGCCATATCGCCCATGACGCCCATCGCATCGCCCCAGCTTTTCATGCTGTCTTGACGCGCTTTGACATCAGGGTCCACAGAGGTGCTACAAGCGCTAAGGCCTAAAGCGGCCGCCATCAATGTGATACCAAAGACCGAGGTAAGTGAGGATTTGATAACTTGGGCCATATAAATTACTCCTTTAAATTTGGCTAATCGTCGGCGTGCTGAGAAAAACGCGCCACAAATAACGTTTTATTATAAAAATGAACGCATAATGTTTAGAAACATCAGTGCTTCTAAATGACTTTTGCTAAAAATACATTCTATTATAACGGCGAACTAAGTAAGCTCAGTTAAAATAGTTGTTATCTCATCGTAATATCCATCGTAAGCGCGTTTGTCACGTGGCTTATCAGGTATCGTCGACGTGTCTTGGCGGATGGTTTTGCTGTTTGATATCTGCCTTATATAAATAAGGTCAGCCATGACAGCTGACCTTATGTGCACTTGGTAAATGAGACAAAAACTTAAGCAATAAAAACAATAGAAAAAACACCTTGGTCTTTATTATAGGCAGACCTGCTATAGAGTCAACCAGTCGCGCGGTTTTAAGTAAAAATCTGTCAGCTCAAACTCAGGCGAGCCAGGCTCTGGCTCAAAGCGGTAATGCCAGCTGGCAAGCGGCGGCATACTGACTAAGATAGACTCGATGCGGCCATTACTTTGTAGCCCAAAGAGAGTGCCGCGATCATAGACGAGGTTGTACTCGACATAGCGGCCGCGCCGATACAGCTGAAACTGACGCTGCTCGTCGGTATAAGGGGCGGCTTTGCGCTGCTCAAAAATAGGCAAAATACCATCAAGATAGCCGTTGCCTACTGCTTTCATAAAGTCAAAACACCTCTCAAAGTCCCAGCCGCGGCTCTCGGTATTGACATCGTCATAAAACAACCCGCCAATGCCGCGCTGCTCATTGCGATGACGCAGATGAAAATACTCATCGCACCACTGTTTGAAATCAGGATAAACGCTGTCGCCAAACGGCGCGCACAAATCATGACAGACCTGATGCCAGTGGACGCAGTCCGCTAGCACAGGATAAAACGGTGTCAAATCAAATCCGCCGCCAAACCACCAAATCGGCGCTTCGCCTTCTGCTTCGGCGACGAATAAGCGCACGTTGGCATGGCTGGTCGGGACGTTTGGGTTTTTGGGATGGACGACGAGGGACACGCCCATGGCTTGTGCTTTGCGCCCTGCGATATTGGGGTGGCGCGCGGTCGCCGACGCGGGCAGGTTGTGCACGTGAATGTGGCTAAACATCACGCCGGCTTTTTCGATCACCTCACCGTCTGCTAAGACACAAGAGCGGCCGCCGCCGCCTTCTGGGCGCTGCCAATCATCAGGGACAAAGGTGGCATTACCGCCGCCGTCACGCTCTTGTGCTTCGAGCGCTTGGCAAATACGTGCTTGCAAATCGACCAAAAACGCGCGGACGCGAGCGATATCGTTATCGTTTGGTATGGCAGGGTTTGCCGCATCTGCTTGTGACTGAGCGACGTTTTGGTCTATATTGGTATTAGCTGTATCTGGAGTACTCATAACATATCTATTTGTTTAGGTGTATGGCAGTATTAAAGTCTTTGTCGAGCAAATGTCCCATGCGGTCGCGTTTGGTGGCGAGGTAATCCGCATTCATATCATTGACACCCACCAGCAGAGGCACGCGCTCCACCACGTTGATACCGTGTTCGGTTAAGTAGGCAACTTTATCTGGGTTGTTGGTGATGAGCCGTACCGCATCAACGCCGACATGGGCGAGCATGGGGCCGCACATGTCATAAATGCGCGCATCAGCAGGTAAGCCTAACATTAAATTGGCATCTAGCGTATCATGGCCCTGATCTTGTAGGGCATAGGCGCGGATTTTGTTGGTCAAGCCAATACCGCGGCCTTCTTGGCGCAAGTACAAAATAGCGCCGCAGCCTGCTTCTTGGATGGCTTGCATGGCGGTATTGAGCTGCGGGCCACAGTCACATTTTAGTGAGCTAAAGGCATCGCCAGTAAGGCATTCAGAATGAATACGTACCAAGGGCACCGGCGGCTCTGATGCTACATGCGCTGTGCTCGGCACGCGGGTGTTGTCTGCCGTCTCATCGGCCGCTACTTGCTCACACGCAGACAGCCCAACGGTCAGCATCACATGCTCTTGGCCGTCGTCGTTTTCAAAAACATGAATATCAAACTCGCCATGACGAGTCGGTAGTTTGGCACTGGTAATAAATTGATATGACATTACTGTCCTACATAAGCCGGTGGTGGTGGCAGTAGAGTCTGTAAAAACGCGATCACCTGCTCATGACGATAGCATGGTTTTGCGCTTTATGGTAAAAACACACAAAGTTCACAGACGGCGCACGATGATTAAAGCGACAATTAAAAAAAAATGCTATTATGCCATACTATTTTGACGGATACAGTGACAAGTCTTTACCCTTACATTACTATGTCGTCACGAACATTCGGTATTGATGTCTGATAATAAGGCATAATACTCATCCCAAGCCGCGCCGCGCTATATATTATGCTCGCGTGCTTGCTGTGAGACGCCGCATGATAGACTTTATGCCGGTGTTACATAAATAACTATATGGCTTGTTACATCAATAATGATGTAGATATTATTGACGTCGCTTGGCTATCTTTTTTTTATACCCTAAAGCACGTTTTGTCAGCAGATTGGTAGGTATCGTACGGTTTATGCAGCAGTCACCTTATTCCCCACAGTCTCAGTCCGTATCTGCGTCAGCCACTACGTCTGCGGTTCAGCTGCCCAGTTTGCAGCAGATTTATACGGCAATCCCACGTGTGCGCCCGCAGACGCCGCTGCTCGATAGTATCGATACGCCTGCTGATTTAAATGCCTTTAGTAGCGCTCAGCTGATTGCGTTAGCCGATGAGCTGCGCCTTTTTTTGTTGTATTCGGCCGGTCAAAGTGGCGGACACTTTGGTGCCAATCTAGGCGTGGTCGAGCTGACCATTGTCCTGCATTACTTGCTAGATGCGCCGCACGATCAGATCGTTTGGGATGTGGGGCACCAAGCCTACGCTCATAAAGTGCTGACGGGTCGCCGCGATCAGCTGGGCAGTATCCGTGCAAAAGACGGGTTGACGGCGTTTCCTGAGCGCGCCGAGTCTGTGTACGACACCTTTGGTGTTGGTCATTCATCGACCTCCATCTCAGCGGGTCTCGGCATGAGTCTGGCACTGCGGTATCAGGGGCTGCCGCAGACGGTCGCTTGTATCATCGGCGATGGGGCGATGACAGGCGGCATGGCGTTTGAAGCCATGAACGACGCGGTGCAGCAAGATGCTGATTTGTTGGTGATTTTAAATGATAATGACATGTCGATATCTTGCTCGATTGGCGGGTTTTCGCGGCATTTGGCCATGCTATGGGAGTCGGGGTATCAAGTAGATATCTCTGATAGCGGCCAGCCTATCGTTTGCCAGCGCCCTGATATGCAGGGGTTTGATCGGCGCAAACGCCACAAAGAGATGCGCGATGTGCCGCAGCTCGAGGACAATTTATTCAAAGCCATTGGCTTTACCTACTTTGGCCCCTTTGATGGCCACAATATACCTGAGCTACTGCGCGTCTTGTCATTAGCAAAACAAGTCAAAGGCCCCGTGCTGGTACATGTCTATACTACGAAAGGCAAAGGCTTTGCGCCTGCAGAGCTAGACCCAGTTGGCTATCATGCCATTAGTAAGCTACCAGATGAGCAGCCGCATGATACGCCGCCTGCTGCTAAAAAATCGCAGCCTGCGCTAAAGTACTCGCAAGTATTTGGCCAGTTTTTGTGTGACAAAGCGCATGAAGATGACAAATTGCTCGCTATTACGCCAGCGATGGAAGAAGGCTCAGGCATGACCGACTTTGCCCGTCAGTTCCCAGAGCGGTTTTTTGATGTGGCGATTGCTGAGCAGCATGCCGTCACACTGGCTGCTGGTATGGCAACGCAAGGCGTCAAACCCATCGTGGCGATTTATTCGACATTTTTGCAGCGCGGCTACGATCAGCTGATTCATGATGTGGCTTTGCAAGATCTTGATGTCACGTTTGCCATTGACCGCGCAGGATTGGTGGGCGAGGACGGCGCGACCCATGCAGGAGTGTTTGATTTTGCTTTTTTGCGCTGCGTACCCAACATGCTAATCGCGGCGCCAAAAGATGAAAACGAGTGTTATCATTTATTAAATACTTGCTATGAGTATCAAGGCTGTACGGCTGTTCGTTATCCGCGCGGCGTCGGTACAGGTGCTGCCATCGAGCGCCCCGCGCAGACCTATGACATCGGCAAGGCGGTGATTGAGTCGGTAGTAGGACAAGATGAGGCCCCTCTCAAACTGGCGCTACTGGCGTTTGGTAGCATGGTCGCCGCCGCTGATTCGGCTGCTCAAGATATCGCTCAGCAGTTGCACTGTCAGGTACATGTGGTCAATATGCGCTGGGTGAAGCCACTAGATACCGTATTGTTAGAAGAGATACTGGCAAATGGCATAACCCATATCGCCACCCTAGAGGAGCACATGCTGATGGGCGGCGCGGGCAGTGCAGTCAATGAATACTTGCTCAATGAGTCGGCGGCCTTTAAGCATCATCGCCCAGCCATTTGCAATATCGGTATTCCTGATCGTTTTATCGCGCACGGCGCACCCGCAGAGCAAATGGCCGACTGTGGTCTGGATGTTGCAGGTGTGGTCAGTCAGCTCAAGCAACTGCTAAAATAAAACCCTATCATTCATAAAAAATTGCTAAAATAGCAGAGTAAAAAATAAAGCTTATAGGTTTTTTGCTTAAACCTCGCCTACTTGCCGTAGGTGTGAATTATTTGACAACTTGGGCGGTGCAACGACTAGCAATCATCTATTTGGTTTGCTTGGCGGCTAGGGTTTTTGTTAGGTTGATAGGATTTAGTTTTAAGTCGGCTTTATTTTTTGTACATTTTATCAGTGTTATCTCTTAAGTATATTCATTCATCAAGCAAATAGGTTATCTATGGAACCCATGGTCGTCATCGCAGCACGTGCTGCTGAAAAAGTTGGTAAAGAGATTTTATACGCGCATCAAAACCGTCACAAAATCGAGCTAGACATCGAGTCAAAAGGGCTTGATGGACTGGTCACCCGTATTGATCGTTTTAGCGAAGAGCTGACGATTGAGACACTAAAAGCCAGCTACCCAAACCATTCGTTTTTGGGTGAAGAGTTTGGTATGCAAGAAGGCCGCGGCGAAGATGCCGACTGGTGCTGGATTATCGATCCACTAGACGGCACCAAAAACTTCGTCCATGGCGTGCCGCAGTTTTGTGTCTCTATTGCCGTACAGTATAAAGGTGTGACCGAGCACGGCGTGATTTATGATCCTGTGCGTGACGAGATGTTTTCTGCCAGCCGCGGCAAAGGCGCGCGTCTCAACCAACGCCGTATCAATGTCAGTGAGCGTAAAGTTATCGACGGTGGGCTATTTACCACCGGTCATCCGCTTGAGCGCAAACGCAATGGCGAAGTCATCTCTTATGCCAAGCAGCACTTTGAAAGCCTACAAAAAATCTCTGAGGCGGGCGGACAAGTTCGCCGTTTAGGCTCAGCCGCGCTGGATCTGTGCTATGTGGCGGCAGGTCGTTTTGATGGTTATTTTGAGATGTCTATCAAACCGTGGGACATCGCAGCAGGTGAGCTGATTGTCACCGAAGCACGCGGCGTGGTCGTCGATCATACTGGCGCGCACAACTCGATGACCTCAGGCTCTATCTTTGCTTGTAACGTCAAGCTGCTCAAGCCATTGATGCAAGTGGTGGTACCGACTTGGGGTGATGTGTTTTAAGCCGCCGTCAACGATCAAATCTTAAAAGCTGGTACCATTATGGTGCCAGCTTTTTTATGTGCTTAGGGTTTTGGTCATCACACTTGTCCTTGACCGTGATGCCTTGAAACTCAAGCTCTTTGCTGGTCGCCTCTAGCAAATCCAGCTCTTCTTCGATCAGTATCAGCATGTCTTGTATATGCGGTAGCGCCTTACTACAGGCAGTGATACCAAACTCAATCCTATCGAGGTAGCTGGCGAGCGTGATGTTCATCGCTTGACCATCAAAGACGATAGAGGCAGGGTATAGCGATTGTAGCTTTGCGCCATTCCAGTATAAGGGCTTGGTTGAGCCGGGTACATTGGAGATGATCAGGTTAAAGGCTTGTTTTTTGGGGAATAAGCCTGTCGCCAGATTGATGCCTTCCCACGCATACGCAATCACGCTGTAATTGATCACTTGGGCCTGATTCATACGGCGAAAACGGCGTTTGCCGTTATTCATGCTGCGGTGGATAAGCTCGATGCGGCGTAGTGGATCATCAAGGTGCGTGCCGAGGTTTGCTAGGACAAATGACAGCTGGTTACCTGAGACGCTATTATCAGTACGTAGCGACATCGGGACAAAAGCGATCAACGGCTTGCTGGGTAGGGCATCCATGGCGAGCAAATAACGACGAATGGCCCCTGCACAGACGGCAAGCACCACATCATTTTTGCTGATTTTTAGGCGGGCGGCGATATCGTTAAAGCGTTCGATATCATAAGACTGCGCAGCGATACGACGAGAGGCGGAGATACGTTTGTTTAAGATGCTCATCGGCGCATCAAAGGTGCCGACATAGCCTTCGTCGCCATGGTTTTTGAGATTGTCCAGCAGCTCAGTAAACACCGGTTTGATGGTAGAGATTTGCTCTTTGATAATGCGCCGCACGGAGCGCTCTTTGGGCAATATGGCGTTGACTTGGTTGCGGTGGCGCGCCATCAGTGACCATACAGGCAGGGTGACAGGCTCGGTGGCGGACTGCGATAGGGATTTTTGTACCAAACGCATGGCTGCAATACCATCGACCAATGAGTGATGGATTTTAAAATACAGCGCAAAACGTTCAGCACCGCCCTCAGTCTCAGGCTGGATGCCTTCTATCACATGGCATTCCCACAGCGGCATGGCGCGATCTAGCAGCCGTCCGTGCTCCCTTGACACATACATCAGCAGCTCGCGAATCCGCGCAGGGTTGGGCAGCGCGACATGATGCAGATGATGCTCCACATCAAAGTTTTTGTCTTTTTTCCAAAAGATCAAATGCTCTAGCACTTGGTTAAAAGGAAAGCTTGGCGGCACGTCGGACTCTTGCATTTGTTTTACCAGCTGATAAACAAAATCGCTATCCGCCGCTTTTGGTAATTCAAATAAAAACAAGCCGCCAACGTGCATGGGCTGTTTACGCGACTCAAGAAGTAAAAATAATTGATCGACTGCTGTGAGAAGTCGCATAATAAATCCTTTTATGATGTTGGAGAAAAGACCTGTGATGGTGGCGTCATATCTGACGCCACACAATCAGGTGTCCGCTGAGCTACTAGCAAAAGCGCTTACTGAAAAAAGTAGCCTGTCTGCGGCGAGCTGGCGGCTGCCATTTTGCGCATCGGCATACGGCCCGCCAAAAACGCCTCACGCCCAGCCCAAATAGCGTGCTTCATGGCTTGTGCCATCAAGACTGGGTTTTGCGCATTGGCAATGGCAGAGTTCATCAAGACCCCATCGCAGCCAAGCTCCATGGCAATCGCTGCATCCGAGGCGGTGCCGACGCCTGCATCGACCAATACGGGTACGTTGGCGTTTTCAATGATTAGGCTGAGGGTATGGCGATTGAGCAGGCCAAGTCCAGAGCCAATCAAGCTACCGAGCGGCATAATCGCCACGCAGCCCATGCTTTCAAGCTCTTGGGCGACGATAGGGTCATCAGACGTATATACCATCACCTCAAACCCATCCTCTATCAAGACTTTGGCCGCTTTTAACGTTTCCATGACGTTAGGGTAGAGGGTTTTTTCATCACCCAACACCTCAAGCTTGACCAGATTGTGCCCGCCGAGCAGCTCGCGAGCAAGCTTACAGGTACGAACCGCCGTTTCGGCATCAAAACAGCCAGCAGTATTTGGCAAAATAGTGTATTTGTCTGGAGAGATGACGTCGAGCAAATTGGGCTCATCGTTATTTTGCCCAATATTGGTACGGCGAATGGCGACGGTTACAATTTCTGCCTCCGACGCGCCGATGGCCTCACCCGTCTGCGCCATGTCTTTATATTTCCCCGTCCCGACCAATAACCGAGAAGAAAAGGTACGACTACCGACGTTAAAGGTGTCTGATAGCAGCGGCGTGGGAGTGGGGTGGGCGTTTTCTGACATAACTCAAATCCTAATAACGGGCGGCAAGATGACCTAATAAATAGACAGTCAAATATAAAAGGGTGTGTCTTAGTGCAAACGTGCACCGCTTATCAGATAAGTCTTGAACTGATAATAGCGCACTATCGACAAAATAAAAATCCTCTGTGGACTTGGCGCGTTAGATGGCGCAATTGGCACCAAGCGATAGGGGCGCGCGTCTTGCAGATAAACTAATACGCATCTGACACAAAATGCTATTATACCAAACTCATGCAGGTTTACAGGCAGTCTTTTTTGGACTAAGGCGGTGCGCCGTTGATCCGCGCTATGCTAAGCCGCGCTCTATAGTCAAGAGCGCTATGCCATTTTAGAAAGAGTCGATTTTACCCATACCTCTGCTGTCATCATATGCTGCTCATACCGCAGTTATTCTTAGTTATCAGGTCGTTTTTATGATGCAATTGCCTTATAGTTTTGCCAAACGCCATCAGGTTTTGGTCATCCTTGCGATAGACCCTGAGCTGCCCGCGACGCTGGTACTGACCAAGGCCACACCGCTATCGGCGATTAATGAAGCGGTGCGGTTTTTACAGCAGCAGGGCGTGCGCGGCGTGCCAACCTATGACAGTGTCAGCGCCGATGAGTTTGAAAAACGCCTAAACGCTGCTTATGCAGGCAATACGGGCGAGTCACAGCACATTGCTGCAGGACTTGAAGACCATCCGGATCTCGATAGCTTGGCAGATAGCGTGCCTGAGACAGAAGACTTGATGGATCAGCAAGACGACGCCCCCATCATCCGCCTGATCAATGCGCTACTGTCCGAGGCCATCCGTCTCAATGCGTCTGATATTCATATCGAAACCTTTGAAAAACGCTTGGTCGTGCGTTTTCGTGTCGATGGCGAGCTAAAAGAAATCATTAGCCCAAAACGTCAATTAGCGCCGCTCTTGGTCTCGCGTATCAAGGTGATGGCCAAACTCGATATCGCCGAAAAACGCGTACCACAGGATGGCCGTATCAGCTTGCGGCTAGCAGGGCGTGAAGTCGATGTGCGGGTGTCGACGCTGCCCTCTAGTTTTGGCGAGCGGGTGGTGATGCGACTGCTCGATAAGCAAGCAGGCCGCTTAAACATGACCTATCTGGGTTTGTCTGACAGCGACTATAGTGAGCTTAAGCGCCTTATCCATCGCCCGCACGGTATCATCTTGGTGACTGGGCCGACGGGGTCTGGTAAGACCACTACTTTATACTCGGCATTGACTGACCTAAATGATCAGACTCGCAATATCTTGACCGCTGAGGACCCGATAGAGTTTCAGCTCGATGGCATCGGCCAGACGCAGGTGAATAATAAAGTCGATATGACCTTTGCCAAGAGTCTGCGCGCGATGTTACGACAAGATCCAGACGTGGTGATGGTCGGTGAGATTCGCGATTTAGAAACCGCAGAAATTGCTGTACAGGCGTCACTTACCGGACATTTGGTATTATCGACGCTACATACCAACACCGCTATAGGGGCCGTCACCCGTTTACAAGACATGGGGGTTGAGCCTTTCTTATTGTCATCATCACTGATAGGGGTCGTCGCCCAGCGTTTGGTGCGTACCTTGTGCCCGCACTGTCATGGCTGGCAAGCTGCAGATAGTGAGCAGGCCAAGCTCTTTACCGAGATTGATCTGACATCGGGGCCATCAGGCGCACAAGCGATAGACACCTTTATCAAACTCCCCAAACCCGTCGGCTGCGACAAATGCAATCAGACAGGCTTTAAAGGTCGTACCGCCATATATGAGGTGGTGCCCATCGATGATACGCTGCGCCGTATGATTCATAGCAACACCGCTGAGTATGAGCTAGAAGCCTACGCCCGCCAAAAAACATCGTCGATTCGCGCTGATGGGCTGCACAAAGTGATAGCAGGTCGGACGACGTTAGAGGAAGTGCTGCGCGTCACCAAAGAAAGCGCGCTAAATGATGAACCGCTTTTAAATTGATAGGGGGGTTATAAGGGTGACTAGCATATAAACGGCAAAAAAATAACTGACTATCAAAGCCAGTTATTTGGTCGTGCTCTATTGGTAATGACTGGTATGCAGTAGCACATTGATAGTGAATACCGCAATAGTGAATACCGCGATTATTTGACAGCGATACATTCAACCTCGACGCTTGCGCCCGCTGCCAGCTCTGAGACGCCAAAGGCTGAGCGCACTGGATAAGGCTTCGCCATCGTGGCTTTGTAGACGTCATTAAAGTCAGCAAAGTCATCCATGTCGGTCAGCATCGCCATGCATTTGACCACATCTGACTTTTGGTAGCCATACTTTAGGAGCGTGGCGTGAATGTTGTCTAGCGCTTGCTTGGTTTCGGCTTTGACGCCGCCTTTGACCAGCTTGCCGTCTTTAAAGCCGATCTGGCCTGACATATATAGTGTATCGCCGACCCGTACCGCTTCAGAAAAAGGATAGTTGCCACTTTCTCCCAAAAAGACAGGGCTGGATTTGCTAAGTGTGGCATGTTGGCTGGCATTTGCTGGAGCGGCCGTGGCTGTTATGCTAAGCCCCAACGCGCAGGCGCTGACCAGCAGTACCTTGGATAAAGGGGCTGTCAATGTATGGATAAGTTTGGACATCATTGTCTCCTTGTTATGGGTTTTTTATTTGATCACGCAATCTATGTACTTTTGGCCATATCTGTAGTGGCGGCAGACAAGTCTTGCGCAGAGGGTGTATCGCTTAGTTGTGAAGCGGGTTGAGCGTCATCGGTCTGGTCGTCACCCGCATCTGCCAATGCTGCGTCAGCGCTTGCTGCTGTTTGCGCATTCGCTTTGCCTTGACGTCTGGCTTCTAGCTCTGATTTGGGTATCCAAGCCCATGTCATCTCGACCACGATAGGGTCGCGCTCGCTATCAGACTCGCGATCATGGATGACGCAAGGGATGACCATCTCACCTTTTGGGGTATTGAGGATGGTCAAGCGCTGCTCATCAGACAAGGTGGCGATAGCAGCGATCTGGCCTTTTTTGATGGGGCGATAAAAATCTACCGAGTAAGATTTAATCAGCAGGACACGGTCCGAGGGCAGGTTTAGACCCAAAATAAACCCCGTGGCTGTTTCGGCCAGCAGGGTGATGGCAACGGCGTGGATAGAGCCGATATGGTTTTGTACGGCTTTGGTGTTGTTTAAGCTGACCGCCACTTGGTTTGGCTCAACCGTCTCATAGTAGACGCCCGTGGTGCCAACATAGGGCACCACTTTACCAAAAGCCTTGGATAAAATACTAGAGCGGGCGCTGGCCGGTAAGTATTTGGTCACTGACAATAGCTTGGTAAATTGGTTACTGACGGGCTTGAGCGTGCTGTTTGGTGGTTCGACTGGCGATCTTGTGCTGTCAGCTACTTTGGCTGGCAATTTATTGGTCAGCTTGGTAGGGAGTTTTTTTAATAATCCTGACATACAAAATTCCTTTATATAGATAGGTTAAAGGTGACATTGCGTATGATGAAACCTCATCAATAACGACGAAGCGCCTATCGGCTGCCAAGTCGTCACCGCTACTATGGTACATTAACCGCGTTCTGCCTACTATTATTAGCATGAACTGCTGCGCTTACAAAATGATAGTAAGGTAACGAGCAGACCGCCCTAACGTCGCCATTTTCCTTGTTATAATCAGCCCGCCTATTGCTTGTTTCATGTTTATACACTTTTGCTCTGCTGGATAATGTTATGTCTGATGTCTTGCTCACTCAACCAAACCGCTCTCACCAACCGATCAATATCATCTACACGGGCGTCGCTGGTACCGGTAAGACTTATCGATTGCTACAAATCGCCCAGCAATACACCGACGATCTGCCCACCGCTGATGATGAGGCGCTATTGGCCCAGCTGTTACAGGACTTGAGCTGGCGCGAGGTGCTGTGCTTGATATTTTTGCAGATGCGCAAGTCGCAGCAGGACTTACTAAAAGTACCAGAGATTGTCGCCCATCCTTTTTTTGTGGCAAAGGCGGCCAAAAATGCCCGCGATAAAAACTTAAGCAGCACCGCTTGGTTGGCGCTGCGTCGCCACAGTCCTGCTGACTCGCGGACGGTCAGCTGTGACAATCGTGCCAGTCAAGCGTATTTTGATAAGGATGAGAGCGGTGCGTGGTATTTGCTGCCTGATAGCATCGACTTGCTAGAGGGTTTATCACAGCAGCTAGCCGAATTTGAGCAAGCGCAGCACGACAATAGCGCGCGCCAGCAAGCCTTTAGCCAGCAGCGCTTTAGTATGGTGAGCTTTCACCAAGCCTACGGCTATGAAGAGTTTGTCGAAGGGATTCGCCCTGTTATGACACCTGCCAATACCGCCACCAATGCCTCAGGCCTACAGATGCAGTATGGCATTCAGGATGGCGCGTTTTTGTTGTTGTGTCAGCGCGCCGCTCGCGACCCCAAACAGCGCTATGCTATGCTGATCGATGAGATCAACCGTGCCAACGTATCACGGGTCTTTGGTGAGCTGCTAAGCTTAATTGAGCCAGATAAACGCACTGGCATGGCCAATGCGATGATGGTAAAGCTGGCGTATTCTGGCCGTACTTTTAGTATTCCGGCCAATGTCGATATTTATGCCACCATGAACACGCAAGACCATTCTTTAGCCCCGCTAGATATGGCGCTGCGCCGGCGCTTCCGATTTGTCGATTGTCCGCCACAGCCTGAGCTGCTACCAAGTATAAAGACAGGCCACAGCGCAGACAGTGCTGAGTCTGCTGCCACGATAGCGCTCGATAAACTACTCCGCGGCCTCAATCAGCGCATCACGCAAACGCTTGGCAGCGAGTCGCAGTTGGGCCATGCGTTTTTATGGGCGATAGAGAGTCTGGAGCACTTACAACGCGCACTGGCCGAGCAAATCATTCCACAATTAGCGCAAGCTGCAGGTGGGCAAGTGGCGGTGCTACAATATATCTTTCAAGATGATGAGCAGCCGCTAGCGATGCAGTTTATACAAGATAGCCAAGCGCTGCTGGCAGGTAGCCGGCCTACACAGACGGCGACGCAAAACGACAGCGCCGCTGGCTATTTGGGTCATGATTCATTTTTTGGTCAGCCGCACTCGGCTCTAGGGGCAGGGGGCTATAGGATAAATGCAGATCTTATAGCAGGCACAGGCGCATTTGCGCAGGCGGCTATCTATCAGCGGTTATACTGATGACTGTGCTCCATAACGATAGCGACCTTCATACCGCTGGTAATCCTGAGCTGCGGCGGCCAGCTGTTTCTCAGACAGGCATTATGACAGTGTTTGAGCATCAGCGGCTGACCGCGCGCGACTTTGCGTACGTGACTGATTTTGAGTGGCTACTGGCGCAAGAGTTTGCGGTATTTGGCATCAAGCGCAAGCGGGGCCAGTGGCAGCTTCAGGTGGGTCACTATATCGGTATTGTGCATCTGCCAAGTGGCATGGTGCTCGAGATATTACCCAAACGGATGGCAGCGACAAATACACCGCCTCAGCGTCAGTCGCCATCAGAGCAGCAGCGCGCTATCAGCCGCACTCGGCTTTGGGTGCAGAGGATGCTGGCAGATTTGATCGCTAGCGACGACTCATCACCGCAAACACTGCCAAATAGCAAACACCTTGGTCAATTTGGTCGCCACGCCGCACCCTTACCGATCAACGCTTTGCCATTGTCAGATTGGCTCATTCAGCAGTTTTTGCAAGGACTGACGCAGCACCCACCCACCCAGCACTATCAAACGCAGATCGATAACCAAACCTCATTGCAAGGTCGCCTCGTGATAAAAGCGCAACTGCAGCGCAACCTGCTGCAGCCGCATAAGTTCGTGTGTGAGCGCAGTGTGCTCAGCCAAGAGATGCTAGCCAATCGGCTGATCAAAAGTGCTTTAGAGCAACTCAGCCCATTACTACAGACCTCTGTGCGTTTTCGTCGCATTGGTGCTCAGTTGTCGACGACATGGCAGCGGGTCTCTGCGCTACATACTCATGAGCTGACGCAGTTGGCGGCGGTCTATCAGCAAGCCAAACGCCAGTTTGCTATGCAACCACTGCATGCGAACGCCATGCAAGGTGCGCAGCAGCTATTAGAGATGGCGTATTGGCTACTGCGCCAGTCAAGTGTCGCTGGGGCAAATGGTATCGCGCCACCTGCAATAAAACAGCGGCCACCATCACTACGTTTGTGCCTACTGCTAGATATGAACCAAGCTTTTGAGCAGTGGGCCAGCTTACGTATTGCCACACTGTTTCGGCGCGTCAGTACGGATTATCAGCCACTGTTTCAGACGCAGCGGGTTTGGTTAAATGACGAGGAGGGGCGAGCTTGTTTGTCTATCCGTCCTGATTTGTTGATTTATCAAACGCCGCCTGATAATGACAATGACAATGACAACTCAACTCATACGCATCATACAAAGACGGCCACTGACAGGGCAGGTTGCTATAGTCATGTGATCGATATCAAATGGAAAACGCTAGCAAATGCTGCTGCTATCAGCTCCGGCGATGCTTATCAATTGGCCAGCTATGCGCAGGCTTATCAAGCGCCGCAGGCTTGGCTGGTGTATCCTGTACAAGATGACACGCAGCAACCAATGAGGCTACGCCAGCTGCCTGTCACAGAAGCGCTCGCCAGCAAGGTGCCAGATTATGCCACGCTATGGCTAATACCCTTTAACGTCAACACAGGCACGATAAATAAGGGCAGTGACTTGCTTCCTTGAGAAAATGTAGTATAATGCCCCTGTCGATGAGTAGGTAACATCGATATTAAGGCGTTGATTGTGGCCTTTTTTATAAAAACATGCGTTTTTGCGGTAATTTAATAATTCTTTTAAATTTATCAAAAATAGGTGTTGACACAATCGGCTTTACCCCTTAATATGTGCACCTCGATAGCGATGAACATGAACAAGTTAGCGGCCTTGCCAACGACAAGTTACTTAACAAAACTATCGTAAAAATAGAAATATCGGAGTGTGGCGCAGTTTGGTAGCGCATCTGGTTTGGGACCAGAGGGTCGTAGGTTCGAATCCTATCACTCCGACCATCTATTTATTTAAGAGCCTTACAGGCTTTTTTTTATGTATGATGATTGAGTTTATACTACAATAGTATTGTAACCTTAATTAGATATATAAAAAGCCCTTAAGAGCGCCTGTAGCTCAGTTGGATAGAGCACCTGCCTTCTAAGTAGGTGGTCGCAGGTTCGAATCCTGCCAGGCGCGCCATTTAGCCTGCATATCTTGCCTTCCTTGGCCATATTATGGCGGTTGTAGCTCAGTTGGTAGAGCCCCGGGTTGTGATCTCGGTTGTCGTGGGTTCGAGTCCCATCAGTCGCCCCAATTTTTCTTTTTCTCTCTTTATCTGTCAGCAGCCTCTTTGGCTCTATTGCTGAACCTCTTTTGTTTCTTTATTAGACTTCCCTGTCGTTACTCTTTATATTTATCCTTCGATGCTCATAAATAATGACACTGGTTTTGGCCGGCGTTTTTTTGTGCCTGCGTGTTTATACCGCGATCTGATGCTTGGCGCTCATATTTGTCATTCTACCGTTTGATTTAAGTGCCATTTGCCGAGCACATAAGTGCGGACAGTATTGGCGCGCCTCGAGTTTGGTCTATGTGTCTAACGTATGTATATTTTTAACCAGAGTCCACGAGCGGATATTTGACTTGTGTCATCTCTATGAGATAGTTTATTTTGCTAGGTTTGGACACTCTCATAATCACTGAGGAACGACAGATGGACGCTCTAAGCGTATTGCTACAAAATGTGCATTTGTTTGAAACCAAATACTATCGGCTAAATTGCGTCGGTAATTGGTCTTATTCATTGACGAGAAAAGACACTATTTTATTTTACTTGGTGATGTCTGGCAGTTTTTGTATTGATGTTGGCAATGATCGACGAGAGGTACATGCAGGCGATATTATCATGATTCCCAATACGCATCAGCACACAAGCTATGCGCTAGCGTATGATGGTGATGCCGCCCAGCCGCTAGATGAGATGCTCAATAGCCGCAAAGCGCAGACGCTAGATGTCAAAGGTGAAGGCGAGTCTAATTCGTCTCTGATTTTGATTGAGTGTAAGTATGACAAAGAGATGATACGGCCTTTATTGTCTGTCCTGCCATCGATTTTGCCCGAAATAAATGAAGAGTCCGATGGCAGGTTTGAGGTCATCGATGTGGAGATTAAGCTGCTGACCTTGGAGGCTGAGCGCGAGCGTATGGGTAAGACTGCGGTCATCAATCACTGGGCGAGTATCATGATGATTGAGTGTTTGCGCGTCTATATCGAAAGCCTGCCTGAAGCCACTGAGAATTGGCTAAAAGCCATGAAAGATCCGTTTTTGACCAAAGCCTTGGCCGCCATGCATGAAGCCCCAAGCAAAAGCTGGACGATACATAAGCTGGCAGAGGTCGCGGGGATGTCGCGTTCAAGCTTTGCGCAGCGCTTTAAAGACACAGTCGGTATGCCGCCGCTAACGTATCTGATTGATTATCGATTGCGTTTGGCGGCGCGCTACTTGCGGTTGCAACAAAACAGCATCAGCCGTATCAGTGAGCTGGTCGGCTATGCGTCGGATTCGACCTTTAGCCAAGCATTCAAGCGCGTTTACGGCGTCTCGCCCAAAGCCTATCGCCAGCAGTATCACGGCTAGCGCATGACGTGATGCCGCGTTTATCTGGCTAGGTATTTTGTCTAGTCTAAGTGTTTTAAGCCGCGTGCGGCGGTGGGTATTTTGCTGATGGACGGCTGACAATACGTCGATGTTCAGGTACTATGGAATATTGAGTCATCTGGACGCCAGCGCTTGTGACAAGCGCGCTATATTTCCTTATAAAGCAGGCATATAGTCAGATCTAGATGATGTTTCATTTTGCTGCAGATGGTATGTTATGACTGAACCAACCGCAAAGCCAAACGCCCAAGCCGGTAGCCAATCCGCTATCGAAGCCAATGGCAACAAACCAAGTAATGCGCCTCAAGGCACCGTCTGTGATGCGCAATATCCCATGACAGACGCTCAAACGGATGACAGCGCTGTGACTTTTGATAAAGCGGCACTGTTGGCCTTGTTTACGGTTGATAGCGCTGCGGACACGGCGCATACAGTCACGTCGCAGGCGCAAGCTGATGCTTCTGCCGATAAGGACAGCGTTGCCGCCCAGCGTCTGGCCTTGTACCGTGCTCAGCATGAGCGTACGCGGCTCTTGTATATGGCTCCTGCCAATATCCGTCCGACTTATTTGGTACAAACGCTCAAATCACAGTTTGTAGAATACCAGCAATATTTTCTGGCGCAGCAGCTTGATAAACGCGGGCTGATGGATACCGATGGGCTTGAGCGCCTTTGGCAGCAGCTACATGTGGTCGACGACATCATCGCTGATATCGTCCGCCACATGCCCGCGCAGCAGCCAGCAGGGTGGCAGCTGACCACTCAAGATGGCCGTAATCCGTTGTGCTTTGCCACGATCGGTAGGCTCAAAAACACCAAGCCTATCTTTGATCAAGGCAGCCTCAATAGCTATGTGCTTGGGCACTTTGGGGTGAGTAGTTTTACTTACGATAGAGGCTATTATATCGGCCATGTAGTCGGCTATTTATTTAGTTGTTATTTTTGCGCGCATCTGTCCATTAGTTATAGCGTCACGGCGCTTGCGCCCGAGGTGGTGGCGGATTATGACTACGCCAGTTTAGAGACACCGCATATGGTGCGGCTGCTACAAGGGCTAGACGGCTATTGCAAAAAACGCATTTATCAATTGGCCGTCATCTGTGCACGGCTGAGCGTGTTTGCCAGTGACAAACGCATCGAGAGAATGCTGATCGCTGAGGTCAATGACTTTGATAAAAAGCTCCAACAGCAGCATTTAGATGTCTTGCTCCTCCAAGGGCTGATGCCGGATAGCAATGACTCCACACCACTGTTTTAGGCGACAAAGCCATACCCTAAGGTTTTGAGCGCTGTTTTATCATTCACTCTATTTGATCTTCTTAGGATATCTGCTGCTATGCCAGCCTATCATTTTAAAGCGCTTGATGAGCGCGGCAGTATGCAAAAAGGCCTGCTCGAGGGCGATTCGGCGCGGCAGATACGCCAGCAGCTGCGTGATAAGCAGTGGACGCCCGTAGAAGTCAGTGCCGTCAATGACAGACAAGCTAAGCATAAAAACCGCTATAAAAAGCCCTCCGCTTATGAGCTGGCGCTCTTAACCCGTCAGATGTCTGTCTTGCTGGCAGCGGGTATTCCGTTAGAGGAAACGCTTGCCGCCGTCGCCAAACAATCACCAAAGACGCATATCAAATCTTTAATGCTCGCTGTGCGCTCTCATGTGTTAGAAGGCTTGAGTCTTGCGCGCGCACTGCAGCAAGCCGCCAGCTTTCCGCCGCTATATATCGCGACCATTGCCGCAGGCGAGAAATCTGGTCATTTGGATTTGATCCTCAACCAATTGGCAGATTACACCGAAAACCGTTTTGCTTTACAAAAGAAAATCCAAGGCGCAATGGTCTATCCGATTGTGCTGATGGTGATGGCGGTCGGAGTAATCATGGGCTTGATGAGTTTTGTGGTGCCAAAAATCGTCAAGGTCTTTGAGCAATCAGAGCAAGCGCTACCGCTGATTACCCAAATCGTACTCACACTGTCCAATTTTATCACTCAGTGGTGGTGGCTGATGCTGTTGGTATTGGCTGCGCTGGCATTTTTGTGTTATCGCTTTGCCCAAACGCAAGCGGGCAAGCTGGCCATTGACAGTCTGGTACTCAAGCTACCGATATTGGCGCGCTTGTCTAAGGGACTCAATGCCGCGCGCTTTGCCAGTACTTTGGCGATATTGGTGCGCTCAGGGGTGCCGCTGATTGAAGCCCTACATATCGGTGCGGCGGTGACGACCAACTTACATATCAAACAAACCATTGTGAGTGCAGCCGATCGAGTCACAGAAGGCGCTAGCCTCTCTACGCAGTTAGAAAAATCCTCCTATTTCCCGCCGATGATGGTGCAGATGATCAAAAGCGGCGAAAACTCAGGCGAGCTAGAAAACATGCTCAGTCGAGCGGCCGATATGCAAGAGGCCGAAGCCACCAACTTTATCAGTACGTTACTGTCATTACTTGAGCCTTTGATGCTGGTGTTGATGGGCGTAGTGGTGATGATTATCGTCATGGCAGTGATGCTGCCGATTGTCAATATGAATGATTTGGCCGGTTAAATGCTATGTGATTTTTAGGATGAATCGACGATATAGACTTGTTTTAAGCGGACTGTATGGGTGATTAGATAACAGTGAGCCGTGGGTCTATCTTGCTTAAACTTGCATCAGCTTACTTAAGTTTTACTTACTGTTGTACATTGTTGACTGCGAGCCGGATAAACTTCTGCCAACCCCCATAGTAAGCTATAGTAACCAGCGTCAGTGTCTCTAAAGCCTGCCCGCTGGTTACTATAGCTAAAAATATATAAAGCCAAAAAAGATAAATTCATAAGACAAGTCGTTTGGCGGCGCTGGATAAAAATAAAATCATGGTCTATAGTGACCATGGTGCTAATATCGATAGATAACGGCGAATAAATCACATCAGGTAACTATGCGCCAAGTAGCGCCAAGCATTAAACGCCATTTAAGCACCCTGATAACTGACACAACTGCGATGATAAAAGTGATGATAATGACTGACAAAACCCAAGCCGCCCCCCGAGCACAGATGACGATGGACAATACAGGTAGCAGCCCGATAAATACCACTCATGCGAAGCTGAGTGGCCAGTCCGGCTTTACCTTAATCGAGATTATGGTGGTGATTGTCATTTTGGCTATCCTAGCAGGCCTTGTGGTACCCAAAGTGGTGGGCCAAAGCGACAGAGCCCGTATCAAAACCACTGAAACCGCGCTGGCCACTGTCTCAAATGCGCTTGATATGTATAAAGTAGACAACTCGCGTTACCCCACCACCGCGCAAGGATTAGAGGCACTGATCACGCCGCCAAGCGATGCCAAAAACTATCCCGAAGGCGGCTATATCAAAGGCGGCTATCCGACAGATGGCTGGGAAAATGAGATGCAGTATGTCTCTCCAGGCAGCGAAGGCCGTCCTTATGACTTGTTTTCATTAGGAGCCGACGGCCAGCAGGGCGGTGAAGGGCAAGATGCGGATATTTACGCGCAGCTATAGTTGATAATAGCAAGGTAAGCAATGTATTGCGGCGTAGAATAAAGGCAGTCCAAAATGACATCGACATACCGATGCTACCCGTGCTACTGCTATAAATTTACTTGTGGGCTGTGCTCCTAGAGGCTACGAAAAACTCATTCCAGTAGCACTGTAGCAGTTTTAGAAAGAAGCAGGCTCAAGCTTTGCAGTTTTTTATAATGATCAGATATCAATCAATAAAGGTTTATTGGTTGATATTTTTTATTAGTGACAAAAATTATGATTTTTGTTAACCACTCTTTGTTGAATGCGTTTTGCTATAGACTGTCTCGGTATATGTATTAATATTATAATTATTTTTAATGTATGTTGCGCGGTATAAGCGGCTTGCTGCTTTGAGCATGATTTAATCTGCATTATCAAGTTTGACATCAGTTATTAAGAGGTATCATTTATGGGTATATCGACATCTACGACAAAATACGAGTCAGCGTGCATGCGTACGGCGGCCATCATTCTTGCTAGTAGCTCACTGATAGCAGGGGGAACCATAAGCGCTCAGGCAGCCAGCCTTAGCGGTTTGTTTAACAGTAGCAATAACGGGTCGTCAAAGTTTTTATCAGTTGAGCAAGCGTTTAGCGTGGATAGCAGCAGCAAGGCCACCAAAAAAGGCACGCAGCTGTCGATTACGTTTGATATCACCCCTGAGCATTATGTTTATAAAAACCAGCTGAAACTGCGCTTCCCTAAAGGTATCAATGCCACGCCATTTACCTTTAACCAAAAGCCTGTGACCATTAATGATCCGACCTTTGGCAAGGTACCTGTATTTACTCAAAAAAGTGTCACCGCTACCACTACCTTAACCACTGCCAATGGCAAGGGCGCAAAAAACGTCCCTGTGGTTATTCATTGGCAGGGCTGTGCTGAGGCAGGACTATGCTATCCACCAGAAAAGATGGCGACCAAAGTTGATATCGCAGTGCCACGCTAAGCCGTTGCTGACATTTTGTTCGATTCTGAGTAATAAATAGGTAGCCTTTCATGCCCGCACATATAGCAACACCGCCGCCGACCACGACTACCCGTGAGACCATCGCTCCTAAACAAGCCAAGCATGCGCCCTATCACAGTGTAAAAAACCGCCCCTATCTATCGGCACTTGTGCTAAGTGCCAGCGCTCTGCTGGTAGGGCTAAGCGCGCCGATGCCCGCGCACGCAGCAGGATTGGGCGATTTGTTTGGTGGTAGTAGTGACAGTCGTGCACAAAAAAAGTTTTTATCCGTTGATGAAGCCTTTGATGTCAGCAGTAGCAGCAGCCCTGCCAAAGCTGGCACGCGCTTGTCGATCAATTTTGATATCACCCCTGAGCACTATGTGTATCAAAATCAGCTCAAACTGACACTGCCTGATGGAGTAAAGGCCGCGCCGTTTACCTTTAATCAGCAGCCCGTTTCTATCGACGATCCGACCTTTGGCCGCGTGCCAGTGTTTGATCAGGCCAATGTAGTGGCGAGCACCATGCTGAGTACGACAGATGGCAAGCCTCTAGACGATGCTGCGATTACGATTGGCTGGCAGGGCTGCGCCAAAGCAGGGCTGTGCTATCCACCAGAGAAGATAAAAACCACAGTCAGTATCGCCGCTGTACCCTCCCAGAGCCGCGCCAATAATGCATCAGCGACTGGCCAAGACGCGACAGCTAAAAGCACTGTGGCCAATACTGACGCTCAAGATAAGGCGGCCATCAGTGAGCCGCTAACCACCTCATCGACTGCTGCGTCGCCAGAGAGTGCCAGCGGCCTTGCTAGTGAGCAGATGGATGATGAAGTCGTCGACTATGATTTGATAGACGATGTGTCATTGGAAGGTGAGATTGCCGGTGCAGCTGCGCCCATAGCAGACACTCAGCAGTCTTCTGATCGAGCCTCAAGTAGTAGTGAGACTGCCACTATCGGCGCGATGGATAGCGACCCTTTTGGCCTAGCGTCTCATCCATGGCTGGCATTGGCTTTGCTGTTTTTAGCAGGTTTGGGCTTGGCATTGACGCCTTGCGTCCTGCCCATGCTACCCATTGTGGCCAATATCGTCGCCCGTGAAGACAATCCCACGGTCAAACGCGGTGTGCTTTTGACAGGTAGCTACGCCATCGGGGTAGCCACCGCTTATGGGATTTTAGGTGCGGTTATTGCGGTGTTTGGTGAGTCCTTAGGTATCATCGGCTGGCTACAAAACCCGATTATCTTAATCAGCTTTGCCATTGTGTTTGTACTTTTGGCGTTATATATGCTGGGTGTTTTTAGTATTCGTTTGCCCAGTGCCATCAGCAGCAAGATGCAGCGCTTGAGTCAAGCAGGAGATAGCAAGCTTGGTAGTGCGGGCGGCAGCCTAATCGCTGGTTTTTTATCTGCGCTGGTGGTGTCACCCTGTGTCTCAGCGCCGTTATTTGGCGCGCTGCTGGCGGTGTCTACCATTGGCAGTCCGCTGCTTGGGTTTGTCGCTTTATTTATGCTGGGTTTTGGTCTGTCCGCGCCGCTGATCCTAATCGGTGCCACTCAAGGCAAAATCATGCCAAAAGCTGGCGCGTGGATGAACTGGGTCAAGCAAGGCTTTGCGTTGCTGCTTTTTGCTGTGGCGCTGCTGCTGATTGAGCGCGTCTTTATCTCGCCTGTCATGCTGGTCGTATGGGCGCTTTGGTTTATGGTGCTGGCGACATGGGCGTGGAGCTGGCTTGGTAAAGGTCGTATCTTAACCCAAGCACTGGGCTTCATCGCTGGGATTTGGGCGGCTTGTCTGATGGTGGGTGCCGCTTTGGGTAACGATGACAGTCTGCATCCGCTGGCCTCTCTAAGCGCCGCGCCTATGATGATGACATCTGCAAACGGCGTATCAGGTGCGAGCAATAGCGCCAATGACGCGCACATCACCACCCTTGCTGAGCTAGATGCTATTTTGGCTGACAATCCGAAAGTCATTGTCGATCTGACAGCAGAGTGGTGTGTTGAGTGCCGTATTATGGACAAAAACTTATTTCACAATCGTCCTGCTCAGATGCAAGACTGGCTGCTGGTCAGACTCGATATCACAGAGACGACAGAGAACTCAAAAGCCATCTTAGCGCGTTATCAACTATTTGGACCGCCAGCATTGCTCTATTATCAAGACGGGCAGTTGGTCAATCAGCAAGTAGGGGAAATCGGACGTTCGGCATTTGAGCAGACTTTAGAGGCGCTCAATCGCTAATCATCTACATGGATGAGCAGTCGCTAAAAGGGTGAATATCTCACCTCCAAACACCCGCCTGATGTAACAGCTAATGCTGTATATTTTGCCAATCAAAAGCCAAGCGCCTACTATGTTAGGAGCTTGGCTTTTTTGGTAAGGTGTCTTGGGATTGGCAGGGTGACCGACTAACTATTTGCTTTTATAGGTATTAAAGGTCCTTGTCTGTTTATCTTGTTTGTTATTATCTGTATTTGCAGCAAGGATAACGCTAGTATAGTGTCTATATTTTCATTACAATAAAGCAACAATGCTGAAGGGGCTAGGCGAATTGTCAGCACAGCCCTCGATGTCCATTAATGAATGGTTTTTATATTAGCGCTGATGCTAATGGTATATTCATTATCTAAAATACTCTACTGACCTTATTATTGGTCAGATAAAGGACACCTATGTTTGCCCATATCATTACTCAACGTCAATTACCGCAAGCCTGTGCCTCAAGCCAGCCATCTGATGGCTTATCACTCAACTGTCGTCAAAATAGCCATCGCCATCTATGTGTTGCAATCGCGGCGGCTTTGAGCTTGACGGCCTTACAAGCTCACGCTGCGATGGACGAGCAAACTTATCGGGAGCTGCCAGTTCCAGACGCGGCGTTTGAGTATGAGGATTATGAGGTGGCGCACAGCGAGGCTGATACTGAGCAACCAGCGAGCGCAGAGGCAGGTAAGCAAAACCGTAAAGTGGTCAGTAAAGAGTTTATTGCCAAACAAGCAGAACTGTTTGCTGAATGTACCGAGGTACAGCTGGCGACCGCGCGTTTGGCTTGTTTTGATAAAGTGGCAGAGCAAGGCAAAACGCCGAGCTATACCACCACCAAACAGCCTGTGGACTTAGCCAAAACCTTTCAAAGCACACTGTCAGGCAACCCGCAAGTGGTGTTTGTAGAAGAAAGCTCTACCATCACAACCGATAGCAGCAGCGCCGTCGCTGCCGAGCTGCCCCAACAAGCGGCGTCCTCGCCTGAAACGCAGAGTCTAGACACGGTGGGGTTGACCCAGCGAGAAGCCAAAGTGCTCGAAAGTGTTGGTGTCAAGCAAACAGACATCGAAAAGTACACCCCGCTGAGCCTATCTTATGATTTGGATAAAAACAGTGAGCGCGGTACTTGGACCGTCAGACCTTATCGTCCAACCTACGTATTGCCGCTGTTTTATACCTTTGACCCTAACTTGGGGCCAAGCACCCCTTCACAAGACACTGAGCCTTTTACGTCCAATGACGTCCGTGAGACGGAGCTGAAGTTTCAGCTGTCGTTAAAGACCAAAGTGGCAGAGGACTTGTTTGATAGTAGTGCTGATTTATGGTTTGGCTATACCCAAGAGTCGCATTGGCAAGTGTATAACGAAGATAACTCTCGGCCGTTTCGCGCCACCGACTATCAGCCTGAGATATTTTTGACCCAGCCTGTGACCGCTGACTTACCCTTTGGCGGCCGTCTACGTATGCTAGGTGCGGGTGCCATTCACCACTCTAACGGCCAAGATGATCCGTTATCGCGTTCGTGGAACCGCGCGTATCTGATGGCAGGGGCTGAATGGGGCAAGTTGTCGGTCGTGCCGCGGCTCTGGGCGCGCGTCAATAACGAAAGCAGCAGCAGCGAAGACAACCCTGATATCGAAGACTACATGGGCTATGGTGATATCAAATTCCTATACGATCTGCCAGATCAGCAAAGCCTAAGCGGCACGTTGCGCTATAACCCCAGCACCAACAAAGGCGCGGCGCAGATCGACTACATTTATCCACTGACCGAAAACGTCAATGGCTATGTACAGCTGTTCCAAGGCTATGGCGAGTCTATCATCGACTATAACCACGAAAACACCTCCATCGGTTTTGGTATCGTCTTAAATGATTGGAAGGGGTTTTAAGGCCTTATCGGCGTCGACGGTCTTTGACTGCTAAGGAGTACAAGCAATGCGCCGACTGGCTCCTTATCAAACTGGACTATGGCTGGCAGAGTATGTAGATATACGCTGCCAGCTATGCCGCGTATATCGCAGCACCGCATCATCCCAGCTGCTATCTTCTCATCTATCCCCAGCCACTCCTCCGATTGCTGATTCAATGCTTACCGATATTTACCGTGGTAAGGTTGCTCGGTATATCCATCGTCACTTGAGTCGCGGTCTGCTCTGTGCTCATTGTCATCATGGTATTACGTGGCTACCCAAACCATTTAGAGTCGATATCGCAGCTGGCAGCGCCTTGAGCATTCAGGCGTCTACTTTTTATGACTATCCTATTCGGCAAGCCATTCGCGCTTTCAAGCATGACGAAGACATGAGTAAACTGCCACTGCTGCTCCATGCGATTCGTCAACTACCACGGCCACATGGCTGCCATCACGATAATGCTGTCATCGTCGCGATGCCCACCACCCCTCAACGTCTGGTAAAACGTGGCTTTGATCCGGTCAGTATCTTAGCCGCGCAGCTGTCTAAGCATTGGCAGATACCGCTATGGCAAGGTGTCCGGCGTATCGATCACACCGTCAGCCAGCAAGGCCTGACACGCGCTGAACGCCTCAGTAATCTCAATAATGCTTTTGTGCTGACCGAAACCCCGCCAGTTAAACGTTTACTGCTGTTCGATGATGTCGCAACCACAGGCGCGAGCCTACAAGCGCTGGGTCGCGCTTTGTATAAGCCAGCTACCAGTGCCGCATCTACGTCCTCATTGCCGACCAACCGCTACCACCTATCTGCCTATGCACTCGCTCATGGGAGTCAGTATCGTTAGTCATTTATAAAGTATTGACGGTACTTCTATAATGACTAATATGTTGCTAAGATGTTGCCTAACCGCTATATTATTAAATCAATATATATAAATTTGTTAGCTGATATTAATCGAAATCTAGAATTGACTTTTAAGTGTCTGATAAGTGTCTGATTTAAAATATGTTTTTCTGTAGCTGGTATGTGGTTTTATGGAACAAAAATTGCATGTCTTATAGTGAATAATAAAAGAATGTGACCTCTCCCTACTGATTGGTAGTTAAGTGTCTTAGCAGGTAAGAGTTGCGAGGTATTTTAGATTGACTACTGGCAAATGGATCGTTATGAGACAGACGGTAGACGTTATAAATAGGAATGTGATGTGAGAGCCTCTAAGAATAGCCTGTCGCCTACAATACAAATGGGAAGCTCAGGGTTTACCTTGATTGAACTGATGGTCACGATCGCTGTGCTCGCTATTATTGTCGGTATCGCAGCGCCTAGCATTAGTACACAGTTGGCAAACCAAAGAGTAAAGGCAACGGCGAATACGTTGGCTAATGCGTTAAAAGAGGCGAAGGTTGAGAGTATCTTGC
Source organism: Psychrobacter sp. Rd 27.2 (assembly GCF_001921755.1). NCBI lineage: Bacteria > Pseudomonadati > Pseudomonadota > Gammaproteobacteria > Moraxellales > Moraxellaceae > Psychrobacter > Psychrobacter sp. Rd 27.2. The sequence continues at coordinate 94,592 of NZ_MRYB01000007.1, read as the reverse complement.
GTCGACAAAACATAGAGCTTGCTTATGATCCTCCTACATCTAAGACAATAAAATTAAAAGTCGGCAGTACCGAAATATCAAGTTATAAAATTAACGACAAAAGCAAAGTGACCAGAGTAATCACTCCAGCTACTGAATCAAAAGTCATTTTTCAACCAAATAAAAAGATAGCGAAAAATGTGACGGTGGTATATACCATTTGTGATGAAGGGTCTAAAAGTGTGGCGCCTAAACAAGTAAGCCTTACGAGCATTGCTAATATTAATACGACGAATGCTGGGAGCTGCTAATGAATATTAAGTATATACAAGCAGGGGTAGGGTTGATTGAAGTCATGGTGTCGTTATTGCTATTGGCAGTAGCGGTCTTAGGTTTTAGTGCAATGCAGATGTCAGCTATAAAAGCGACAGACGAAAGCCTCATGCGTACGCGAGCGTTAACTATCATTCGGGGTGGTGCTGAGACGATAAGAGCAAATCCTACTGGTATCACTGCTTTTAAGGCGGCAATAAACGGATCTTCAGATTCAATAAGTATTGAGGGCAAAACAATAACCAAAAACAGCTGTGTTAATAATACCAATACAGTACCTGCAGCAGCAGACATTTGTACTATTAATCAACTAGCAACTCGTGATGGATTATTAATGAAATCATATGCTAGTGCTAATGATATTAGTATTGGTATGGTTCCAAGTGGCTGTCCTGGGACATTAGGTAATCAAGAGCTGCAATGTTTTGTAGCCAGCTGGGGTGATACGACGGTTGAACTCAGTGACTCTGCCTCGAACGCCTGTGCTAACGCTGATGGTAGTTATAAGAATGGTGCAGAGTGCTTTATCGTGGAGGCGTACTGATGTCATACAATCGTGAAGTTAGCTATGGTACTGAGAAGCAGGCAGGCTTTACTTTAATAGAGCTTATGATCTCATTGGTACTTGGTTTAATTGTGTCAGCAGCTGTTATTCAAGTATATCTAATTAATGCAAAGACCAGCAGTATTCAAGCCAGCGGTAGTGAACTGCAAGATGCAAGTATTTTTGGCTTACAGCAACTGGAGAAAAGTATCCGCTTAGCCAACTTAGGTAATTCAACGACTAGGATTGATGGAGCCACACCCAATGGTGGTATTGTCTTAACGGGTCTTAATATTGGAGTGCCGGATTTACCGGACCCTTATCCTAATACAGGTTACTTGACTAGGCGTGCAGGAGATATTGCAGTGGGCTCAAATGGTTGGTCTGGTATCTCAAATACCAATACCGACAGCGACCAGCTGACAATTCAATATACCAATATAACGGGTGCACCAATGTCAGACTGCGAAGGTGCGACTGCTGCTATCAATGACATCGTTATTGAACGTTATTTTTTACGCCAAGCAGTAGGAGATAACAGCGCTGGAGCTATCAAAAACTTAGTGTTGGCATGTGATGCAGGTCGGGTTAATCCAGCTGGTGGAATAGACGATACAATGCCAGCAACTGACTCACGTCAATTTGGTCAAGCGGGGCAAGAGTCTATTATTAATGTCGATCAATTTAAGGTGCTATTGGGAGTGCAGTACACCACTGGCGCTAATGCAGGACAGATGGTGTATTTACCAAGTAACGCCTATCTTAATATAACATCTGGTAACCCTGTTATCACGGCAGTGAAAATTGGTCTAATCGTACATGGTAGTACACCTATTATCGGTAGCGCAGAACAAACACAATTTGCTCTGTTGGGACAGCCGCCAACAGAAAATAAATTAAAAACAGATACTAGTAGTACAAAAAAAGTTCGCACTACCTATGAAGCTACAACATTGTTGCGAAATGCTCGTGTCGTCAATGTAAGTACTGACCTATAGCATATTGGTAAGGAGACTAGAGGTGATACGATACCGTGATCTGTCAAGATCGACACAAAAAGATATTCATATGACCTATCGGAGTACCGAGCAAGGTGCAACACTGATAGTGGTACTACTATTCTTAGTACTTATTATTTTGGCTGGTGCAATAGCCGTTAGGCAAAGTACGACAGACCTTAAAATCGCAACTAGTGATCAAATTAATACAGTCTTACTGCAGTCGGCAGATAGTGCTAATCAAAAGCTAGAAATGATGGTAAATGGTAGTGCAGACTCTACAGGATATAAAGATGTGACCAGTGCAACAGGCGCCCTTGGTCATTTTTTACTATTTGAAAATAATAAGACAAATGAGTTTATTTATTGTTTTAATCCTCGCACGCAAAGTTACCTGACAAATAGTGCAACCGTTAGAGCGTCTACTGGTGGATATGTAGATGGATTAAATAATGGAATATGTGATTATGAAAAAGCGGAAGATTATACTAGTGCCCGACAGGCCGTGATGACTCAAATGAGTATTACCATCACCCCACCTGAGCCTAACGCAGAGCGGTTTGGTCATGTGGTTTTGGGTAAAGAAAGTGAAGATCGAACCAGCAAAAAATATAAGTTCGATATTCGACCAACTGCTTCGCTTCCAGCTTATAGTGAGCCGAAGCTAGGGGGTAATAATTGTTATGCGCAAACCAGTATCAAAGCTAATGTAGCAACTGGCGAAAAGTCATTAAATGAATGCTTATTAGCGGCGTCAACCCCTAGCAAGATGTTGTATGAGCAAGCAGATGTAGAAAACGTTTCTTCCTCTACGAAGTGTTATCCATTTGGCCGCGGCTCTCAAAACCCGCAGTGTATACTCTCGTCTTCAGCGACGCCTTAACTTGCTCATTCATCGTGCTGATATAATATAAGGATAGATGTCATGAACCGACTCGGCAATACACCAGCCCGAAAAACAGCATTTTCAGTGCCCCTAAAGTATTTAGTTGTTGCTGTGGCATCGATGATGACGCTTCCTGCACAAGCAGATGTCGCAGGTAAAAAAATTGGTGACTTAGAAATCTACAAAGCCGCTGAAGCAGGTAAAACCACGATCACCATGATGCTCGATACTTCAGGTAGTATGGCTGCGAATGTCACGAAAGAAGCCTGTGACTTGCCTCGCGGCGTGTCTTATGATGGAGTAAGTACTGAAACCTCTTCGACCACACCTAGTTATATCAGACGGTATTGTGAAACAGAGCGTAGTTATCAGTTTCGCAAATATACTAATAAGAAAGGTAACGAAAAGTGGTATACATGCGATTCCGGAACAGATGAGGCTGATAAAGATGATTGTAAAAAGAGAATATCTTACGTTCCATCGACTGATGGTTTGATTCAAGAGAAGAAAGGTAAGAATACATACTATTATGTTGATGGCGGCAAATACTATGATCGATTAACTCGTCTAAAAGATGCTATTTTTACGCTACTGGATAATAGTCTACTAGATCCTAAAAGAGTCTCTATAGGAATAGGGCAGTACTCTACCCAAAGCGATGACGACAACGACTATGAAGGTGCTGATGGAAGAACAGGTAAGATACTGGTACCAGCAGCTTTGGTCGATGATACGCAGCGTCACTTAATCAAGACAGAAATTGCCAAATTAATTGGTTATAATGGTACGCCAACGGCCAATGCCTACGCAGAAGTAGGTGCCTATATGCTAGGTACTAACCCCTCACGTTCTTCGTATAGCGGTTATGATGACTCTGTTAAGTCATCTAAAAACAGTCGTGGTTATATCAGTCCTTTGTCATCACCCTCATCTTGTGATGGACGTGGCATCTACTTTTTAACCGATGGTAACCCAAACAGCTCACCTAACCCTAACTATGTCATGCAATTGGCTCTAGGTGCCAGTTCATTTAACATACCCTCCAAGACACTTCCCAGCGGTAGTGAACCCAATAACAGCATGCCACAAGTAGGTGCGTTTGCTAAAGCCTTACGTGACCCGACGCTCAATCCGCTAGGTACAGATCGTGAGATTTATACCGCTGTCGTTGGCTTCGGCTCGGTGTTTGATGTAGATAAATCAGATATCGTCAACTTACCTTATACCAACCCTAAAACAGGTGTGACTAAAAATCGAGATTTCTATAATTGTGCAAAAATTTCAGATATTGATGCAAGAAATGCCTGTAATTGGGGCGAAAAATCTCATCCGTCTTTACCAGGAGTGGGAGGGTTCGGTGAAGGTGGGTTTTATTCAGCGCAGTCCACAGATGATATCGTCAACAGTATTGTCTCTTTTGTGACGGATTTAGACAATACCTTACCTTCGATACCGTCAGGGACTATCATCGTCCCCGACGATCCTTATCGTGCCGATAGTCAGCTTGCGGTTGCTTACTATCCAACATTACAACCCAAAGTTGGTGATAATTCAGTCATTTGGGAAGGCAATATGAAAAAGTATCTGCTCAATGAAGGTACTTTGTATGGCAAAAATAACGCCAAGCTATTTAAGAGCATCGCTGGTGATTTAGAGCCAACCACTCAAGATATGTGGTCTGATAAAAACTATCCTGGTGCCAACGATAAGGTAGAAAGTGGTGGGTTTTTTGCGCAATTAAAGACACCAGCGACAGGGGTTGCCTCTGTTAGAACACTGTATGTAGAGGATTGGGATAACGCTACCAACAAAAAACCTGTATTGAGAAAAGTAGGCGTAAATGCTTCGGGCAAAGTCGTGGTAGATGGTGCCGTACTGACCAACAATACATTTAAAGATACAGCTACCTATAACGAAGTGACCCTAAGAAAGATATTGAATTTCTTAGGGTTTACCTCTCTTCCAAGCACTGCCACAGCGGTAAAAGACATGACGCTTAGTAGTGCCAATGCGCCTGAAGCAATCAAGGTGCTGGGTGCAACGGTGCACTCCACGCCAGCCGCAGTTTCGTATTCAGCCAACTTAGATACCACCACAGGTAGAGTGACTGGTACACGTGATGACTATGTGTTATTTGGTTCATCCGAAGGTGGTTTGCACTTAGTAGATGCCGATAATTATGGAGTGGGTGATGGCGGTGCAGAAAAATTCGTGATCATTCCAAAAGAGATGCTCATGGATAGTAGCAAGTCTGACGCGCTGATCAAAGGTGCAACAAAGCCTGAAATAGGTGCGCCCAACTTTGGTGTAGATGCCCCTTGGCTAGTCACGGCCGACTACAGGTATGATCTGAGCAATGGGCAAGTAAATGTCGAAACAGGAAGCGGCAAAGGTGTATTCGCATACGGTGGTCTGCGTATGGGAGGGGAGGCCTTTTATGGTGTAAACCTTACCAATACTAATGCTCCTAGCATGATGTTTACGATCACGTCTGCAACTTCGGGCTTTAGCCGTATGGGGCAAATATGGTCAAAACCTACTAAGGCCAAAATAAAAACCAGTATCACCGACACAGGTACCGATGTATTGGTGTTTGGTGGTGGTTATGACATGTGCTATGAAAATGAGGGCTTTCAGGTTGGTATCACAGATACAGAGTTAGGTGATTGCTCAAACAAATCATCGGTTAAGGGTAATGCGGTCTATATTATTAATGCAAAAACTGGAGACTTGATTTGGTCAGCATCGGGCAGTGGAGCACCATCGACCACTGTGACTAGTATGAAAAACAGTGTCGTCGCTGGCGTAACCACGCTAGACCGTGATAATGACGGCTTTATGGATCATATCTACTTTGCCGATCTGGGCGGTCAAGTATTCCGCGCTGATTTTACCAATGCAGGTTTTGTGAAGCCAGTGGCATCCGGCACTGCTTCACCAGAAACTTCTTTTAGTAACACCAGAGTCACACGCGTACTCAAACCTGCCTATTCAGGCAGCAACAAAAAATACAATCACCGTTTCTACGAGCGGCCAGTTGTCAGTTTTTATCGTAACGATTTAACCAACTCACTATTTGCACTCGTAAACGTCATCTCAGGGGACCGCAGCTCGCCGCTCTCTAAAATACGAGACAATGATAAGGCTGACAGGCTATATGGCATTATCGATAGTGATATTACCAAGGCAGACCATGTATTTTATGCGAGCAACTTTACCACTGCAGGCACCACAAATGGTCAAGACATTGTAGAGCTTGAAGCCAACAGTACGGATCTCGCCGAGCTGCCGTCAAGTATTGGTAACTTGACGGGAGCTGGATACACCTTGGCACAAAAAAACGCCGTGATAAATACCTTAAGACAAGGAAGGAAAAACGGCTGGTATTATCCATTAACGCGCTTTGACGGCTATGGTAATGTCAGATATACCAAAGGCGTTGGCAAATCTGAAGTGGTAGACAGTTATTTGTATACAACGGTCTACAACCCAGATATGAGCTATAATGCCGTGGACTCTTGTTCTGCCAAAGTGACAGGCGGCTCAGAGAGACAGCTCTACTGCTTACCTTATGGTATCTGTACCGATGAAGCCTCCAAGAACGGGACTGCAGGTTATGTACAGGCAGGTAAGGGTATTCAAGAGCTCACGCTTGGACCACGCAGCTCAACCCTCTCAAATCAGCGACTGCTGATCGGCACGCGAACATTGGCTGAACGCGCCAATGACCGAGTCGATTTTGGTTCTGATAGCGGTAAAGGTCTATTTAATGCGCTCACAAACCCCAAAGGGTTAAACCAAGGGAACTTAAGCGTGAATGATAGCATCATAGGCAACGGCACCGCGCCTGAGTTGATATTTAACGAGCGTTATACGCTGCAGCCAAAAGTATGGTATGAAGTAGACTGATAAGGTGGTCGCATGGGCATGAAAGCCTCAAAACAACACTCAGGCTTTACGCTGATTGAGCTGATGATAGTTATCATGATCGTGGCGGTATTGGCAGCGATTGCGGTTCCTTCTTATCGTCAGTATGTAGTCCGAAACGCTGAAGCACAAGCGCAAGCAAGCATGCAGCAGCTACAGATAGAGCTGAACCGCTGGCGCGCTAGTGCACTGACTTATAAGGGTTTTGTGCCAAAAAAACAAGCCAGTGATGGTACTGCAAGCTATGGCTATGATGCTACCGACAATAAGACCATTTATGTCCCCAGAGGCAGCGATAGCACCAACTACAGCTATGTGATTACCTTGGTAGATGCGAGCACTGGTAACACACTAGCACCTACAAGTACAGGCTACTCTACAGCAGGTAGCTCATGGCGTATGCTGGCCAAACCAAACGCCTCATTTGAAAGCTCAGATGCGCATATCATTATGATAAGTAGTACTGGCGTACGGTGTAAAAGCAAAGATAGGACTGTGACTAGTACAGATGATGACTGCGGCACAGGTCAAAAGGAGTGGTGATGACAGCAGTGAAGTACCATCAGAAAGAGATGATTGGGCGTCAGCAAGGCTTTACACTGATAGAGATGATGATCGTCGTCGCTATCATCGGTGTGCTCGCGGCTATCGCTTATCCCAGCTATCAGCGCTATGTCATAAAGACCAAGCGGGTCGATATGATGACAGAGATGCAAAATATCGCCTCAGAGATTGAGAGTCGCAAGCTGGCACAGGGTAGCTACCGTGCTATCAGTGCGCAGATCAAAGCAGACTTTGCGACCGCCTATCCTCAGCAAGGGACAGCGCTATACGATGTCAGTATCGAGCCAACCACCCTGACGCCTCCCGACAACATCTTGACCAATAAATGGGTAATCACGGCAACGCCGAAGTCTGGTACGCAAATGGCAAGTGATGGCGTCTTGAGCCTTAATTATCAAAACATTAAATGCCGTACTATCGGTACTGAAAAAAAATGCGGCACTGGCAGCGAGTGGAATGACTAAAAAAATAGTCTGGCAACTGACAATTATTGTCAATCATCGTAAGCCAAAGTAGCCACCATTGACATAAACTGACACTTTTAGGTATGCTTAGCGTAACAATTAGTGTCAGTAGATAGCAGTATGGTAAGTATTTGCACGAAAATATCGATAAATAGCGATAATAATCGAGCACTTAGCACATATACCTACTATGACTAATGATATTGGCACGCTATATGCATCTATTAGGGCACGAAAGATCAATACACTATATCCAATACATTATATAACGAGAGATAGCGCGAGCGAATATCCGTTATCTTTATCCCCTCTAAAGGAGTTCTTATGAACGCTCAAAAAGGTTTTACCTTAATCGAACTAATGATCGTTATCGCCATTATCGGTATTCTAGCTGCGATCGCTATTCCTGCTTATCAAAATTACACTAAAAAAGCTCGTTTCTCAGAAGTCGTACTAGCTGCCTCATCAGTGAAAGGTGCTATTGATATTTGTTACCAAACTCGTGGTGCAGGTGATTTAGAAAACTGCGATACTTATGCTGAAATTGGTGGTACTTCAGATGAAGCATCTGCAGGTCCAAACGTAGACAACGTTGCAATTACTGCAACTACCGCCGTGGTAACTGCAACTGGTGATTCAGATAGCGTAGATGGTAAGACTTATATTCTAACTCCTAGTGAAGTCGATGGTTCATTAAACTGGGCGCAGTCTGGTGATTGTATCGCTGCTGGTTATTGCTAATCGGTTAATTTAATAAGAAAGTTTATTATTGCTTTCGTATAAATAAGTAAATTAATGCCCTATTAACTGGATGTGTTGGTAGGGCATTTTTGTACCCAAAATTTTGATTGGAGGTGTTTATGACTGAGCAACGAGGCTTTACTCTCATTGAGCTAATGATTGTCATCGCTATTATTGGTATCTTAGCGGCTATCGCCATTCCGTCATATCAGAACCATACAAAAAAAGCTCGCTTTACTGAGGTGGTGTTGGCAGCCGCGACAGTCAGAACCAATATCGATACTTGCTTTCAGGGTAGAGGCAATTATACGTTGACCAATTGTGATAGCATCGCTAAAGTCAGTATCAACGCCTCAGGCGTGACCAATGCCAATAATGTCAGCGCAATCAGTATTGACCCGACCACAGCATTAGTCACAGCTACAGGTGAGCCGAGTGTCGATAGTGCTACCTATACGTTACTGCCCACTGTCAATAATGACACTTTGACGTGGACAGCAGGAGGCACTTGTATCGCTGCAGGGCTTTGTTAGTTGTATAGTTAATTGGAATCATTGAAATGACACAAAAGCCCATACGTATTTGGAAAGATTCTATCAAGGCTGCTACACTGCATTTATTACTGAGTGTATTGGTAGTCGGTGCATTAGCATTGTTAATATTTAAAGTATGGTATCCAACGCCGCTTGCAACTGCGACAGGAGCAGTGGTTATATTTGCTATAGTACTGATGGTAGATTTAGTCATCGGTCCATTGCTTACCCTTGTTATTTATAAAAAAAATAAAAAATCACTTATTCTTGATTTGACAGTTATCGTCATTATCCAAATGGCTGCGTTGTCTTATGGTGTTTATAGCCTGTCACAAGCAAGGCCAGTATGGTTGGCTTTTTATAACAATCGTTTTGAGATAGTACGTCTCAATGATATAGAAGACAGCTATTTAGAAAATGCTGCTGAAGAATATACACATGCGTCTCTAACAGGGCCTGAGTGGGTAGCTGCTAAACCTATGGGTACTTTTCAAAAAATTGAAGACTTGAAGTTTGGTAATAAACTGGGTGCAAAGATAGCCCATCAACCCGCGCTATATTATCCAATAGAGCAAGCCTACGATGAAATAAAGAGTAGAGCGCGTGAATTGTCAAAATTAGCAGCAGCTAATGATAAGATAGATGTTGATAGATACATTACTGCCAATCCCAATGCAGTAGGTTGGTTGCCATTATGGGGTCAACAGCAGCATATGGTCGTACTTATTGACAAAAATGGCAAGCCCATAGATATGGTTGATTTACGTCCTTGGACAAAAGAGCAAATGACTACTATCCTCACATCTGATTTATTATAATTTTAGATAAAAAAAACCACCGAACAGCAGTTGCCGCTCGGTGGTTTTTATTAATGGATTTTATCCACGCATCAAAGTGCGATCAGGCTGCCTACTTCTCTAAATACTGAATCTTACCCTCGACGCCGTCCCATTTGGCGGCTTCTGGCATCTGCTCTTTCATCTCTGTGATGTTTGGCCATTTTTGCGCCAGCTCTTCATTTAGCTGAGTGAATATCTCTTGCCCCTTCGGCACCTCGTCTTCTGAGAAGATGGCATTGGCAGGGCATTCAGGCTCACATAGCGCGCAGTCGATGCACTCATCAGGGTCGATGACCAAAAAGTTTGGTCCTTCATAAAAGCAGTCCACAGGACAGACTTCCACACAGTCGGTGTATTTGCAAAGAATGCAGTTATCTGTAACGACAAAGGTCATAGTGATGTCTACCTGTTATTGATTTGGCTGATATGGTGCCTGTATCGTCAGCGCCTACCGCGGCGAATATGACGGCGATCGCTATACTCAATCGTCGCGGCAGTCTGCCTAATGATGCACCATAAGGGCTAGAGTAACTAAAAAACTAGATTGACTAAAACAAGCCACATTTTAGCGCCTTTATGCTGATTTGACAATTCCCTTTAGTGACTAATGATATCCTTAAGATGATAGAGCAGATCATGCGCTTGTTTGGGCGTTAGGTTGTCAGGGTTGATGGCCGCCAGCTCGTCTTGTAAGCTAAACAGCTGATTTTGCTGCGGAATATCTGCCGCTGCTTGCTCATGGCTTAGAGGGCTGGTCTCTATGGTGGTCAGCGGTCTTTGTTCGTCAAGCTGGCAATTATCCGTTCGCGACTTAACTAAGTCGATTTTGTCATCAACGTCTTGAGAGTCATCAACGCTTTGAGTATTCGCCACCATCGTTGGATGATCGCGCAAGTAGCGTTTGGCATCATCAATCACCGATGGCGGAATGCCGGCCATCTTGGCGACATGGAGGCCAAAGCTAGAGCTGGCCGCGCCGTCACGGATTTGGTGCAGCAGTAGTAGTTGCCCATCGATTTCACTGGCGGCGACGTGGACGTTACGAATACCTTTATTTTGCGCAGCCAATTGTGTCAGCTCAAAGTAGTGGGTGGCAAACAGGGTCAGGCAGCCGATCTCAAGCAGCCTATTGACACAAGCGTGGGCGATGGCCAGCCCGTCGGTGGTGGCGGTACCGCGGCCGACTTCATCCATGAGCACCAGTGATTTATCGGTCGCTTGGTTTAAGATATTGGCCGTCTCGATCATCTCGACCATAAAGGTCGACTTGCCGCCTGCCAGATCATCGGCCGAGCCAATACGGGTAAAGATGCGGTCGATATCACCGATGCGCGCGCTGGCTGCTGGCACAAAGCTGCCACAGTGCGCGAGCAAGACAATAAGAGCGGTCTGGCGCATATAGGTTGATTTGCCGCCCATATTGGGGCCTGTGATCATCAGCAGGCGCTCAGGATGTCCTTCTTTAGTATTGGCACTGCCCAGCGTGCAGTCATTGGCGACAAAGGCATGGGCGCGCGCAGGTTTGCTGGGGTGTTGGCTGAGGTTTTGGCTAAAAGTCTGTGTTGCGCCTTGCACGGCTGGGCTGCTGGTATTATCGGGGGTTAATGCCGCCTCGACCACCACATGGCGGCCTTGCTGGATGTCGATACTGCTCTGGTCGATACGGGTCTGGCTGCTTTTTTTTAACAAGTTGCCATCGTTTGAATCGTTAGTCATAACTGGACGTTGCCAATTATAAAGGGTCGCAAGCTGCGCCCAGTTGCTGAGCACATCTATTTGGGCGATGGCGGCGCTTAGCTGCTGCAATGTGGCCAAATGACTACTGAGTATCATCAGCAGCTCATGATATAGCTGTTTTTCGCGAGCCAGTGCTAAGCTTTGTGCGCTTAGGTATTCGGTTTCGACTTCCTTTAGCTCATCGGTGATAAAACGCTCACTGCTCTTGAGCGTCTGCCGCCTGATAAAGTGCGCGGGTGCGTTTTTGGCTTGCATTTTGGGTAGTTCAAAATAAAAGCCACTGACTTTATTAAAGCCAACTTTTAGACTGGGCAGTTTATTCTCCTGACGCGCTTGCTCTACCATCTGATCTAATGTCACTTGAATATTGTCATGGAGATGAGTGAGGCGGTCGAACTCGTCATCATAGCCCGCTGCCAACATACCACCATCACGGATATGTGCAGGTGGTTCAATAACAATAGCGCGCTCGATTAACTCGGCGACAGATTGAACAGCAGGTAGTTGAGCGGGCAATTGCTGCATGAGCATGGCCAGCAGTCCTGCTTGCTCGTGATGGATGCCTGCTTGCTCTAATAAGGTGCTCAGCTGCGCGCTGCTGTTGATACCGTCCACCAGTTTGCGCAAGTCTCGCGGTTTGGCGCTCATCAGGCCGATACGGCTGGTGATGCGCTCGATATCACCGATGGCACTTAGCGTATCGCGTATATAGCTGAGCAATGAGGGACGCTGTAGCTGACGTTGTAGCTGCGGACTATGCGGACTACCTTGCTTGCTGCTGTCAGCTGGGTTGTCTACTTGCAAAAGTTTGTCTATGGCGTCTAGGCGCATATTGATACGCGCATGCTGGCGCAAGGGGCGTTTCATTTGCTGCACCAGCAGGCGGCGTCCCATCGGCGTTTGACAGTGACCCACGACCGAGACCAGCGATGTGCCGCTGCTACTGACTGGAGCAAACAGCTCAAGGTTTTGCTGACTACCGGCATCGATGATCAAGTAATCATCGCTAAACTCGACGATAAGCTGATTGACCTGCGGCACGTGACGCTGCTGGGTTTGCTGCGCATAGTGAATCAAGGCGGCACAGCTAGACTGGCTAAGCGGCGCGTCATGGATACCAAGTCCATCGAGACGCTGCACCCCAAACTGCTGACAAAGGGTATCTGCGGCATGGTCGCGGTGAAAGTCATTGGCAGCTACCTCGATGATCGGACAGTCCAGGTGTTGTCGCAGCCATAGCGGCCAGTCGGTATCAGCACTGCCAGTAGCGTCGCTTAGTGCTTCGCTGATGATACATTCGCTAGGGGCGAAGCGGGCGAGCACCGTCAGCATCTGCGTTTGTAGGTCATCGTAGTCATCATGATTGGCGTTCAGGCTCTGAGTGGTCAAGGTGCCAGCGGCTAAGTCGAGCTGACTGACGGCGGCCTGTAGTGGCTGCTTGCTGTTTGCGCGCGGCTGGGCGATATCGATTGCCACCACGGTCGGCGTGTGGTTGGGCGCGATCAGTGCATCATCCGTGATGGTGCCTGCGGTCAGCGTTTTGACCACCTCACGGCGCATGATACCAGTGGACTTGCTACTCTTTTTTTGTTTATCGCCCATCGCCGATGGGGCGGATGAGGGGCTGGCTGCATCGGTTGATGCGTCGTCCACTTGCTCACAGACGACCACTGTCTGACCTGCCGCGATGAGCCGCGCCATGTAGCTGTCGGCAGCATGAAATGGCACACCCGCCATGGCAATGGTATTGCCTGCTTTGTCGGTGCCGCGGCGCGTGAGTGTGATGTCTAGTATCTGCGCGGCGCGCTTGGCATCATCAAAAAACAGCTCATAAAAATCACCCATCCGGTACAGCAGCAGCGCTTGTGGATAGTTGGCTTTCATGGTTAGATATTGCACCATCATCGGCGTGTGATCGGCCACATGATAGACAGTATCGCCGATAAGTAGCTGATCGGCGTCTGCAGATTTGGCAGCGCTTGCCTTGGATGAAGGCTGTTTGGCCGCGGTATCTGTTGTGGGCGCAGGATGGCTAATACGAGCGTGCGGGGCAGAGGTGTTGACGGTCATGCAGAGTCTCTTATGGTACTTAAATGGGTTTGCTTAGAAAGAATGCGTATTTTTTAGAATAAATCAGGGATGCAGGTTGGCAGCTATTTGCGTTTATTGATATCGCGAAACAGCTGTTAAATTAAGGGTATAGGCGCTATTTTAACACGTTCAGCGCTGTTTTTACGTCGGCAAATATCTGCTCACAGCCCTTGTATCCATCAGCGTCATAACCATATATAATGACGGCACACTTAATTGGGCGATACTTAGTTAGGCGCAGTATCATAAAATAGCGCGCAGTATTAGATAAATTGCGCCGAGTGACGACAAGCACCCAGTAGGGTGCGACGCTAGGCATTGGCTAATGCGCACTAATTATCGAATATTTCCATAGGTCAAAAAATTATGTTATCAAAGATTATAGGCAGTGTGGTTGGCACCAAAAATGACCGCGAACTAAAACGCATGCGCCGCGTGGTCAGTAAGATCAACGCACGAGAGGCTGAGATACAAGCCCTGTCTGATGAGCAATTACAACAAAAAACTGCCGAGTTTAAAGCGCGGCACCAAAACGGCGAGAGCTTGGATGCGCTATTGCCAGAAGCGTTTGCTGTCTGCCGTGAGGCGTCATGGCGCGTCAATGGCATGCGCCACTATGATGTGCAGCTGATCGGTGGTATCACCTTGCACGAAGGTAAAATCGCCGAGATGAAAACAGGTGAAGGTAAAACCCTCATGGGTACCTTGGCCATGTATCTAAACGCCATCAGCGGCAAAGGCGTGCATCTGGTCACGGTCAACGACTATCTTGCGGCGCGTGATGCGGAGCTCAACCGTCCGCTCTTTAACTTTTTGGGCATGACTGTCGGCGTGATTTACTCACAGCAGCCGCCACAAGAAAAAATCGATGCCTATCAAGCCGATATCACGTACGGTACCAACAACGAGTACGGTTTTGATTATTTGCGTGACAACATGGTGTTTAGCCTCGCTGAGAAAAAACAGCGCCCGCTGAACTTTTGTATCATCGATGAGATTGACTCAATCTTGATTGATGAGGCACGTACGCCGCTGATTATCTCAGGGCAAGCCGAAGACTCTTCACGCATGTATGCGCTTATTAACACCATCATTCCACGGCTTAAGCGCTCAAAAGACGAAGAAGCCAATAAGAATAACGAAGATGAAGATTTCTGGATTGATGAAAAAAACCGTCAGATTGAGATTAGCGAAAAAGGCTATGAAAAAATCGAGCGCTTTTTAACAGAAGTCGGTGAGCTGGGCGAAAACGAGAGCTTGTATAGCCCAAGTCGCTTGCCGCTACTCGCGCACGTCCAAGCCGCCATTCGCGCCCATCATGTGTTTGTCAAAAACGTCCACTATATCGTTGACGACGGTGAAATCATCATCGTCGATGAAAACACGGGTCGTACCATGCCCGGTCGCCGCTGGTCAGAGGGCCTGCACCAAGCGGTAGAAGCCAAAGAAAACGTCGAGATTCAGGCAGAAAACCAAACGCTTGCGACCACGACTTTTCAGAACTATTTCCGTCTTTATGACAAACTCTCTGGTATGACGGGCACGGCCGATACCGAAGCGGCGGAGTTTAAATCCACGTATGACTTAGACGTCATTGTGATTCCAACGCACGAGCCGATCGCCCGTATCGACATGGACGATCAGATTTTCTTGACCAAGCTTGGCAAATACAAAGGCATCATCCGCGAGATCAAAGAGATTCAGGCCAAAGGTGCGCCGGTGCTGGTCGGTACAGCGACGATTGAGGCCAGCGAAGAGTTGTCTTATCTGCTCGATCAAGAAGGCATCAAACACAATGTCCTAAACGCCAAGCAGCACGAGCGTGAGGCAGAGATTATCGCGCAGGCAGGTAGCCCAAAAGCGGTGACCATCGCCACCAACATGGCAGGCCGTGGTACCGATATCATCTTGGGCGGTAACTGGCAGTCGTTTATCGAAGACATCGATGCGGTCAGCCCAGAAGAGATGGCGCGCCTAAAAGCAGAGTGGCAAGTCAAACATGACCAAGTCGTGGCCGCTGGTGGTCTGCATATCATCGGCTCTGAGCGTCATGAGTCACGCCGTATCGACAACCAGCTACGTGGCCGTGCCGGTCGTCAAGGTGACCCTGGTATGTCGCGCTTCTTTTTATCATTAGAAGACGACTTGATGCGTATCTTCGCAGGCGACCGCGTGGTCAATATGATGCGCGCCATGGGGCTAAAAGAAGACGAAGCCATCGAGCATAAGATGGTCTCAAAATCCATCGAAAACGCGCAAGGTAAAGTCGAAAGCCGCGACTTTGATGCCCGTAAAAACCTACTCAAATACGATGACGTCGCCAATGAGCAGCGTAAAGTCATCTATAGTCAGCGCGATGATTTGCTCGCAGAGATGGACTTAAAAGAGGCCATCGATGTCATGCATCATGAAGTCTATAATGCCATGATTAATCAGTTTATTCCGCCAGGCTCTATCGATGACCAGTGGAATATCGACGGCCTAGAAGACGAGCTAGAGGATGAGTTTAAAATCTCGATGCCGATTAATGACTGGCTGGATGAAGACCGCCGCCTAGATGAAGAAGGCTTGCGAGCCAAAATCATCCAAACGGCATTGGATCGTTATCATACTCGCCGCGAGCAAATGGGCGAAAAAGACGCCGCCCAGCTTGAGCGTCACTTTATGCTGCAAAGTTTGGACAAGCACTGGAAAGAGCACTTAACCCAGATGGACCAGCTACGTAAAGGTATCCATCTGCGCGGTTATGCACAAAAAAACCCAGAGCAAGAGTACAAGCGCGAGTCCTTTGAGCTGTTTCAGATGATGCTTGGTGCTATCAAGTCTGAGACCGTACAAGACTTATCACGCGTGCACATTCCGACCAAAGAAGAGTTAGAGGCGCTAGAGGCGCAGCAGCGTGAAAACGCCGCGCAGATGCAGATGCAGTTTGAGCACAATGATGTCGATAACTTAGACAGCAACGCCGGTGCCGCGCAGCCACCAGCGCAAAACCGTAACCAAGCAGCAGGCGTGGCCGCCGCTGGTATGACGGCCGGTGCTGCAGGTGCGAATGCCAGTGCGAGCGCTGCTGGGGAAAACCCATATGCGGGTATGCATATCAGCCGTAATGCGCCTTGTCCTTGCGGCTCAGGCCTGAAGTACAAGCAGTGCCACGGCAAGATCTAGGCATATCAAGCAATTTAGATGAGATGTTTACAGGCCCTTATCTTGCACAGATAGGGGCTTTTTTATGAATGAGATTAGGACATCAAGAAAGACACCAAGAAAGACGTTAAGTGTCTTTTTTGGCTTGCAGACAGCCTTTAGAGGCAGGTAAATGCTCACTGTTTTTGTATGGATTGTTTACAAATTGTACATAGGCGTGCATTTAGGGACACGCTATAGTATTTAACATATTTGTTTGGAGAGTGTGATGAACGTAGAATTATTAAAAAAATTTCGAACCTCTGTCGTTTTAACGGGCTTATTGGCTGGTGTCATGACTGTCAGCGCTTGCCAAAAACAGCAAGAAACTGAGCCTAGCCTAGAAGAAAGCATCAGCGAAGAGCAGTCTGTACCGATGTCTGCTGAGCCTGCCGAGCCAAATGATGTGGTAATGGACGCGCCAGCTGATGAGGTGGCAGATGATACGGTAGCGATGGTCAATAGTGGTGTCACTCAGATGACCTACTCATGCTCGCCAGCATTAGAGGTAAAGGCAACTTATAAAGACGCTGATAATCAAGTGGTCATCGAAACTGCCAATGGCACTGCGACTTTGACCAAAACCAATGATGCGAGCAACCCAGAAGTTTTCAATCTCGATACCGCCATCGATGGTGGTGTAGGGTTTGTACAGTGGCGTGTGGCGCATACAGAGCGTGAGACAGGTATAATGCGTACCGCTGGTGCCGATGCCGATAATGTCAGCACTTATGAATGTAAAAAATCAGCCGAGCCTAGCGCCGATGAGGCAGCTGCCTAACCACGCCGTCGTGATTTTATCATTAGATAGCTGACTCTAACCAGCAGTAAGAGTGAGACTATAGTCGATAATGGCTAATACACTCATATGGTTATATTTATATGTCATGACTAAGCATTGATGACCGATACTTTACGCAAAAAGCAACGCTATTACAGCGTTGCTTTTTTGTCGTATTGCCTTGTATTGCCTTTATGTCATCAGCTTACTTATCGTGGGCTTCTGATAAAGCTGCTATAGTTGATGCACGTTAAGATGCGCCTATCGGTTTTATTTTGAATTGGCTATATCATCAGCGGCGTCATGCTCATGAGCCAAAAACCCTTCTTCGGTGATATCAAGCTCCTCATGCTTCAAGGTCACCTGAATACTATCAGTATGGGTATGTGTGGTTTTATTGATATCAACTTCTTGAATGGCAAATGTCTCCTTGGTAATGGTGGCAACTTGACGAGACAAAACGATCTCGAGCGGTGCTTCACCGATCTCAATCTGTTGGCCATTGACCGTCACCACCGCTTTGCTATCTAGCGCAGGCTCGACGTGACGCAAAATATCGTTATCATCGTACTGACCTGATAGTAAGTCTTGGCTTTCGGCATCGTAGTATTCAGTACGAATAGTAAGATACTCTTCTACCAGCTCTATCGGCACATCGATGGTCTTGGTGCGACGGTGCTTGGTCACTGTGACTTTGCCGACATCAAGACGCTCTTTGTTGACCACAGGGCGCTCTTCTAGCAGCTCTAAATGACCAACCTCTTGTGATGAGGGATGCCGGTCAGCTGCTGGATCTGTATCTTCGGCCATCTGCGTGGTGTCATTGTGAAGAGGAGTGGCTGATGTAGAGATACCATCGTCTTTTGATGGGTCGCGGTTGGAGTCGGTGACGGCATTAGGGTCAGTGGTCATTTTGATATCCTTATATGGTGAAATGCTATCAATGTCATGGCACAAGAGCAATGTGCTACTTGTGAAAGTCAGAAAAAAAGGCCAGAGACATGCTCTGGCCTTTTTTTTGCTAAGTGACGCTGCCTCCTATCTTGTAGTGCAGCCGTACTTAGCTGTAAGTGGCGACTATGACTGGTGTGTTTATTGTTATTATTATAACCAATCAGGGAGTAGGCCAGTATAAGGCTGTTACGGATTACATACCGCGAGCACGGCGTACGTCTTCGGCAGTGATGTCGTCACGATTGACGATGTTGCCCTCACGGTCTACCACATTACCATCACGGTCGATGTCTAGCTCTTCGCGCTGAATGGTCTCGACGATCGTCTCCGTATGGCGCTCAGTCGTCTTACCGACGTTGACTTCTTCTGCCACATAGGTGTCCTTGCCCACGCGTGCACGCTCTGCTTCTAGCTCAACTTCAATAGTCTCATTACCATCGACATCTCCGATGCGGCGATCTGTTGGACGATCGACATTGGTACGCTGGATGTTGGCATGCTCTTCTTCTAGCTCGACATCGACGTTGCGCTCTTCTGTGACCACATGCTTACCGACTTTGACCAGACCTGCTACGATGCGATCTTTATTGACGGTTAGACGCTCTTCTAGTAGCTCTAGGGTATTTGGTGCATCATAAGCATGGTCAGCAATTTCCATACGCTCAGCTTCTGGCACGCTGTCTGCGACAAAGGCTTGACGATCTTTTTCGTACTGCTCTTTATAGCTGTACTGATAATCATGGTCGTATACTTCCATTGCTTCAACTTGCGCTTCTGTTAAGCTATCGAAGAATACATCATCACCGACGATACGTGCTAGGCCTGCTGGGACAAGGACTTCTTTTGAGCTAAACCAGCCGCCTACATCTACGATCAGATAACGGATACGGCCAGTGGTGTCCTCTACCAGTGCGCCTTCGATTTTACCGATTTTTTCTTCATTGACGCCATAGGCAGTCTTGCCCGTTGGGTCATAGTAGTCATCACCGATTAGGTCGCGGTGTGTGGCTTGGATGTCTTTTAAACGGATTAGCTGGCTCATTATTGTCTTCCTTTTTTATGAGTTCATTATTGTTTATTAAAATGACAACGTTTGGTTAAGTCATTGAATGTTACCTTGGCAGTTGCTGCCTCAACTTGTAATTATCGTAACACCCTGATTTTAGATGAGATATATAAGCAAGGTAGCAAAGTGTGCGCTTGAGGTAATGACGTGTAATAGGCTGTAAGCGGCATAACAGAGTAAGGGGTACAAGTTAACGCGTTTTTACACGGTGCAATAATTTGGCTACTTTAGGAAATGACAAACACAAAAAAAACCGCAGAGCATATCGCCGTGCGGTTTTGATACATTTAAGAGCTTGATACATTCCAGAGTAAGCAGCCTGACTGCTATTAAGGCTTATACTAATCTAAATATTGCCTCTATCATCAGGCAGCTGCTGATTAAGCAAGCTCGATGGCTACCGCCACGGCTTCGCCGCCACCGATACATAAGGTCGCCACGCCTTTTTTGCCGCCTGTACGCTTAAGTGAATTGATCAAAGTGACCAAGATGCGCGCGCCAGAGCATCCAACTGGATGACCAAGAGCACAAGCGCCGCCTTCGACGTTGACTTTGGCATGGTCAATGTTTAGCTCATCCATCGCTGCCATCGTGACCATAGCAAAGGCCTCATTGATCTCCCAAAGATCGACGTCTGCAATCGTCCAACCAGCTTTTTCTAGAACCTTTTCAATCGCCCCAATCGGTGCAATGGTAAACTCGCTTGGATGACGAGAGTTAGACGCGGTGGCGATGATACGTGCTTGATAGCCACGACCTTCTTCTTTGGCTTGTGATTCTTTCATCAACACGACTGCTGCTGCACCGTCTGAGATTGAGCTGGCGTTTGCGGCGGTGATGGTACCGTCTTTGGCAAATGCTGGGCGCAGGGTAGGGATGCGCTCGGCGTTGGCAAGACCTGGCTGCTCATCGGTATCGACCGTTTGCTCGCCCTTGCGGGTTTTAAAAGTAACGGGTTCGATCTCGTCTTTGAAGTGATCGTCTTTGATTGCTGTCAGCGCACGATTGAGCGATTCGATGGCAAACTCGTCCATTTGCTCGCGTGTATAGCCTTTTTCGTCAGCCATTTCTTGGGCAAACATGCCCATCAGCTTGCCCGTTTCTGCGTCTTCTAAACCGTCTAAAAACATATGGTCTTTGACTTCTTTGTGCCCCATACGGTAGCCTGCGCGCGAGCCTGGCATGATATAAGGAGCGTTGGTCATCGACTCCATACCACCTGCGACTGCGACCTTAAAGCTGCCCGCTTTGATGCCATCGTGAGCCTGCATGACCGCTTTTAGGCCTGAGCCGCACAGTTTATTGATAGTGACCGCGCCCGTCGCATCAGACAAGCCGGCGTTGCGCATCGCTTGGCGGGCAGGACCCTGACCTAAGCCTGCTGTCAAAATACAGCCCATAATGACTTCATCAATACTGTCGACATCGACACCTGAGCGCTCGACAGCGGCTTTGATCGCCGCCCCGCCAAGCTCGGTTGCGCTCACATCTTTTAGCGAGCCTTGAAAACCGCCCATAGGAGTACGGGCACCGTTTAAAATCACAATTGCATCATTTGACATCGTTATTATTCCTTTTTACGTATTTAAATGAACGTGTGGCACTTTTTGGCCAAACGCTGACAGGCTAGCAGCTATCCATCTTGCTGTTGTTTACGCTAGCTCATCTAGGCGAATGCGTACTACTTTATCAGTAATTGTGTCTAGTTTTTCGATTTTTTCGATGGCCAGATTCATGCGGCTCTCAACCACAGGCAGCGTCAAGATAATGACAGGCACCTGACCAACCTTGTGCGCCGGTTTTTGCAAAATCGCATCGATATTGATACCTGCATCGCTGAGGATACGCGTGATATCGGCCAGCACTCCTGGGCTATCATAAGCATGGACGCGCAAGTAGTAACCCGTGGTCATCTGCTCAGCGCGTAGGATTGGTGTGTCAGATAACTGCTCAGGGATAAACGCGAGGTGCGGCACATGGTGACCGTTGTTGCTTGTATCATCGGCATCCTTGCTACCTAACACACGTACCAAATCCATGACATCAGCCATCACCGCCGACGCGGTCGCGCCTGCACCGGCACCATCACCGCAGTACAAGGTCTGCCCGAGTGGGTGTGAATTGACCAAGACTGCATTTTTTACGCCATTGACATTGGCCAAAAGAGCGTCTTGCGGGATGAGGGTCGGATGGACGCGCAGCTCGATACCAGTCGCAGCATCGTCGCCTGTGCCATCACGGCGCACCGCAAAGCCTAAATGTTTGATACGATAGCCCAGCTCTTCGGCATAGTTGACGTCTTGTAAGGTGATATCTGTGATGCCTTCGCAATAGACCTTATCAAACTGTAGCGGGATGCCAAAGGCAATAGAGGCCAGTAAGGCCAGTTTATGCGCCGCATCGATACCCTCGACATCGAACGTTGGGTCGGCTTCGGCATATCCTAATGCTTGGGCTTCGCTCAGTACATCAGCAAACGGACGACCCTTATCACGCATTTCTGTCATGATAAAGTTGCCCGTGCCGTTGATGATGCCGGCCAGCCACTCTACTTTATTGGCTGCCAAGGCTTCACGCATCACTTTGATGATTGGAATACCGCCTGCGACTGCTGCCTCGTATGCCACATGGACATGGTGTTCTTCTGCAAAAGCAAAGATCTCATTGCCGTGTTCGGCGAGTAAGGCTTTGTTTGCGGTGACCACATGCTTACCGTTTTTGATGGCATGCATAATGACTTCGCGGGCGAGTGTGGTGCCGCCGATCACCTCGATCACGATGTCGACATTGTCGCTTGCCGCAATTGCCATCAAGTCACTGCTTTGCATAATATTGGGATCAATATCATCACGATGACGGCGCGTACCCACTTCGGTAATGGTAATGTCTTGGCCGCTGCGGCGTTTTAGCTCATCTAAATTGTCATTGATTAGGTTGATTACGCCCGTTCCGACGGTGCCTAGACCAAGTATCGCTAGTTTGATGGAATGACTCACAGTATCCTCAAGAGGTTAAATATAAGACGCCCAGCATAACACTGCTATCAGATAAATGCGCTGGTCGTATCGAGCATACGGTGGGCGCAAATGTCGTTTGTGATAGGGTTATCAAGGCATCATTATCGTTGAATAAAAAAGACTCACATTGATGTTTACACTACGGTTGTGTTGCTGATTTTTTATGACGCTTCATCGTATCATACCGACATGCAGTTGTGACGTCTACCCAAACTGACTGTCGCCAAAGTCAATGATATGACAGCAGCGTGCTAGCTGGCGTCAATCGCTGTTTGTGCCAGCTGCTCAGCCGGCAGATAGCCACCGATTTGCTGGCCAGACTCCGTAAAGATAGCTGGCGTACCGCGCACGCCCAATCTTGCGCCTAATGCCATATGCGCTGCGACTGGGTTCTCGCAGCTAGGTGCTTGCACATTGGCGCCCATTTTTGCTTGATTCATAGCAGCATGGCGATCTTGGCTGCACCAGATTGCCTCCATTTTGGGTACCGATGCTTGGCTACGAGGCCACGCCAAATAACGCACTTCGATACCGCGCGCATTGATATCCGCCATCTCTTCATGCAGCTTGGTGCAATAAGGGCAGTCGGCATCGGTAAACGAGTAAACCACCGCTTTGGTCTCACCCTTGGCTGGGTAAATAATCAGCTCATCTTTATCGACTGCTTGCAATGCTTTTTGGGCGGTATTGGCCACCAATGCAGCGCTGATATCGACCGGCGCGCCGTCACCGACCGCGATGATTTGACCTTGAATGATGTGCTTGCCCGACTTATCCGTAAAAAAAGACGGCAGCCCTTCAGCAGTCGCCCAATAGATACCGTCCATATCTGTCGGTACGGCTGAGAGGATAGTCTCCTCAATCCCCGAGGTTTTTAGGTTTTCTTGCAACGCGCTGACCACCGCTGCATCACTCTCTGCCGATACCGTCTTGGTATTTGCCTGAGTGCTATTGACCACGCCGGTGTTGCTGGTAGCATCGGCGGCATTGTTTGAGCAGCCAGCAGCAATGGCGACCAATAACGCCCCCATCATAAAGCGTGATAGGCGGGTTTTGCGAAATCCAATGACAGTGTGGGCTTTTTGGGTGATGGAGGATGACATATAGGTTTCCTGTAGGCATTGCGCCTAATCATAAATGCGTCGGCATAAAACAAATAAACGCTATCGCGTGCAGTATGGGGCAACGTGAGAAAACCGCCGCCATCATGCCAGACTGTGATCGTGGATATAGCGCTTATCAATGAGAGTTAAAGGGTTCAATATAAAGGGGTTTTTCTCTCAAACGAGAAACGTCCCCACTTGATAATGCCGCTTATCTTAACATATTTATGATAAATAATAGCCATCGCTGAGCAGACCTAGCGATGGTCAGGTACGGCAGTCTTATATACTTCTATAATGGCGCTTTCCTGGCGTGCTGTACCGCCGCCGACAGATACGGCGCTAAATAAACACCAGCAGCACATGGCACATAGTAGTTGTTATGTCCGTTTTATTTAGGGCTGATGATATCTAAAATGACGTCATCGCGGTGTTGAAAAACATAACGTTTATACACCTAAATTCAAAAAACAAGATACATTTGTACTATGTAATATCAAAGCTTGGCTAGTTACTATCAATGTTTAGCTACCGTGCTGAGCCGCAACCTCTGGTTATGATGTCTGATTGTGATGTTCGATCAGATAGTCTACTGCTAATGGCATTGTTTTTGCTAAAAATTTATATAAATTCTTTGTATATATCCCTTTAATATTATTTATTTCAATCACTCACTTCAATGATTGCGTTAAGGAGCCCACATGGCAGGTGCCAGTTTATTAACCCTACTCGATGATATCAGTGTGATATTGGATGACGTCTCCGTCATGACCAAAGTCGCGGCCAAAAAAACCGCGGGGGTGCTGGGCGATGATTTGGCGCTAAACGCAGAGCAAGTCACGGGGGTCAAGGCCAACCGCGAGCTACCAGTAGTTTGGGCGGTCGCCAAAGGCTCTTTTGTCAATAAGCTAATATTAGTCCCAGCAGCCCTTATTATTAGTGCTATTTACCCGCCTTTAGTGACATTTTTATTGATGTGTGGCGGGTTGTTTTTGGTTTATGAAGGTGCAGAGAAAGTCATTCATCGATTTTGGCCGCATGCTTTGCCGCATGATGAAGAGCAAAACGCTCGCCGGCAGGCCAATGCCGATGAAACCGTGGACTTAGTCGCTTTTGAAAAAGACAAAATCAAAGGGGCGATACGGACCGATTTTATTTTATCGGCTGAGATTATCGTTATTGCCCTAGGGTCGACAGCGAGCGCCACGTTGTTGGAGCGCAGCCTAGTACTGTCCATCCTTGCCATCGCTATCACCATTGGTATTTATGGGCTGGTGGCAGGTATCGTCAAGATAGATGATGCTGGTTTGCATTTGATGGAGCAAGAAGGCAATTTTAAACAAAAACTTGGAAAAGTGATGTTTGCTGCCGCGCCAAAACTGATGAAGTTTCTCTCTATCGCCGGTACTTTAGCGATGTTTTTGGTCGGTGGTGGTATCTTGGTTCATGGCATTGGCTTTTTGGATCACGGTGTCGAGGACATCGCCCATTTGACGGGTATCTTTGAGAGCGTGACCACTGCTATCTTAAATGGGGTCATCGGTTTTATTATTGGTGCTGTTATCGTTGGGATTTTTACTATCGTTGGCAAAATGCGCGACGACGATACAAAATCAGCGACGCACTGAGCTTGAATGAAAAGCGCTAAACAGATAACGCATTACTCAGCAAAATGAAGCAAAATAAAAGCCCCGATAGTGAACTATCGGGGCTTTTGAGTATTTATGCTTGTACTGTTTTTAATAATACAAGCGGTAATACAAGTGATTTAATAGTACAAGCGACGGTGATTAACTGTCTGCTTGCTTATCGGCATCCTCAGCGTCTGGCTTTTCAGCTTGTGTCGGCTTTTTGTGCTCAGTCTTCGGCTTGCGACTGCGCGCCTTAGGAACCTTGGGCGTGGTCAAGTTAAACATGCCAGTCTGTGGCAATAACTGCTCGGCCACATTTTCAATCATGTTTTTATAACTGGCGATCGTGGTTTTAGACTTAGCAGCTTGGCTGTCTTCCTTTTCTGCGCCTTTGTCTGCGTCTTTAGACGGAGCCTCTGATTCAGATGTATCGCCTTGCTTGGCGGCTTCGCTGTCAGACTCAGCCGTCTTTGTGCGAGTGTCAGTATTGTCAGCACTATCGGTATTATCAACATGATCAGCTGATGGGTTAGTGGCAGGCGCCACGTTTTTATCGGCTTTTAGCAGCTGCTCACTTTCAGTGCTGACATCGTCTGCCTGTGCCTGATTGGCTAGGGCAGTCGCATCGACATCATGAGCGTCCACCTCGTCTGCCTGATAATCAGGATGCTGACCACGTGGGTCGTTGCTAGCGCGTTTGCCGATCGCTCGCGGCGCGACTGCTGTTTTGCCTTGGGTGGTAGCAAACTGACTAACGGCCTGAGTCATCGCCTCAAAGCGCGCCAGATAGTCTGCCGCCAATGGCTGGTAGCCATAGTTGCTAAAGTCAAAGTCTCGAGCCTGAGCGTCAGCAACTGGCAGATGTGCTTGCGCGGTGTCAGCAGATTTTGCTTGCTGTGAGTGCGCTTCGATAGCTGCGATAAAGCAGCGGATCACACCGTCATTTTTTAGACGGCTCTCGGCATCGGTGAGTGCTTGACGCACAAAGTCACCAACGCTACCGCGCACCGTTGGTACAGGTGTTGCCGATTCTACCGCTGGCTGCTGAGTGGGCTGTGCCTGCTGACGACGCACGACACGTGGGTCGTTACTGGCCTGTCCAAACTTCTGAGCGGTGACGTAACGGTTGGCAAACAAGGCATCATGCGTGAGCAAGGGTGCTGCGCCAACGTCCGCATCGGTTTTATCCGCAGTAGGGCTGCTTTGGGCACTTATGCTCTGTGTGCCTTTGGCAGTGGCGTGCGTCTGTTTTGCAGCGCTGCTATTTGCATTGCCGGTGTCACGGTCACCTGTGTTTGCCGCGGTGTCCTGCGACTTGGTGGCAGTAGCGCGATCAGCCGAAGCTGGCTCTGAAGCCGGACGCGTAGCAGGGCTATTCGCAGCTGATGGCTCGTCGGCGGTCGGCTGTTTAGCAGTTGCCTGCTCGTTAGCGGTTACCGCTTTGCTGCGCGCCGCTTTATCACCGCTGGTATCTGCCTGCGCCGTAGTGTCATTTTTACCAGACTTCTCGACGCTTTGGCTATTTGCTGACTGCTTATCGGCAGGCGATTTTTGTGAATCGCTTTTAGCCGTAGCTGCTTGACCAGCGTCTTTTTTACTCGCAGTGTCGTTTGCTGTACTGTCATTTGCTGAATGGGGCTTGTCAGCAGATGAGCGTTTGGCAGAGGCCGGCTTGCTATCATCTAAGGATAGGTGCACCACTTCTGGCGATTTTAGCACTGCTGGAGCTTCGTTAACCTGCAGCATGACCTCGTTCGGGTCTTGGTTACGGCGCGTGTTCGCGGCTTGTTTGCTGGTGTGTGCTTCGCCGTTTTTGCCAGAGGACTGCTTGACGCTATCAGAGGTAAGCGTCTCACCGCGTTCTAGCTTGCCGCGTGAGCCGCGTTGGCTGTGCGACTTACGTTTATTGAGCGGCTGCTCGTCTGCTGCCTTATGCTCACTGGTGCTGCTATCCGTATTATGACGCTCGCCAGTATCGCGGCCGTTGTCTTGGCGATTGTTGCGACTGCGCTCACTGCTACGTCTATTGTCTTGCTGACGTTTATTTGGCTGCTCGTTTGTGCTTTCGGCGGCCTCTGAGCTGCTTTGGGTATCAGCGCTTGCGTTTTGATTGCTCTCGCCATTTTGCTCTTTGCGTTGACGCGGCTTAGCAGAGCGAGACTTACGTGATTTGCGTCTTCTTCTGTCGTCGTTGCTCTCTTCGTTTTTATTGTCTGAGCTGCGACGCGGTTGCTGGCGGTTGGCGCTGTCTGATTCGCCATCGGTCTGCTGCTCAGGGGCTTGCGAGGTTTGCTCGGTGCTCGCGGTACGGCTTTCGGTACTAAGCGCGCTGTTATCGATTTGACCAAAAGCGCCTAAGCTTTGTGCGCCAGTGTTGACCAAGGCTTCGATTGCCTCGGCAGCATCACGGCTGCTCACGGTAGGCGTGGTTGATGCTTGCGGTGCCTGAGCAAACAGGTTGGATAGCCAAGCAACGGCTTGCGGCTGGGCGGCGGTCACACTCGCTGACGGCGTGGCTGCTGGTTGAGGCTTATCCGCTTGCGGCGCGCGCGTCGCGGTGTTGGTGCTGTTGTTTTGATGACGATCTTTTTGATGACGGTCTTTTTGATGGCGTTCGCTTTGCTGCGCGCTGTTGTTTTGCGCTTGTGCAGGAGCGTTTGACGGTGCTTGGGCGCGGATTTTGTTTTTCTGTGCTGCGCTTTTGTCGCTGCTTTGGCGCGGCTGACGCGTTGGCTGCTGCTCAGGGCGTTCGTTGTCCGCCGTTTGCCAGTCAACGTCGTAGCCAAGATCGCTATACTCTTGCTGCTGGGTATCAGTGATACGCTCGTAGCTGGATGGGGCAAAACCGTCGCGGTTGAAATGCAGCTTAAAGTTTGGTGACTCAAGATGCGCGTGCGGCAAGATGGTGATACGCGTACCGCTGTCTTGCTCGAGATAAACCAAGCTGTCGCGTTTTTCGTTTAACAAAAACGCCGCGATATCGGTCGGTACTTCGGCCTGTACTTCACCTTGACGCTCTTTTAGGGCGATCTGCTCGATTTGACGCATGATTGACAATGACAATGAGCGCAAATCACGAATCATACCGTTACCATGACAGCGCGGGCAGATATAGCCGGTTGATTCTTCAAGTGACGGACGCAAGCGCTGACGGCTCATCTCCATCAAGCCAAATTTAGAGATATCACCGAACTGCACGCGGGCGCGGTCGTATTTGGTCGCATCAATCAGGCGTTTTTCGACCTCTTTTTGATGCTTATTGTCATTCATGTCAATAAAATCAATGACAATCAAGCCGCCCATATCACGTAGGCGTAGCTGACGGGCAATCTCGTCAGCGGCCTCTAGATTGGTGTGGTAGGCGGTTTCGGCGACGTCTGAGCCTTTGGTTGATTTGGCGGAGTTGATATCGATAGAGACCAGCGCTTCGGTTTGGTCAATGACGATAGAGCCACCTGAGGGCAAGCGCACTTCGCGCTGATAGGCCGTCTCGATTTGCTTTTCGATATTGAAGCGCGAAAACATTGGTTCATAATCGGTGTATTTGCGGAGCTTTTCAGCCTGTTTTGGCATTACTGCATCGATAAAACCTGCCGCTTCGATATAGGCGTTTTCGTTATCGATCCAAATCTCAGCGATATCGTCGCGCAGATAGTCACGCACGGCACGGGTGACCACGCCAGCTTCTTGATGCACCAGACGCGGTGATGGGTATTTTTTATTCTGTTCTTGGATGGCTTGCCAGATGTTGAGCAAGTGATTGAGATCGTGCTGCAAGTCTTCTTGGGTTTTACCGATACCAGCGGTGCGGATGATGACACTCATGCCTTTTGGCAAGTCAAGATTGCCTAGCATGCGCTTCATGTCTTCACGCAGTTTGCCTGATATTTGGCGGGAGATACCGCCGCCACGAGGGTTGTTGGGCATCAATACCAAATAACGGCCAGCGAGTGATACATAAGTCGATAGGGCTGCGCCTTTGTTGCCGCGCTCTTCTTTTTCGACCTGAACGATTAGCTCGTCGCCTTCTTTGATGAGCTTTTTGATGTTTTCATCACGTGGGTTGCCGCTTAGATACTCAGCAGAGATTTCACGAATCGGCAAAAAGCCCTGACGCTGTGAGCCATATTCGACAAACACCGCTTCAAGCGATGGCTCGACACGGGTCACATGACCTTTATAAATGTTGGATTTTTTTTGTTCGCGGGTGCGGTTTTCTAGATCAAAATCGTATAGATGGTTGCCTTTACAAAGGGCGACGCGAATTTCTTCGTTTTGAGTGGCGTTGATCAAAATGCGTTTCATATTTTATCCTATGAGTACGCATAACGACGACTAAGCTTGGACTTTAGGAGGTGCCGGCAAGTGCTGCAAATGGCGACATCGGCGGCAGATATGGTGACCGGAGAACATAAGCAATCAGCCTCAAGGGCTGCTTTACGGTGATCTAAAGAGGCCAGCAGTGTCAGACAAGCCATATCAAACAAGCTATGTCAAACCATGCAAACGCAGATTGTTCTAAACATCTATTATGCATCAGCGTCTTAGGTAAGTTTTTGGTCAGTGGTTTTTAGGGTCATTATGACCGCACACTTTGTGAGAGTGGGCAAGCCTTAGCGACAGCTCTAAAAATACTGATCCTAAAAAAGGCGCTGTGTTGTTGCTATGCATCCTCAAAGTCTAGCAATAACCGCTGTCATCAATACTATTATAAAAAAATAGCGCGATGCAGCATCTGTTAGATCAGGTAAAACAATGGGTCTTGCTTTATTTTTCGTTCTTTTGCGATTACGTCAATCATATCTTGGGCGTTTTGTTAGCTATGGTCGCATCAGTCATCGGCGGGGCGTACTTGGCAAACAGAGTAAATGACCGGCTTATCGGCACGGTTTATGTCTATGTCTTTATTGTCATCTGTTTGACCACCGATACTAAGGCGGCTATCGATATCTGTCTCGATGCTAAGGTAAAACGTCCCATACTTGCTCGGCTGCCTCACATAAAAGACGTTGATAATGTGTTATCAAAAACAGTCGTGATTATGCGGGTAGTAAATCAGTGTTATGGGGTAAATGGTCAATAAATAGGCGTTTTGCCAGCATTATTCACGCAATGGTATTTTGTATCACTATCAGTTTTATCATACAAATAGCCATGCGGTAAAGAAACTTGCTTTTATCAAAAAAGAAGCATTCATGCCGCGTTTACAATTTATGGGGCGGTCTGAGAAGCGATGTCTATAAAAACAGCTTTACTCAGTTTATGCACCCTAAAATCAGATGAGACGGCCCATCTTGGCAGAGGCATTGCTAACTGCGCTTGGGCAATCACTCATAAAGCCGTGATTGGCAAAATAGCGTTAGGCAATCTTTTGCAATAATGATTATTGCGCAGCTTCTGCTTAATTGGCGCTCAACATGCTAAACTATAGCAAATCTTTGTGTAAATACCTAACGAAAAATGACAAACTCAAAAACGACCGATGACGCGCCGATCCACGAAGCGCCTGCTATTTTCAATAGCAAAACACGCCCGCAAAGCGCTGATGATGAAATCAGCAACTTTGCCAGAGTCAATTATCTAGAGGTAACGCGCCATCAGCATGACCAGCGTTTGGATAATTTTTTGCTCAACCGCCTAAAGGGTCTGCCAAAATCGCACATCTACAAAATGATTCGCTCGGATGAAGTGCGTGTTAATAATAAACGCTGTAAAGCACATGATAGAGTCCAGCGTGAAGACGTCGTGCGTATCGCGCCCATTCAGCTGGCGACGCGCGAAAAGCCCATCATCAGCACCGAGTTTGCCAATAGCTTGCTGGCACGAGTGGTGTATGAAGATGAGGGTATGTTGGTGCTAAACAAGCCTTCGGGCATTGCGGTGCATGGTGGTAGCGGGTTGGACTTTGGTGTCATCGAGGCCATGCGTGAAGTCACTGGCAAAAAATATCTGGAGCTGGTGCACCGTATCGACAAGGATACCTCAGGCTTGCTGATGATCTCTAAAAAACGCTCAACGCTAAAAGCCTTGCAGCAGCATCTGGTGGATAAAACCATCCAAAAGCACTATCTGTGTATCGCCAAAGGCCAGCCTGTGATGGGTGAGCAACGTATCGATGCGCCATTGTTACGCTATACGCTTGCTAATGGTGAGCGCCGTGTCAAGGTAGATAGCCAAGACCCGCAAGCCAAAGACAGCCAGACAGACATTATCATTCATGAGCGTTTTATGCTGGCCGATCAGCCTGTGAGCTTGATTGAAGCCAAGCCGCTCACTGGGCGCACCCATCAGATTCGTGTACACTTAGCGCATATCGGTCACGCCATCTTGGGCGATGATAAATATAACGTACACGACAAATCAGGCGTCCATCGTCTGTGCTTGCACGCGTGGCGTTTGGATATCCCAGGCTATAAGAGTATCACCGCGCCGCTACCAGAAGACATGGCCGACTGGCTCCCTGAGCAGAGCACATTACCTGATTAGTATTGTCCCATTAGTCTTGTTCCACTCTCGCGTATGATGACAGTGTGTCTATCTTCTTGTGACTGTTCAACACGCGCTAAGGACGGACGATAAAGTCGAATACGTGCGCTAAACGTCACGCCCGCTTATTTTTGATAAGTCGCCGTGACGTTTTTGTATTGACACTTGCCATGTATCGTCGTTATTCATAAAAGTCATCAAGTCACACGTCAGCTTATCAAGTTTTAAAGGTCGTCAAGTCTTAACAGTTATCAAGGTTTATTTATGAGTCCACAATCTGCTGCCAGTATTGCTATTGCCGAAGCCAGCTCTCACGTATCCAACCCGCATAATCTGGCCGATAAAACGCTGATTATCTTTGATTGGGACGGCACCTTGATGGATTCGGTGGGTTTAATCGTGGAGGCCATGCATGTGGCAGGGGAGGCGCACGGGTTTCAAACGACAGATAAGGCTGTGCAAGATATCATCGGTCTTAGCCTGATGAATGGCATTGATATTTTATATCCGCAGGCCAGCGATTTACAAAAGCAGGGCATTCAGCAAAGCTATGCTGAGTACTATATCGCCAATAGCCACCGCACGCCGCTGTTTGCCCCGATAGAAAGCATGCTACAAACGCTACAGCGTCAAGGCAAACAGCTGGCTGTAGCCACAGGCAAAAAACGAAAAGGTCTAGATCGGGTGCTTGCAGCCTCGAGCAGTCATCAGTATTTTGTGATGACCCGCTGTGCTGATGAAGCAGGCTCAAAACCTGATCCGCAGATGCTCATTGATATATTACAGGCTACTCAGCAGGGTATCGCCGACGCTGTTTTTGTCGGTGATAGCGTCTATGATATTGAGATGGCGACGCAGCTGGGTATGAGTAGTATTGCGGTTAATTATGGTACAGCATCAGCGGCAGAGCTTGCCGCACAGCAGCCTACCTATCAGGTTGAGACGCCGCAAGCATTAATGGCGCTATTATGTGGCGAGGGCGTGTCTTCAAGTCACTCGCTATAGTCAGTTGAAAATAAAACTGTTATATAAATTTAAACGCGCTACTGGTATAAATTTTACTTGCGTGCTGCGTTCCCAGAGGCTGAGCAAAATTCATCCCAGTAGCGCTATGCGCTTTTTAGAGTGCATCGACTATAGTTATCTAAATGGGCTAAAAGTGGCCAAATTTTGCCAACCGTCGTCAAACAGCTGACCAATATCCCGATATTCACGGTGCTACTTTCCTTGTTTGACCGCAATTTATCTTATTTTTATCACCATTTTTGAAATAAAGACACGCCCTAGCACGCCGCTTTTCCGCGTGGCGCCGCTTATTTAGCGCCGTCTTTTGCATCACTCCCTTCTACAGCTGTCGTCGTCTCGCCAACTTGAGTGTCGGCAGACTCACTGAGGCCAGTTTCAATGATTTTATCGCCATCGAGCTGATATTCATACCATTTGCCCATCACGCCAGCCAGCTCCTCTAACCCTTCTTTGCGCAAGGCAGAAAACAGCTGAATGCTACAGGTTAGCCCCAGTTTTTTTAGTCTTTTTCGGGTATTGAGCAGGGCGTTTTTGGCGGCGCCGTATTTTAGCTTGTCTGCTTTGGTAAGCAAGATGTGTACGGGTAAATCTCCATCTTTGGCCCAATGCAGCATTTGCTCATCAAAAAACTTAAGCGGATGACGGATGTCTGTCATCAGCACTAGCCCTGCAAGGCTTGAGCGCGATACCAGATATTCTTCTAGCTCAACCTGCCATTCTTTTTTCATCTCTAAAGGGACAGCGGCGTAGCCATAACCTGGTAAGTCGACCAGTCGTCTGTCGCTATCACCGACGCTAAAAAAGTTGATCATTTGCGTACGACCAGGGGTTTTGGACGAGCGTGCCAGTTGGCGCTGGTTGGTCAGCGCGTTGATGGCAGAGGATTTGCCCGCGTTTGAACGGCCTGCAAAGGCGACCTCTAAGCCCATATCGGCAGGACAAAGGCGAAAAGTCGGCGCTGACATCATAAAGGCGGTTTGTTGAATTTTTTGACGAGACTTGGTGTTAAATAAGGCTTGGTCGGTGGCGGCATCGGTAAACGGGGTGCTCATAAGTGACTCATTAATCTTAAAAAAATTGGATACAGTGGTAAGGCGTTGCGTCGTTTAGACCAGCGAGAGGCGACAGTAGGGCATAAGCGTCACATAACGTTTATAGCAGTCGGCATGGCAGACGACTTAATAATTGCTTATTCTATACTATTCGTCCGCTTACTTATTGAAATAACGGCAATTAATATCATATAAATATCACAGGCACTCACATATCGCAGGCTATCATGGTAGTGATACCAGTCATCATTAGGTTACCAAAGCCAAACTATATTTATCTGTATTTGTATGACATACATTGTTACAATATTTGCTAAGAGATAGTTGGCGACACACGTTTAATCAAAAAATAGACTAAACGAATGTCATATCCAAAGGAGGTGTTCAATGTTTTCAATCACCACACTTTTTGACCGTGTTCAGCGTGTACTCATAAGCGGCGCGGCGGCGCTCATCTTAAGCAGCACGATGATAACGGGCGCTGCTGCTGATATCGCAGCGACCTATAATAACTCATGTGCAGCCTGTCACGATAGTGGCGCACTCAATGCCATCAAAAAAGGCGACAGCGCCAAATGGCAGCAGCTCATCAAACAAAAGAGCATGACGACCTTGATAAACTCAGTAAAAGGTGGCATGACGCAGATGCCAGCGGGCGGACTCTGTGACAGCTGCAGTGATGATGATTACCGTCAGCTGATCGAGTATATGAGCAAATAATCAGTAGAAAATCAATAAGTCATGCCATCTAAAGCGCTGGGTTTTATTGCCCGAAAGCGCTTTTATTTTTTTGCAAGCAGCATAATAAGCCTATTAGAAAAACTGGTGGATGTGACGATTAAGTAGGCAAATGCTACAAAGTCTTGCTATAATAATCGAAAATAAACCCTGATGTTAGTAAGTACTTTCAGATTGCTTGTGGCCAAGACCTTAAATTATATACTTGCCTCGCTGATTATAGGGCGGTCGGTATCAGGTATCTTATCAGTACAATCACTCTAAATAATGCTTACACCGAGTTAGTAGGATTTGTATCAATGAAAAAGTTAATCGCTGCTGCCAGCTTATGCGTTGCAAGTTTCAGCGTACAAGCTGCTATTATTGTTCCTGAGCATGACGTCGATGCAGGCAAGAAAATTGCAGAGACCGTCTGCGCTGCTTGTCACGGTGTTGATGGTGTTAGCGTTGTCCCTGCGCAGCCTAACTTGGGTGGCCAAAACGTAAAATACCTCTATAAGCAGTTGGTCGAGTTTAAAACAGGCTATCGTAAGAATGGCATCATGCAGTCGCAAGTCGCCAACTTATCTCAGCAAGACCTAGCCAATGTGGCAGGTTATTATGCCAGCCAAGCTCCTTGGGGTGTTGGTTTTGGTAATCCTGCGACCAACCAAGAAGCCACCAAACTCTATTTGGGTGGTGATAAGTCGCGCGGCGTGATCGGCTGTGCAGGCTGTCATGGTCCAGATGCCGCTGGTAACGAGTGGGCAGCATTTCCGCGCTTAGGTGGCCAGCATGCCGAGTATATCTCAACTCAGCTAAAACTGTTCCGCGCCGCAGGCCGCGCCGATGATATCGATAGCGATGAGCAAAAACGTATCAACGACGCTGCCAAAGAAGGCGAGATGGGTATGATGCAGACGGTAGCATCGAAGCTATCAGATCGTGATATTCGTATCCTATCAGACTACATCAGTGCCGTTCACTAATCTGTAGCAATCACGGCATAGGCCACAGAGCGCGGTTGTCCGTTGATTTGCTGATGGGTGCCTGATAGCCAGTCGTTATTATGTGATAATGAAGCATTATTTAATGATTAAACCCCGATTTCGGGGTTTTTTTATAACTGCTGCTCCCTTATATTATCACTATCATGACCTTATAAAGATACAACCCCTCATCGAGGCTTATCTTTATGTCATGATGTTGTATCGTGATAAATTACTGTTCCTCACTTAAGCGCGTGTCGTCAATTAGCCTGTTGCGATCGATTGTGGGCTTACTATCATGAAAGCTTGCCTGTTTAAAGCTTCGTTGTTTTAAGATCTGTTGTTGCAAGCTCAGTGTTTTGCACCTTAGCTATATAGTCAATGACATAAAAGATGACACGCCCTAGCTCATTTGGATTTAGATTATGATGATCCGTTATGCTTCTTACTTCATTGCTGCCTTGCTGCCGTTACTGTTGTTTCGCTGGTTTGCCCCTGCTTCAGTCGGTGAGATAGATTTTTGGCTATTGTGGCTGCTGGCGATGGTATTGGTATCGCTGCCTGTGGTGTATGCAGAGATAGCGCTGGCGTATCGGAGCGTCGATGCGCCACTGGCTGGTATGCAAAAGCTGACCCGCGAGGCGGATGCCAGTCCGATATGGCGCAGTTTTGGTTGGCTTGCGGCGCTGGTGTCGATTGTCATCGCTGCGCTGGTCATCTCGGGCGCTAGTACAGGTATCTTAGCGGCTTTGACGGCGCTTGATAGCGCGCCTGCGCTACCGAGCTTTGCAATGGCGGCAGGTCTGATGGTCATCGCTGTATTGCTGAGCTTAGTGGGTGTCGCGCCGTTACCGATTGGTCTGGGGCTGATGGTCGCGGGGCTACTGCTGGGTGCGGTCAATGGACTGCCAAATATTGACTTTGCCATGACAGAAGTAAGCTTAGGCGAGTGGGCGCGCGCGGTTGCCTTGGCGCTGGTCAGTGTGGGGGCGGGTACGGGGCTGTATTGGTTCGGTCAAAGCTTGGCTAGCAAGCAGTCAGTGACAGCCGTCGGTGTGGACAATCACAACGCCCAAAAACCTGCTCGTAGCCGTCTGGCCGCCGAGCCACGTGCGACCAAGCTGGTGCTACCGATTTGGATACTGCAACTGCTGGTCGGGATGATGGCTTTGTTTGTCAGTGGCATGGCATTGCCGCCTATCGCTCAGCTATTGTATTGGGTGGGGGTGCTATTCGTTGTCAGTTATTTGCTGCACTATAGTACCCAGCAGCTGGCGCATAAGTTTGGGCTGGTGGTGAGCTTGGCGATCACTTTGGTGGTGGCATTGGCGTTGGCCGTTGTGATTCCTGCCACTTGGTTGGTTGATATCTTGGTCATTATCAGTAGTGTCGCGGTGCTGCTCCTATCGATATTTGCGGGATGGCAAATGAAAATCAGTCATTTGCGCAAGTCGCTTAATTTCGGTAGTGAAGGGTTTTATAACTTGTGGCGCGTGGCGATACGGTTGGTGGTACCACTGGCTCTGATATTGGCATTACTGGGTTGGGTGCTACAGTGGCTGAGCTAAATAACGACGCTATCACCGTATATCTGGCCTATGCCGAGGATGCCACGCGTCAGCACTACCAGTCACTACAGGTGCGCCCTGATACCACGCTGTATGAAGCGCTATCGCAAGCAGGGTGGCTGACGCAGTTTGCCGCTTTGGCCGCGTGGTGCGAGGAGATGGCGGAGGTGGCAACCCCAATGGCGAAGCGCTGGCATGTGGGTGTCTATGCAAAAAAACAGCCGCTTAGCTATTGCTTGCAGCCTTTTGATCGTATCGAAGTCTATCGTAGTTTGAGCGCTGATCCGATGTCTCAGCGCAAAAACAAATCACGAAGCTAGCGGCTTGTCAGCCTTCATGTTATGACGCAGGCAAGCTCTCTATACCCTCGATGCGGCTGACCAAACCATTATCATCAAAGTAGACAATCAGGTGCTGGCTGGCATTTTTGACATCAGCAATGCCTTGGCGTTGGCCCTCGGTGCCCGCTTGATAGTCGTAGATATAGTCCCAGCGCTTTGGCTCTAGGGTATCTTTAATCGCAGGACTGCCGAGGATGTATAGCACTTGGTTTTGGTTCATGCCCACTTGCAGCTTTTGTGCTTGAGCTTGGGTGATGGCAGTGCCTTGTGGTAAATCAATCTTATAAACACTCAGTAAAGAGCAGCCGGACATCGCGACGGTAGCGCTGAGCATACTGGTTAGGATAATGTTACGTAATGCGCGTGCAGGGCTGAACGGACGAAAAGTTAATGTCTTTATCATGGTAAGATGACTCATAAGAAATGGGTTAGGTGCGGCCACCATCAATGATAAGGTGTCTGGCCGACTATCTTGAACAAATGATACGTCATTTACTTGCAATTGCCTACCACTTACGACATTATTTACCAAACGCTACCAAGGTGATTTGGTTATTTGTTTTTTAAATTCATGGACTTGCATTGATATTTCCGGCGAAATGATAGACCATATAGGCGTTAAAGATAAGCAAGGGTCATACGCGAGATATCAATGAATTGCAAAAGGCATGTTTGGCATGTCTTAGATAAAACACGCTTTATAAAGTAATTTATTAGCTTATCTACCTCCTATTTTTTGGTTCTTTATTTGCTAAGACTGTCACAGTCACAAGGGATATTATGGCTTCTTTTACCAATCAAGATTTACGCAAAGCAGGGTTGAAGGTCACCTTACCACGTATCAAAATTTTAGAGCTGCTAGAAAATGCAGAGCTGCATCATATGAGTGCCGAAGAGGTGTACAAGGCGCTGATCGACCAAGGCGAAGATGTGGGGCTGGCCACGGTGTATCGAGTATTGACCCAGTTTGAACAAGCGGGCATCGTCGAGCGTCATAACTTTGAAAACAATCTATCGGTGTTTGAGATCACCCAAGAAGAGCATCATGACCACTTGGTCTGTGACCACTGCGGCAAAATCGTCGAGTTTCATAATGAAGCTATCGAAGAGGAGCAGCTCAAAGTTGCAGAGTCGCATGGTTTTAAATTATCGGGTCACTCACTGGTGCTATACGGTATTTGTGATGATCAAGAATGTAAGGACAGCGTCAAATAATAGCGGTTAAGTTATCAAAGTCTGATAAGGTTTTATCACCTTTAACCGTTTTGTTATTTGTTTAATGTTTAAACACTCAAATACTAGCACGCAGCAAAAAGCCCTCACGATTTTTATGAGGGCTTTTTTTACGGGCTTGATTGAAGCGCTAAGCTTATGTGATATCTAGCGACAAACCGTCTGCGCCTTCGTCCAAAAGGTGGGCGCTGTTTTTGCTACTGAGCTTGATTTTTAGGCGCAAATCGTTTGGTGAATCAGCATGCAAGATCGCTTCTTTATAGGTAATCTCGCCGTTTTCATATAAATCAAACAGTGCCTGATCGAAGGTCTGCATACCGCTCTCTCGTGAGCGCTTCATCACATCTTTAATCTCATGAATCTCGCCTTTACGGATATAGTCGCTGATGAGCTGGGAGTTCAATAAAATCTCAATCGCCGCGCGTCGCCCTTTGCCATCCGGTGTTGGGATGAGCTGCTGGGCGATGATCGCTTGCAGGTTGAGCGACAAATCCATAAACAGCTGGTTGTGACGGCTGGTCTCAAAAAAGTGAATAATACGATCAATGGCTTGGTTGGCGTTGTTGGCGTGTAGCGTGGCAAATACCAAATGCCCCGTCTCAGCATACTGAATCGCGTAGCTCATGACCTCGCGGTTACGAATCTCACCAATCAAGATGACATCAGGGGCTTGGCGCAGGGTGTTTTTTAAACCTGCTTCAAAAGAGTGGGTGTCGATACCGACCTCGCGCTGGGTGATGATACAGCCGCGATGCTTATGGACAAACTCGATCGGGTCTTCGATGGTAATGATATGGCCTTGCGAGTTCTGGTTGCGATGGCCGATCATGGCAGCAAGCGTCGTCGATTTACCCGTACCTGTCGCACCGACCAGTAGGATGATACCGCGCTTTTTCATCGCCAGCTCTTTGAGGACAGGTGGCAGGCGCAGCTCTTCGACGGTTGGGATTTTATTTTCAATTTTACGCAAAATCATCCCAGCCATGTCGCGCTGTACAAACGCGCTGACCCGAAACCGTGCCTGCTTGGCTTCATCAGTGATGGCAAACTGACACTCGTTGGTCTCTTCAAACTCTTGCTGCTGACTGGCCGTCATGACGCTTTGGACCAGTTTTAGAGTTTGGGCAGGGGTCAGCGGGGTCTTACCCACAGGCAGTATCTTGCCGTTCACCTTCATCGAAGGTGCCACTTCAGCAGTAATAAAAAGGTCAGAGCCGTTTTTATTGATCATTAACTGCAATAGTTTATCAATGTCCATGTTGTACCCGCTTTCGATGTCAATCGCCTAAAAAAATATCTAAAATTATGTGATCCGTGATGTCCGCAGTGATGCTGATACTGCAGAGCACTGCGTCAGTGCTGTCTTAATGGCAAATTACCGCCTATAAAAAAGTCTCAGGCTGCTTGGCATAAGGGCGCGCCACGTCTTTGCTGATGGTGCCTTTGGCCACGAGGTTTTTTAAAGTCTGATCAAGGGTGATCATACCGTCGCCTGCGCCTGTTTGAATCGCCGAATACATCTGGGCGATTTTGTTTTCGCGAATGAGGTTACGGATGGCCGGCGTACCTAGCATGATCTCGTGGGCGGCGATACGGCCACCTGCTTGACGGCGCAGCAAGGTCTGTGAGATGACTGCCTGTAGCGACTCTGAGAGCATGGCGCGAATCATGTCTTTTTCGGCGGCAGGAAACACATCAATCACACGGTCAATGGTTTTGGCCGCTGAGCTGGTGTGCAGGGTGCCAAAGACTAAGTGGCCAGTCTCAGCTGCCGTTAGAGCCAAGCGAATGGTCTCAAGGTCACGTAGCTCACCCACCAAAATAACGTCGGGATCCTCACGCAGTGCCGAGCGTAGGGCTGGCTCAAACCCCAAGGTGTCGCGGTGTACTTCGCGCTGGTTGATGAGGCTTTTTTTCGATTCGTGGACAAATTCGATCGGGTCTTCGATGGTCAAAATATGCTCTTTGCGGCTCTCATTGATATAATCAATCATGGCTGCCAGCGTCGTGGATTTACCAGAGCCTGTCGGGCCTGTCACCAGCACCACGCCGCGTTTGAAGTCTGACACGCGTTTGAATACATCGCTCATGCCCAAATCTTCCATCGTTAGGACCTTAGAGGGAATGGTACGAAACACAGCACCTGCGCCGCGGTTTTGATTAAAGGCGTTTACCCGAAAGCGGGCAAGGTTGGGAATCTCAAAAGAAAAGTCCGTCTCAAAAAACTCCTCAAAATCGGCGCGCTGCTTGTCATTCATGATGTCATAAATCAGCTGATGCACCGCTTGATGCGTCATCGCTGGCATATTGATGCGCGTCATCTCGCCATCGACACGAATCATGGCGGGCATACCGGCTGAAATATGTAAATCAGATGCTTTATGTTTAACCGTAAAACGCAACAAGTCTTCGATGCTTAAGGTGTTTTTTTCAGCCATAATCGGATAGTCCTATCAGTCAAAAAAGGTCAAACAAAAGATGATAAAAGTCAATGATAGTGTGGTGCGCATGTCTAGCGCAGCAGAACATAACCTTGAATAAAGCGATCCGCCAGCCTATCTTGTCTTTACCATGACGCTTATATTCAGTAGCATATGTTAGACCATGTAACAATATCATAACAAGACTGCTGGCATTTAACCATCTACTGCCCAAAGAAAATGTAAAATTTGTCTAGCGTTGTAGGTCGCAGATGGGGAGCGAGACATTTAATGTTAGACCCAACTGCTAGACCTAACCGCAACGGGCGAAGCTTATAAACAAACCTATATAACAACAGCGAAAACACTATGGATAAGCAATACTTAATCGACAATTGGCAACGTGTTCATGCACAGGTGGTGGTAGCTTGTAAGCAAGCGGATTCTCACGCCGAGCAGGTAACACTACTGGCCGTCTCCAAAACCAAACCTGCACAGATGATCGCGACTCTGGCGCAGCAGGGTCAGCGCCACTTTGGCGAAAACTACTTACAAGAGGCGCTCGAAAAAATCAATGAGCTACAAAGTCAACCTGACGCTGAGCATATCGTTTGGCATTACATCGGCAGTATTCAGCGCAATAAAACCCGTGATATCGCTGAGCATTTTGATTGGGTGCAAACGGTCGAGCGCGGCATTATCGCCAAGCGCTTAAATGATCAGCGGCCAGAGGATTTACCGCCATTGAACGTATTGGTGCAGGTTAATATTGATGATGAAGACAGTAAGTCAGGCTGTCTGCCAGCCGAGTTGCCTGAGCTAATAAGTGCCATGAAGCGCTATGAGCGTCTGATACTGCGCGGACTGATGATTATCCCTGCCAAGACAGATACCAATGCCTTTGCCCGTACCCAGCAGTTGTTTGAAGGCATTAAAGATAAGCACCCAGACTTGGCGCATTGGGATACGCTGAGCATGGGCATGAGTGAGGACATGGC
The DNA here is from genome assembly GCF_001921755.1 of Psychrobacter sp. Rd 27.2. Classification (NCBI taxonomy): domain Bacteria; kingdom Pseudomonadati; phylum Pseudomonadota; class Gammaproteobacteria; order Moraxellales; family Moraxellaceae; genus Psychrobacter; species Psychrobacter sp. Rd 27.2. The sequence goes on along the minus strand of NZ_MRYB01000007.1, from coordinate 52,388 downwards.
GGACGCCATCGCTCATGGCTCGACGATGGTGCGCGTGGGTACCGCCATATTTGGGTCGCGAGAGTAGATGCCGTCCTATCTTTTCTCTAACTATTCTCCAATTATACTGTCTCATCAAGTCTGGTAACCAGCATTTGGGTGATTTTGAGGTTGTCGGTGGCGATGATCTCAAAACGATAGTTGGCATATTCGATAGAGTCGGTCTTTTTGGGGATTTTGCGCAGCATATACATCATAAAGCCGCTGATGGTTTCATAGTTTTGATTGCGCGGCAGATTGACGATATCGAGCGCGCGCACCACATCTTCGATAGGCGTCATACCATCGATCAGCCATGAGTTGTCGGTGCGCTGAACGATAGGCTGCTCCTCTAATGTCACAAGCTCGCCCATGACGATGCTCATGACATCTCTCAAGGTAATGACGCCCACCACCAAGCCATACTCATTGACGATGACGGCAAAGTCAGCACCTGTGGATTTAAACATCTCCAGCACCTCAAACAATGATAAGGTATCTGGCACAAACAGCGCTGGTTTTATCAGGGACTTGTCCGTGAGGCTGACTTCTTGTTTATTGAGTACCAACGCCAAAAAACTACGAGATTCGACATAGCCGATGATATGTTCTAAATCATCGTCATGACAGACCAAGAACTTATTGTGCGGCTGTTCAATCATCGTCTCGACGATTTGTTCGGTACTCATTTTTGTATCGAAGTACACGATATGCTCGCGAGGGTTCATCACTGAGGTGACGGTGCGCTCCTGCATCTCAAAGATGTTTTCTATCAAATGATGCTCTTGTTTTTTGAGCACGCCTGCCTCGGCACCAGCATCCATCACCGCATAGATGTCTTCTGGCGTGATGTCATCTTGACGAATGGTGGAGATACCAAAAAACTTAAACAACATATTGGCCGCGCCGTCAAACACCCAAATAACAGGCTTAAAGATAAACGTCAGCGCCATCATTGGCCGCACCAAACGCACGGCAAAAGCCTCGGCATTGGACATCGCCAAGCGTCTGGGCATCAAGTCTGCGAGCAAAGAAAACAGGCTGGTGATGAGGACAAAGGAGATGACTGACGAGACGGCTTCGTTTTTGACCACCAATTGAAAATAAGGGCTGATAGCAGACTCACCGATAGCACCTGCGGAGATGGCCACGGCGTTCAACACCACCTGCACCACAGTGATAAAGCCACCAGGATTGTCTTGCATATGTAGCACATCAAGGGCGCGTACTTCTCCTTCTTTTGCTATGATTTGTAGCTTGATCTTGCGAGCAGCAGCAATGGCAATCTCAGCGCCAGAGACAAAGGCACTCAAGGCAAGTAATAAAAGCAAAAACACACTAGCGGTTAGCAAACTCATGACAGACTCGGTAAAAAGGTAAGGTTCATTAAAAATAATGCAGGATTAGCATAAAAAGAAAAACAGCATGGGTATAGAATCCTTATGTATAAAAACCAAAAAAGCTGGGCAAGCACCCAGCTAATCATAAGGCAGTAAAGTAGTATTAAGCGCTGCTCTTGCATCTAAGTTGGTATCAGTTGGTAAAGGCTTAGATGCTAAAGGCGCAAGCGCTGAGCGTTTAGCCTTTGATTGACCACTTATTGACCAGTGGATAGCGGCGCTCACGGCCAAAGGCTTTGTGGCTGATTTTGGTGCCGATAGGAGCCTGACAGCGTTTGTATTCGCTGTTGTCCACCATCTTGATGACCTTGGCCACCATAGCTGCCTCAAACCCTTTATCGACGATTTCTTGATAGCCCATGTCTTCATCGATATACGACATCAAGATGCTGTCCAATACATCATAATCAGGCAGGCTGTCTTGGTCTTTTTGGTCAGGACGCAGCTCAGCGGACGGCGGACGTGTGATGACGCGCTCTGGAATCACAGGCGTGTCCTCTAGGCGGTTACGGTAGCTTGCCAGCTTATATACTTGTGATTTATAGACGTCTTTTAGTACATCAAAACCGCCTGCCATGTCGCCATATAATGTTGAGTAACCAACTGCCAGCTCTGACTTGTTGCCAGTGGTGATGACCAGATGACCAAACTTGTTGGACAGTGCCATCAGTACCACACCGCGCGCGCGCGCTTGGATGTTTTCTTCGGTGGTATCAGCAGGCGATTTGTTAAACAGTGGCGCTAGCGTATGACGGATACCTTCCACTGCATCAAAGATTGGGCAGACAGTATAAGAAACGTTTAAGCGGCGCGCTTGTGCTTGCGCGTCCTCTAAGCTGATCTGTGAGGTATATTCGTACGGCATCATCACTGCATAGACTTTATCTGCGCCCAGCGCGTCGACCGCGATACAAAGCGTCAAGGCAGAATCGATACCGCCTGACAGGCCGACGATGACACCTGAAAATCCAGAAAGATTGACATAATCACGTAGCCCCACTACCAATGCTTGATACATCTCCGACTCGCGGCTCAAGCTCAGTGGCGCTTTGGTTTGGCTGTCGAACTTGGCTGTTTTGACATCTAAAGTGGCCAGCAGTAATTGGCTCATAAAACGCGGCGCTTCGTGGGCGACGCTGCCATCTGCTTGTATCACCATCGAGCCGCCATCAAACACCAAGTCATCTTGTCCGCCCACGGCATTGATATAGATAATAGGTAAGTCGTTTTCGCGGCTGCGCTTGGCCAGCATGGTCTTGCGGTTTTCTTGTTTTTCGATCTCAAACGGTGAGGCGTTTAGGCTGACGATCATATCAGCGCCTTGTTTTTTTAGCTCGGCGACTGGGCCTTTTTCCCACAAGTCTTCGCAGATGAGCAGACCGATGGTGATACCTTTATAGTCAAACAGCACTTGATTGCGGCCTTTATCAAAGTAGCGGCGCTCGTCAAACACGCCATAGTTTGGCAAAATTTGCTTATGATAAAAGCCTTTTTGATGACCATTATGTAAGATAGCCGCTGAGTTGAAGGTACCGTGATGATCGACGTGCGGATAGCCGACAATCATGACGATGTCGTCGATATCGCTTAGGGTCGATAGCGCGCTTTTGACGCGGCCTGACAAGCTTGGGCGCAGCAATAGGTCTTGTGGTGGGTAACCCAATAAGGCCAGCTCTGGAAAGACGATAACGTCGGCGCCTTGCTCACGTGCTTGCAGCGCTAAGGTGCGCATTTTTTCGGCGTTGGCAGTGATATCACCGACCAAAAAGTGTGACTGTGCCAGTGCAAAAGTAACGGTCTCTGGCGGCTTGCTGGTATGACTGGCCTCGCTCGAGGGGTTTAGATTGGGATTATCAGTGTCTTTTGACATTGTTATTTTTCCTATCGATATAGTATTTAAAATGTGGTCAGGCAGTGTGGGTCTAAGAATCCAACATTCATTCAAACAACATTTATGCAAAATAATGCGGTTATACAGCACTGGTATAGACCGCTTGATTATTAAATCATACAGCGCCTAGATGAAACTTTCGCTTTGAGAGAAGGCGTGAAGCGGCAACTGATACGTGCGCCAATATCCTGCTAATCTCTCAAATTAGCGTCATCGATAACACGACGCTAACCTCTTGATTTGATATCAAAATGGCGATGTCCATGTGATAGCGGCTTTGTAACGGTCTTTATTTTATGATGGATTGCCATTGATGCGCCCAAAAAGCGTAAAATAATCGCTTTAGTATAACATCAATTACCGTGACAAATAGAACGCGCCGGTGAATTACCTGATGAGATAGCTGCTGCAAATGGGCAGAAGCGCGCTGCTGTCGGTGATGGTTTTTATCGACCAAAACCCTATGGTGCAGTGTGGTTATTGTGCTCATAGCTCGGTAGGATTGTATAGAGAAAGTTGTAAGTAAAGATTACAACATAGCGTTATTTATTTGGGATATTTTGTTGCATAATGAGGGGTGATGATCGCTTTGTTTTTGGCGTGTTTTTATAAAAAGAATGGCCGCTAAATGTGTTACGGTATCATAGGACTTGCTACTGCTATCGTGATGGTGTTATCGCTATGAATGTTGGACAAACCCTCGCTTGTGAATACGACTTATGGACATGATCTATAGACGGATATTCATCACCCATTTATAAACTTGCCAGCAAAACTGTGATGGTCTTTGCTGTCCGCCCTTGGTTTATACGCTATGATTGAAAACTGGACAAAAGAATTTATTATTCAGCGCCTGCTGGCCATTACCTTATTGGTTGCGTTATTTGTACTGTGCTTTCAGGTGGTACAGTTTTTTATTGTGCCGGCTTTGTGGGCGGCGATTTTGGCGTATGTGACGTTTCCTATTTATAGTTTTTTTTATGAAAAAGTAAAGCTCAGTCCAGACTTTAGCGCGGCGATTATGACCGTGAGTATCTCACTTATCATCGGTATACCGCTGGTCATTGGGATTTTTATTTTACAACAAGAAGCGTTGAGCCTTATCAGCAACTTGATCTATCGTATCAAGGTGGGCTATCTGGATGTGCCAGAGTCTATCAAGGACTTGCCAGTTATCGGTCAGCAGGTCAAAGATATCTTGTGGCGCATCAATAAAAACCCAGAGGGCACGCTAGAAGCGTTTCGGATGTGGGTGCAGTCGCACTTATACTATGGCAAAGTCGCCTTTGATGTGGTGTTTAGTGGACTTGCCAAGCTGGGTATGGCATTGATGACGCTGTTCTTTTTTTACCGAGATGGCACCAGTTTGGTACGGCAAATACGCCAAGCCCTGCGCAATATCATTGGCAATCGCATCGATGGCTATATTGATTCGGTCGGCACGACGACGCGAGCGGTGGTCTATGGCATCGGGCTGACCGCGCTGGCGCAGGCTTTGCTTGCGGGTATTGGCTATTATTTCTCAGGCGCGCCCAGTCCTATTTTGTTGACCATCGTTACCTTTATTATTGCCTTGATTCCGTTTGGGACGCCGTTTGTGTGGGGCGGGGTGTCGGTCTGGCTGCTAAGCCAAGGCCATACAGTAGAAGGTATCGGTCTGGCACTGTGGGGGATATTTGTCATTAGCTGGGTGGACAATTTGATTCGGCCTATCGTCATCAGCGGTGCCACCAAGATTCCTTTTATCATTATATTTATCGGGGTATTGGGCGGGCTAACAGCGTTTGGCTTTGTCGGTCTGTTTATCGGGCCTGTGGTACTAGCCATCGGTCTGGCCGTGTGGCGTGAGTGGATATCTCAGCATAAAAATGAGATATTTGCTCAGCAAGACGTGGTACTGTCTGAGACTCAGACGTTGCCAACTGTGACTAAATCAGAATAGAGGTACACGACTATGTTAAATAAGAGCGCGGATGTGGCAATGGAAAATAAACCAAATGCGGCAACAGATCTTACCATCGTGGCCGATAGCAATATCGCCAGCTTGTCTGAGTTTTTTAATAATGACACGCTCAGTGGGGCGACAGGACGGCGCGTGCGTATGATCAAGGTGGCAGGGCGCGATATCGATGCGCAGCTATTGGCGGATACGCAGCCCAATGTCTTACTGATACGCTCAGTAACCCACGTCAACGCAGATTTATTGAAAGACAACGACAGTGTGAGGTTTGTCGGTTCGGCGACGATTGGCACCGATCATGTCGATCAAGATTACTTAGCGGCGCGTCGTATTCACTTTGCCAATGCGGCAGGCTGTAGCAAGCACTCTGTGGCGCAGTATGTGCTGAGCGCTATTTTGACCTTGCGGCCTGAGTACTGGCAGCGGTCATCGACGCCGCCCACATTGGGCATCATTGGGCTGGGCAATATCGGTAGTACCTTGGCGCAATATGCCAGTAGTTTGGGCTGGCAAGTGCTCGGCTATGATCCACTACTACCAGCCTCAAGCCTCAATAATGCCAGCTTTGCGCAAGTCATCGAAAAAAGCGATGTGGTCAGCCTGCATGTGCCCTTGACCGACAAAGCAAATGCGACCAGTGCGGCGGGCAGTACCAATCATAGTAGTCATGCCAGTGAGTATCCAACGCGGCATTTAATCGACAAAAACGCTCTGGATGCGATGCCAGCCAGTACCTTATTAATCAACAGCGCTCGCGGGCCCGTCATCGATGCCGCTGCCTTGCAGGCGGATATTGAGCGTACCGGTCGGCAAGTGGTGCTCGATGTCTTTGAGCATGAGCCGCAAATTGAGGAAGCACTGCTAAGCAAACTGGCGATTGCCACCCCGCATATCGCTGGCTACACCTTGGAAGGTAAGCTGCGCGGCACTCAAATGATCTATGATGCGCTCTGTGAAAAACTCTCAATCAGCCCTGCGCAGTCGATGCATCAGCTGCTACCGCTCAATATGTTTTTGTGGTCTGAGCTACAGGCACACCCTGATAGGCTGGTTAAGTTTTATGACATCATGCAAGATGATAAAGCGCTACGAGCCACGCTCGCTGAGGGTCAGGTAAAGGCCGCGGCTTTTGATCAGCTTCGTCGTGATTATCATTTGCGCCGCGAGTGGCAGTTTTAAGCGTATCCTCCATAGGTTTTTATAAAAAGTTGTAGTACATCATCATGAGTTCCAAAGCATCAGTCACATCAAGCCCAAACGCTTGCTTTCAGCCCAGTTATGCGCCGACCATGACGCTTGCCATGGCACAGCAGCGCGCGCATTTTATGAGTAAGGTGCGGCAGTTTTTTGCAGCGCGCCGCGTATTAGAGGTGCAGACGCCGCTACTGTCGCAAGCGGGCAATACCGATACTTTTTTGCAGTCGGTCGCCGCGGCGGTCACTTATCAAGACAAACCGCGCACCTACTATTTGCATACCTCGCCTGAGTTTGCTATGAAGCGTTTACTCGCCAGCTGGCAAGTGCCGATTTATCAGATCTGTCCTGTGTTTCGAGACAATGAGATAGGAGCGCGGCATAATATCGAATTTACTATGCTGGAGTGGTATCAGCCTCATTATAGTCTTGAGGATATGGCCGCCGAGCTGGGAGCGCTATTAGAAGCGCTATATGGTCATTCAGTGGTGCTAAGTCACTATCGCTATGTTGATGCTTTTATGGATTTTGTCGGGATTCATCCGCTGACCGCCAGCCTTGCGACGCTACAAGCAGTTGCAGAAGATAAAGGGCTGATGGGGTTTGATTTTAATGCGAGCATCAACGAGGCCGAAAAAAACGACGCCGGTCAGAGCGAGGGCAGCATCCGCCAAAGCTGGCTTGACTTGCTGTTTAGCCACGTCGTCGAGCCAAACTTAGGTCATGATCTGCCGACGCTGATTATTGAATATCCACCAGCGACGGCAGCACTGGCAAAAACCGCGGTGGATAAAGAGGGTAATACCGTTGCCAAGCGCTTTGAGCTTTATATCAATGGCATCGAGATTGCCAATGCGTATGATGAGCTGGCAGATGGGACAGCGTTACGCCAGCGTTTTGAGCAGGACAATGAACGGCGTCAGCAGCATGACCTGCCAGCCATGCCAATCGATGAGCATCTATTGGCAGCCTCTGATGCGTTGATGCCTTGTAGCGGCATCGCAGTTGGTATCGATCGGTTATTGATGGTGACAACAGGGGCGCGCAGCTTAGAGGATGTGATTGCCTTTCCTAGTGGTTTGGCGTAACTGTGCTATAAGCGTTCTGCGTTAAGTCTTTTAAGAGACCATCATAAAAAAGCGAGTCAAGCAAAAAGGCTGACTCGCTTTTATCTTTTTTAGCTGTAACGGTCGTTTATTTACTACAAAGTGGCGATGGCTTCGTTGATGGCGGTCTCACCATTATGCAGACTAAAGACTTTTTTGATGGTATTGTTTGCGTCCAGTACCGCAGTCAAGGTCGCCGCCACATCTGCAATCGCATTTTCGCCTGCATTGTCATCGTTGATGGTGATTTTGCCAGTACCTGCACGCTCCTTTAGAGCCCCTGCTTGTACGATGGTATAGTCAAGCGTGCTGTCGTTGACCAGCCACTGATCGGCGTAATGCTTACAGATATAGTATTCTTTTAGATCAGCAATGCCCGGAGTGTCCCACTTGCTGGTGTCTAACGAAAACACCGTGCTTAGCATGATATAGCGTTTGATGCCTTTGTCTTCTACCGCTTGCATGGTCTTTACAGCGCCATGTAAGTCCACTTCTAAAACGTCTTTGCCGCCTGAGCCTGCGACAAAATAGACCGCATCGATATCTTGCTCTATTTGCTCGGCGATGGCGTCTTTTTCGGCGGTGATATCTAAGTCTAGCTGACGGTAATTGTCGTTATCAAACAGTTTTTTATCCTGACGCGTGGTACCGATGACCTGATGGTCGTCTGCCAATAGTTGCTCGACCAAATCTGTACCCACACGGCCACTTGCTCCAATCACTAAAATTTTCATATGCATTCCTATTGTTATATATATAAATTACGATGACGTTCTCGTTTTTATCATTGAACATTTGATAGTGCGGTGTTTTAAACGATACTGCATGTTGCCAATGTCATCGCCTTATCAAAGCGTGTCTGAAAACGTACATCTTAAAAACTGTATATAGGCTAACAATAATAAACGGCACACTTCGTTATGAAGCGTGCCGTTTGCATAGTGTTTGGTTATAGAGTGTATAGGGTTTGCAAGAGTGGCAAAAATACGCGAGAGATCAGCGTACCAGCTTATTTAGACCATCAGCAAAGGCTTTTTTGTCACGCTCGCCATAAGGCTTTTGTCCACTCATCTCTTGTGGCTCTAGGACGCCAGTGCCGCGCATGGTATCCATAAAGTCACGCATGTTCAGCTTTTGCTTAATATTTTCTTTATTATAAATGACGCCGCGCGTGGTAAGGACCAACGCGCCTTTGTCTAAAATATCATTGGCCAAAGGAATGTCGCTGGTGATGGCCAGATCGCCTGCCTGTATTTGCTCAACGATATAATCATCGGCTTTATCAAACCCCGATGGTACCACCGTCATGGTAAGCAGGGGTGAGCGGCGCAGTTTAATCGGCTGATTGGCGACGAATATCGCCGCCGTTTGCGTGCGCTCAGCAGTCTTGATAATCAAGTCTTTGGCAATGGATGGTACTGAATCTGCATCTACCCAAATCTGCATTATTTTTTGGCCTGTGTGGGTTGTGCTTTCGCCTCACTGTCCACTTGATGGTCTACCGCTTGGGTTACAGCGGTGTTAGTGGCCTTGCTATCGAGCAATTTGGTATTTTGGGCAGTGCTGTTTGTTTGTGGACTGGCCAGCTCTTGAAGCTTTTGGACGGCAGCGTACTCTTTATCCAAACCGACTTTGTTGGGCAAGATGGCGACCAGCTTGGCCATCGAAGGCTCTAAGTCAGTGACGTCATTGGGCATCAAGGTGATATGAGCGATTTTACGATCGTCGCGCTCAGCCTTGTGGTAGCTGTGATAATGGGCACCATCGATAGCCAGTACGTCGCTGATGTCAGGGTATTGACCCAGCACATTGACCATAATCGCTGGATGGACGTTATCAGTATCGCCTAATGGCAAATCGACCACCGCGCGGATATGGTTTTCAAATTGACTGGTAATCGCCCCTTCGATGCTCCAATGCCCAGAGTTGTGTACCCGCGGCGCAATCTCATTGGCCAGCAGATAGTCATGACCGCGCGCATCTTTGGTGACAAACAGCTCAAGCGCCATCACGCCTACATAACCTAAGTGGTTCATGATCGTGGTGATGGCTTCTTTGGCTTGGCTAAAGATGTGGCTGGTGCCGACAGCAGGCGCTTGGGTCTTGGCCAAAATACCATGATGATGGTGGTTTTCGACCAAATCATAACAGCGCACACTACCGTCTTGGGCGCGCGCCGCAATGATAGACACCTCGCGGCTAAAGTTGATAAAACCTTCGGCAATCAGTGGCGCTGGGGTAGGCGTTAGGCTACCTTTGCCGCTGACCGCGTCTTTGAGGTCGTGCCAAGCTTTGGTGATATCGCTGTCTTGTTTGATGACATACTGGCCTTTGCCGTCATAACCACCGCGGCTGGTTTTTAGAACGATAGGCAGCCCTAATTCATCGCAGGCCTGTTTTAACTGAGCCTCAGAGCTGACTTCTTGAAAAGGTACCGTGGCGATTGCTAAGTCATTAAACATCCGCTTTTCTTTTAAGCGGTCTTGGGCGATATCTAAGGCCACTGGCGGCGGAAACATACCTTGCTTGTTGCCTGATGTTGAGAGGCTGGCCAGTTTTTCGACCGTGGCAGTTGGTGTGTTTTCAAACTCTAAGGTAAAGACATCGGCCGCTGCGATAAAGTCATCGAGCTGCGCGCTTGAAAACACCGTACCATAAAGGCTGGCTGGGCAGTCAGCATTGTCCTCTAAAAACACGCATCGGTAGCCGAGCGGTAGCGCAGCTTGGGCGAGCATCATGCCCAGCTGACCACCACCTAAGATACCGATGGTACGGATAGTTTGAGTAACAGGATAAGCATTGGCTGTGGTCATGATAGTAACTCTTTGAATAAATAATGGATGAAAACGAACGTATTAAAATAGGAAAAGGCGCAATGTCTGCACCTTATTCTTGGGTGAACCCGCATGCTAAACGCGCACTTTAAAACAATCGCTAGACGCGCTAAGATGAGTGATCGCTTGGCTTTGCATGTTTTTGCATGGTTGTTTCGTATAATTAACCATCAGCCCAGATACCATAAGTCGCTAAGCGGATTGATTAATGATACCTGGAGTTGGGCTGGCAAGGATGGTATCGGTTTGCGTCTGACGCAGCGTATCGAGCTTGCTGGCCACCGCCTCGTCATGTAATGCCAACACTTGAATCGCCAGCAACGCGGCGTTATATGCGCCTGCCGTCCCAATAGCGAGAGTGCCGACCGCCACGCCTTTTGGCATCTGTACGATAGAGAGTAGGCTGTCCCAGCCGCTGAGCATGGAGGACTTGACCGGTACACCAAAGACAGGGAGCGGCGTTTGGCTGGCACACATACCAGGCAGATGTGCCGCCCCGCCAGCACCCGCGATAATCACTTGTAGGCCATTGTCTTTTGCACACTTGGCGTAGTCAAACAATCTATCAGGCGTACGGTGCGCTGAGACCACTTCGCAATCAAAGGCAATATCAAAGTCGGCTAGTAGCTGGGCGGCGGCGCTCATGGTGGCCCAATCAGATTGTGAGCCCATGATGATGCCGACTTTTGGCTGGCCAGCAGGAGAGGCGATAGGATTAGGTTGAGTCGTAGCTGATTGGGTGCTCATGATGCGATATCCTCAAAAAGACCATCATACAAAAGTTTTGCCGCATTCGTAAAGCCAAGATTGAGGTTTCGCTATATTATCGCGTCTTTGACCCCTCAGGCATCACAGAAGCGTCAGCAGGTAGCGCTCATCATACGCGGTCTTAGTGCTGATCGTGACGATACTGTACAAAACTATCTGCGGTGAGTGGTAGTGGTTTGGTCGTATCAAGCTGATAGCACGTTAGATAGCCGCTGTCTACAGCGGCAGAATAATCTGTACAAGCGACTTGCGCGCTGAGCGGCTCAGGCGTACCTGTCAGCCAATAATGCCCGACAAACACAGGTTTGTGGGTTTTTAAGGCAAAATCGATATTATCAGCCAAGACGTCTTGAGGAATCTGCGCCAATGCCGAAGCGGGCGCGCGAGCAACTTCATACAGCGTACGCTGGTTCAACGCATCCAGCCACCAGCGTACCCGTACCCGCTTGCGCTCCGTGCCTTCTTTATCGACCATCACTAAGCCGTCTGGCAAAGGTGTCTCCACACCTTTTAGCACCCGCTCTAGCGCATCAAAGGCTGTGCTAAACTCACGCGAGGTCACCTCAAGCGCATGCGGCGTCAAACAATTATCTGCGGTGAGCAACGGCTTTAGCACAGCCATGCTATCTACATCCCAGCAAGCATGGACAAAACAGGCATAGTCAGTCTCGAGCCACAACGGAATCTCATAAAAACGCTTAAGCCAGTACTGATGCGCCGCCGAGCCAAAAGGCACCTCTGCCAAAAACGCCTCGTGTTGACGGGTATGCACCGTATCGTGCGAGCGCAGATACTCGCCAGGCGCGTCTGGGTCGGGTGTGGCAAAAGCCAGCGCGTTATACTCATGATTGCCCATCACCGCATCGGCGACATCAGCATCTAGCATGGCAAACACAATCTCCAACGTCGCCACTTGCTGTGGCCCACGATCCATCAAATCGCCAATAAACAGCGCTCGATGACCCTCTGGCGGCACAAAGTATTGACCATTATGGACATAACCCAACTGTTTAAGCAAACCGACAAGCTTGTCCGCGTAGCCGTGAATATCACCAATAACATCTATAATCATAATAAAACAACATAAAGGAGAAGTTATGCGCTTATAAAAACGCAATACATAGAAAGTCAAACCATCAATGAGATGATTGTCTATCGGTCATTATCAGCCATAGCCATAGCGGCGCTAAAAACCTGGCGACAGCAGCGCGTTGATAAAGTGCGGCAAGACACGCGGCTCTAAAACAATCGTGGCCACCACCCCAAACGCGCCGCCCCACATATGTGCCATATGATTGATATTTGAGCCGCCGCGCCTATCTGCATAAATACTATAAGCCACGTACGCTACTGCAAACAAAATCGCCGGAATCGGAACAATGGCAAATAAGTAAAGGCTTTCCCACGGTGCCAGCAAGATAAAGGCAAACAGCACTGCTGAAACCCCGCCTGACGCGCCAAGACTCAAATAGCTGGCATTGTTTTTGTTTTTTAGATAGCTTGGCACCATAGCGATAACAATGGCAAGCACATAAAACACCACAAATCCATAGCCAAACAAAAACGGCTGGTACAGCCCTTCGATGGCGCGACCAAAAAAATACAGCGTAAACATGTTAAACAATAGATGCATGCTGTCGGCATGGATAAAACCATGTGTCACAAAACGATCCCACTGTCCGTTGTTTACCGCTGGCGGATAAAAAATAAAACGGTTAAACAAGCGTTTGTTTTGCCATGCCAACAAGCTGATGATAACCGTAATAATAATGATAAGAGTGGTATGGTTTAACAAAGAAAAATCCTTAGGCCGCGCCTGATGTATGACAATGCGAGAAATGACAACGTTCAAAGCCTAAGCGTTACGGCTGCATAAAAACTGACGATCGTTACTAACTTCATAACCAAGGGTTTATGATAAATTGATTTTTTTAGCGATAGTCTGCTTAAAAGTCAATACGCTAAAAATGCGCTCTTAGAGGGATATATTTTACTTATCGACTGTGTTTACTGAAGCTATCTGACTTTATTTTACATAACTTAAGTCTAGGTAATCTCAGCATAAGCCATATTTATCCCAGCCATGCGCTAGTGGTGTTATATTTTATAGTGAACCAAATTATCGCTGATCGAGCACCGAGGTAAGTCATAATACTAACAGTAGTTGAGCCAATGCCAAAACCTATTATGTGACAAAACGCTGCGTTTTTATGCTTTTCTGGTGAATAATGTAGCCATGCAATGATTGATAGCAGTCAAACCTGACTTAGGTAGTGTTTGAGCTGGCATGAGTTTGAGCTAGCATGATAGGTCATCAATGTCGATGTGATTTTGCTACACTGGCGCTGTTATTGAAAGCATACAGCCAGTACTTTTTCTTTACCGATACTGCTTTTCAATAGCGTCAACCCTAGTCATAATAAAATACAAGCTTGTCATTTTGTAAATTTCCATCAATGGCCGATAGAGGCAGTCATCTATGAGTATCATCGATCAACTAGAGCAAACCGTGACCCCAGCTGTCTTAGGTGAGCAGGCGAGTCACCAAAGCGTGGCTTATATCAGTTTGCTTGAGCAGTTCTATGCGGTTTTGGCTGCCCGTTTGGCGCAGCCAGATATATACTCTGAGCTATTGCGTAGTGATGAGACAATCAGTACAGAGGCGGCTGTAGAGCGTCCGTTTTTTGTGCAGCTATGGCCAGACTCTGCCGTACAGCAAGGGATGATACAAGCGCTGGCGGCCGATCATCATATTGATGAAACTGCGACCAAACAGCTACTGACAAATGCCGCGCCGCTGGTCTATCGGGAGCTTATGATCTTGGCAAATGGTCAGTTTTTGCCCGCATTTCTACAGCAGCAGACGTCAGCGCTGCGCCAATATTTACCGATATGGTCAGCACCTATCATCACCGCAGCAGCCAGCGGCGGCTTAACGAATTTTGAGATGGCTACCAATGCGCCTATTAACCCAAACGATACCGATGACTCTGATGCACGTGCCTATGATACACAGGGTTCTGAGGGGCGTTTTAATAAAGCAGGTAGCGCTATCCACGCCAGTCCAGCGGCGCATCATCTGGCCGAAAACATCAGTCTAAAGCAAGAAAGAGTACGCAGCCGTAATCAGCGCCGCGACTTGTTGGTGCGGGTGTTTTTGTTGTTGCTGGCGGTGGCTGCGCTTGGCCTTGCTTTATGGGCGTTTGTCCTAAAACCCAATAGCGCGCCGCCAGCCGAGCCTGTTGTCACCGAGCCTGTGGCCGTGCCGCCTGCGCCTGAACCAGTAGCCGCGCCGACGCCTGTTGAGCTTATCGTAGGTGTGGACGATAGTGGTAGTTTATACACTTGTAGCGCGATTGTCGGTGATACAGCACTACAAAACACCTTACAGCAAGCGCTCAGATCAAGCTTTGGCGAGCAGGCAGCGATCTGTCAGTTTACCGTACAACAAGGGGTTGCCAACAGTATTGCCAACCTACCAGCAGAGCTATTGCCCAATGTGTTGACGATGCTGAGGTCCACGCCCTTTGCCCGCTTGCATCTACAAAACGATCGACTTACGCTAGAAGCGCCAGATGCCATGCTGCTACAGCGTTTGCTCAGTGAGATGCGGACTTTGGTGCCAGCCATGGTCATCGATAGTACCGCGCCCATCCCTTTACCTGATGCCCCGAACGTCGCAACCAGCGAACTGGGTGATGCTGAAGGTCTGAGCAATGATCAATACCCCAATAATGCTACTGGTGCTGGCGAATATCAGGCGGCAGACGATGAAACAGGCGATAGCGTCATGCCTGCGCCCAACAATAATGCCAGTATACCTGCCGATACGCCCAACACTGCCCCTAATAACTTGCACAGTAATATACCGACTAACAATATACCGTCTAATAACAATACGTCTAATAACAACCAAACTAGGCCGTCAGGCCCTATTTCGCTATCAGAGGTAGATGAGATGGCAAGTAGTGTGATCGTCGCCGAGCCAGCACAAGTTAGGTAGCGATGTGATCGCTACAGATGGCTCGTTTTACTAAACAGTTATCTCTGTGTTTTCCTTTAAGTCTTTCTCTAAGCTTTTGTCGGACAGTCGCATTTGGGCGGGTCGCAGGGTGGGATAGTTACGTGTCTCAACTGAAACATTACTTAACGTAGCATTTGCACAACAACCTGTTGATTGTGAACGGATACTTAATACTTTTATAATAACAAAAGTTGAATGTATGAGTTGAACCTACAAAGCGTTGAACTTATAAAGTATTGTTAAAAAAAGCATTGTGAAGAGTGTAATTACATAAATAGGTATTAACGGAGGAATTATCCAATGGATATTATCAGTCATCTAACACGGACCGTCAGCCCTGCAGTACTAGGAGATGATCACAGCCCAGCCAAAGAAAGCTTGCTTGAGCAGTTTTATGCTATCTTTGCCGCGCGTCTTGCTGATCATGATACTTATGGACGCTTTGCAAATGAAAACATCGCCCGTGACGATCAAGAGTTTTATGACCGCGTCTGGACAGAAGGCGCTCACCGCGATCAAATCTCGCGTGAGCTGGCGGGCAAGCACAATGTCGATGCTACCGCCGCTCGCGGCTTGATTGCGATGGCAGCACCGCTCGCATTTCATGAAATCAAAAGTTTAGCAGGCACCACACCTGTGCCGCAGTTCTTAAATGATAATTTGGCCAGTTATCAGCATCATATTCCTGCATGGGCAAGTACGGTCTTGCCAGCTGGCATGTTGGCGGCTACCCCAGCTGCGGGTGGTACTCGTATCTCTGATACCACCAGCACCGCACCATTGCAGCATACCGAAGAAGAAAAAGGCAGCTTTATGAAAGCGCTGCTACCGATTATTGGTTTGATCATTTTGGGGGCGCTGGCATGGGCGCTACTCAGAGGCTGTCAAGAAAACCCTGAACCTGTTGCCACACCAGTTGCCAGTGAGCAACAAGCAGCAGGCAATGAGCAAGTAGCAGTTGCAGCAGATGTAGAGCCTGCTTCACTGCGTATCGCGACAGGCGAAAACAATGAGTTGTATGCCTGCCGTATGAATGCCGGTGACGAAACCCTACAAAGCAAAGTGATGAATGCGTTGACTGCCGCATTTGGCGATGAAGCCAATAAATGCCGCGCAGACGTCGATGATAACTTTGCCACCGATATGCCAGCCGCTGCTCAGCTTGCTTCTATTTTGCCCATCGTCAAAAACGTACCAAACGCCAGTATGGTCATCAAAGGTGATACCATCACCGTTAACGCCCCAGACGAGGCAGCATTACAACAGCTAGTGACCGATTTACAAGCGGCTGCGCCTGCCATGACTGTCCAAGCGGAAGGCCCACTGGACTTACAAGGCGAGATTGACGACAGTCTAACGGCCGCTGATGCCGCTATGACCAACTTGGGTGACAATCCAGACCCTCGTGATGTGGCGCGCGCCTTGAGCATACAAGTGATTAATTTTGAATTAGACAAAGCGATCATCCCTGATGCCAACAAAGCGTTACTGGACCGCGCGGCTAAAATCATCAATGAAGTACCAGATATGGAGCTGATGATTATCGGCCATACAGATAGCCAAGCATCTGACGACTACAATATCGAGCTGTCACAAGAGCGCGCCGATGCTGTCAAAGAGTATTTGGTCGCCCAAGGGGTCGATGCCAGCAAACTGTCCATCAAAGGTATGGGTGAGTCAGAGCCAATCGCCGATAACTCAACTGAACAAGGCCGTTTCCGCAATCGCCGCATCGAGTTTGTCGTCAATGATGAGATCAATGTAGCAAATGAAGGCATGGTAATCAGTAACGATGCGCTTGATCCAGACTTAAACCCGCTAGATAGTAACAACGATGACTTATTGCCAGATGGTGATGATGTCACTCAAGGTAGCGCTATCGATCCAGCAAATTAATATCAGCTGCGTTCAAATATCAGCTACTCTTAAAAAAACCGCATTTTAAAATGCGGTTTTTATTTGTCAAAAATGCAATGATCACAAAATAAAGTATTGAATCTAGGGCGTGCCCTCATTTTAAAAATGGCGATAAAAACGAGCAGCGCTTATTTATAAGCGGTAGGGTCTATTGTGTCACTAGCAGAATGATTAGCAGGGGTCTCGGCCGCTGCAAAAAACGCCTGCGTCACGTTTTGCTTGGCTTGCTGCCAGTGGTCAAACTGCTGACAAGTTGACTCAAGATCGCCTTGCCATGCAGGTATCTTGCCGGACATAGATTTGACACGGTTTTGGTTGGGATAGGGCAGCTCTTGCGCTGCTTGGGCGGCTTCATGAGCCGCGATACGGTCATTGCAGACCAAAGCAATATCGCAGCCTGCGTTGATGGCCGCTTTTACCCGCGCACTGACATCGCCTGCCGCCTGCGCACCTGCCATCGACAAATCATCTGAAAACAGCACGCCATCAAACTTTAACTGCTCGCGGATGATGTCTTGTAGCCAAATCTTTGAAAACCCTGCAGGTTTATTATCCACTTGCGAAAAAATCACATGGGCGGGCATCAGCGCATCGAGCCATGGTAGGGTTTGGGCAAAGGGCTGCATGTCACTATTGATGATCTCATCTAAGCTGCGATTATCGATCGCTTCTGCCACGTGTGAGTCAGGTGCGATGGCACCGTGCCCAGGGAAATGTTTGCCTGTGGTCGCCATGCCAGCGGTTTTCATGCCGCGCATAAACTGAGAGGCCAAGGCAATGATGGCTTGCGGCTCTTGATGAAAGCTGCGATCGCCGATGACTTGGCTGATACCGCCTCTATCAAGCACAGGCGCAAAGCTTAAATCAATCCCCACGGCCAGCACCTCTGTCGCCATCAGATAGCCGCAGTCATAAGCGAGGCTCAGCGCCTGCGCCGGATCTTGCTCAAACCGTTCACCCAGCTTGCCCATCGCTGGCAAAGGGCTAAAGCCGTTGCGTAGTCGTGCCACGCGTCCACCTTCTTGATCGACGCCGATCAAGATATCAGGGTTATGGTAGCGTATATCATCACACAGCTGGCGCACTTGCGCGGCGTCAGTGACGTTGCGGGCAAACAAAATCACACCGCCGACTTGTGCTTGTTTGATTAAGCTGACATCTTCAGCGGTCAGAGCAGTACTATCGATATCAATCATTAAAACGCCATACATTGCGTTATCCTTTTTGGTTATTACTTGATAAGTGGTTATCTTAAAATGCGACTGTTACTGTTATTTAATAGAATTGACAATAAGGAGTACTAAGGTGGGTGACGGTGTTTGTGAAGACTGTACCGTTTAAGCCCCATCGATTCGTTACAGACACGCCTTAGTATATTGTGTAGATGGCCTTATTATGACAGTTATTAGGCACGGCGTATAATGCGCCAGATAAATGGCTTTAAATTGATGGGCTTATGGGGTTTAATGAGTGATCTCGTCGATGTACGAAAAGCGCTAGCAGCGCAAAGATGGACTGCGATAAATATGACAGAAAGTTTGGTACAGAGCGGCGTAGCGTGTAAGATTGTTTATACAGTTTAAGACAGTTTTATATGGATGCTCGTGATAATATTGATTGATTTTTCACGATATTTTAATGCTATCTGGTCACTTCTGTATAGAATGCCGTATAGGTAGTCAGCTATTACAATCACTACAATCTGCGATACCAATGATTGTAATAACAGAGAGGGTATCAAGATAGCAGCAGAGCAAAGCCTTCTGGATTTTTACAATAACGATATTATTACTCACTTAAAAAACTAGGTATATATGATGAAAAAACAACCAGCACAGTGGTTACTCAGTGCAGTGTCAGTGGGCATCGCCGGTATTATTTTAACCCAAAGCTATAGCACCGCTGTGGCAGAGACCAGCACCGAAGGCTTTGTACAGACACCTGAACAAAAAGTCACTACGCGCCAAGTCGCCGCCTTGCTAGATCGTAGTCATTATCTCAATCAGCCACTCGATAGCAAAATGGGTAGCGAGATTTTATCGATGTATATCGATAGCCTAGACCCCAATCACACCTTGTTTTTGCAATCTGATGTCGATGAGTTTAAGAAAAAATACGCCGACGAGTTTGGCGCACGCCTCAAGCGCGGAGATTTGTCGGCGGGGGTAGAGATATTTGAGCGTTATCGCAAGCGCTCAAGTGAGTACTTCGCCATGGCAAGTAAAATGCTCAAGACCGATATTGATTTGACGGGTGATGAGACCATCGTTTTAGACCGTGAAAATCTTGGGCATTTTAAGACCAAAAAAGAGCAACGTGACTACTGGACGCGCCAGCTAAAATTTCAGCTGATCAGCATCACCTTGGGGCAAGAAGACGAAAAAGCCAAAGAGCAGGTGTTTTTAAACAACCCTGATATCACGCGTGGTCAAGACCTCGTCCGTGATGACAAACGCACACCAAGTGAGATATTACTCAAGCGTCTCACACGTCAGCAAGAGCAGTTTAAACGTCTCAAAGACGATGAAATCATGGAGACGATTTTAAATACAGCGATGCTGACCTATGACCCACACAGCAACTATTATGCGCCTATTCAAGCGACTGAGCTGCAAATTCAGTCGAGCTTGCAACTAGAAGGCATTGGTGTATCTATTCGCCCAGATCGCAAAAACCCAGACTATACGCGCATTGTCACGCTAGTCGATGGTGGTCCTGCAGCCAAAACTGGCCAGATAAAGCCCAATGACTTGATCGTCGGTATCGCCAAAGACGGCAAAAACATGACCGATGTGGTCGGCTGGTCGACGCGAGAGATTGTCAGTTTGATTCGCGGTAAGCGCGGTACCTCAGTGACTCTCAAACTACGCCAGCCCAATACGCCAGACTCAAGTGCTCGCACCGTGACGGTGGTGCGCGATATCATTCAACAAGAAGAGTCGGGCGTCAAGCAGCGCGTCGTCGAAGTACAGCGTCCTAATATTGACAAAACGGCCAAACGTATCGGTGTGCTTGAGATACCAAGTTTTTATCTCAATTACCGCGCACGGCGCAATGGCGAAGACTATCGCAGCGTCAGCATCGATACCGAAAAGGCGCTAAAAGCCCTTAATAAAGAAAATATCGATGGGCTTGTGGTGGATTTGCGTAACAACCCTGGCGGCTCTTTGGATGAAGTAGCCAAGATGCTGGGCTTTTTTATCAAGAGCGGGCCGCTCGTGCAGATTCGTGACAACCGTGGCAACATCCAAGTCTACCGCGACAATGATGGCGGCGAGCAGCTGTATGATGGCAAAATGGTGGTACTGACCAACTTAGCATCTGCCTCGGCCAGCGAAATCTTTGCTGCCGCTATCCAAGACTACGGACGCGGACTGGTCGTTGGTAGTACGACCACCGGTAAAGGCTCTGCTCAAATCCAGCTCGATAGCCTAGCGCTTGGGACAGCGACCTTGACCCAGCGTAAGTTTTATCGTGTGACGGGCGGCAGTACGCAAAACAAAGGTGTCGTCCCAGATATCGAGCTGGTCAATATCTATGATGATGCGACCTTTGGTGAGCGCGCGCAGAAAAAAGCCTTGCCTTGGGACACCATCAAAACAGCGCCGTACAAGCCTGAGGGCAAGTTTAGCAGCGATACCTTGGCGACACTCAATCAACAATCCAAGATTCGCCAACAGCAAAACCCGCAGTTCGTCTATCTCTCAACGCTCAATGATATCCGTGATATGGAAGATGAGAAAAAACCCATTCGCTTAGATATCAATAGCCGCCGCGCCAAGATGCAGCTGATCGAAAAACGCTCGCTTGAGGCAGAAAACAAGCGTCTGATTGCAACGGGCGAAAAGCCTTATAGTGATTGGAATACCTATCAAGCGGCGATGGATGCAAAGTTTGAAGAGCGCAGTCAGATGAAAGCCAATGAGCGCCCAGAGCTGCCAGAGGACGAAGTCTTTATCAATGAAGCTGCCTATATCATGTTAAGCGCAGAACCAAAGCAGCTGCTGAGCCCTAAAGAGGCGCTAGAGAAATGATGAGTGCTATCGAAACAACAATAGTATGTAAGCATATGCTTACACCGATTGACGTTTCGACCTCTTACTTACGATAGGGCAATCTGCGATTATAACTGTACGGCACGATTGAACGGAACGGTTCATGGATACTAGGGATTGGTATCTTAAAGGTCGCATCAGGGATAGGTGGTTTGCTGATTAGGGATGATAAGGCTGGATGCCTGTCAGTTATGAGATACCCCGGGATTAGGTATTTGATAACATTAACATGGATGGTTAGTGATAAAAGCCGCATAATGCTTGTCGTTATGCGGCTTTGTTACGTCTAAAGGATGGCGATTTATTGATAAACCATTGCGCCGCTCTCAATGACGCTTGTGCTAGCATGGTTCGGTCAGCTGCTAAAAACGCTGCTCCCACAAAAGCATCGTATAAACGAGCAGGCACAAAACAGCAGGCATAAAAAAAGCCGACTCAATTGAGTCGACCCTGTTGGCCAGTTGGCTGATATATCTTATAGCCACCAGACCTTTTACTGCTTACCAAATGCAAGTAGCGATTAGTGCTGAACGCCACCAGCGCCATGTACATGGCCGTGGTTTAGCTCGTCTTCAGTAGCAGCACGTACTTCTTGAATCTCAACATCAAACGTCAAACGCTTACCAGCCAATGGATGGTTGGCATCGACAGTGATTTCTTTGTCGTTTACTGCCGTGACGGTCACTAACATCACTTGGCCGCCCGCTTCTGACTGGAACTGCATACCAGGCTGGATATCGTCGACACCTTGGAAGTTTTCACGTGGCACGTGCTGTACCGCTTGCTCTTGGTACTCACCGTAGCCGTCAGCAGGCTCTACGACAGCGTTTACTTTTTCGCCAGCAGATTTGCCTTCTAGTTGTTTTTCTAGACCTGGGATGATATTGCTGTGACCATGTAGATAGGCAAGTGGTTGACCTTCTGGTGACTGGTCAAGGATGTTGCCTTCGTCGTCTTTTAGCGTGTAATTGAATGTGACGGCGGTGTCTTTTGCGATAGTAGTCATAAAATATCCTAAATATATCGATGTAAAAAATTAAATACGGTTGCAATAAACCTAAAAAAGCCAATCAGCCAGCCAAATAGCCACGTCATTAGTCAATTATCATCAGTTTATTTCGGTTTGTAAAAGTAACTTTAGCAGTTAGCATCTTTAATTGAGATGGCTTTGATAACTTTCAAGGCAAAAAACAGAAAAAATGCCAATTAATCACGTTAAATAGCTATTTTTTTTGAAATATAAACGGATGGGCTCGTCATATGCCTGAACGCTCCAGTATAAAACGCTTATCAGTTGCGTTTTGTCTGTAGGGCTTCTACCATAATGATAACCATAAAAATGAGACAAGAAAATGACACAGATTACCTCAAAGACCAATGAGCAGCCAGCCAACTATGATGCCAACGTACAGAGCACAGCAGACATCGATATTCGTTATCGTTTTGATTTTGCCCGTTTTGCTGAGCACTTGGTGGATGTGACGCTGAGCTTTACCGCCAGCACCGATGCGCCGCAGCTTTGGCTACCTGCATGGATACCAGGCAGCTACTTGATGCGCGAGTTTGCTCGCAATATCACCGCTGTCCATTATCAGGTGCTAGATGAGCAGGATACAGCTCGTGATATGTCGTCACAGCCTTACCGTGGCCAAAAAATAGACAAGCACACATGGCAGCTCCCGCAGATAAAGGCAGGACAGAGCGTCAGCGTTCATTATGAGGTCTACTGTTATGATCTGTCGGTGCGCACCGCCTACGTCGATCAGCAGCGACTGTATGGCAATTTTACCTCGCTTGCATTGGCTGTTGAAGGACAAGAACAGCAAAAGCTGCAAGTCAGTCTCATCGTTCCTGCAACGTTTTTGGCAGATAAAGATGAGGCGCGTGTTTGTCTGGCAATAGGCATGGACTACACAGAGCTGCAGCTAGAGGGGCAGCTGTGCTTTGCGCTACAAGTGCCAAGCTACCATGACTTGATTGACTATCCGTTTGAGATTGCCGAGCAAGATAGGTTTGATTTTATTATTCAAGACAGTGCGCATCAGACGCTGCGTCACCGTTTTTCTCTGTCAGGCAAGCACAGCAGCAATATGGGCAGGTTGCAGCAGGACATCACTCAGATATGCCAGAGCTATGTAGACTGGCTAGGCGATGCGCCTTTTGCAGATTATACCTTTATGACCTTTGCTAGTGGGCAGGACTATGGCGGGCTTGAGCATATCAATTCTACCAGCCTGATCACCCCGCGCCGCGACCTACCAAGTGTCGATGAGCCAAAAATACCCAGCAGCGATTATCAGCGTTTCTTGGGCTTGTGTAGTCATGAGTACTTCCACGCATGGTGGGTCAAGACGGTGCGCCCCGATGTGATGCTCGAGGTTGATCTACGAAAAGAGGCGTTTACGCCTTTGCTGTGGGTGTTTGAGGGCTTTACCTCCTATGTGGACGACTTTATGCTGCAAGCATCAGGTGTCATCGATAAAGCCAGCTATCTGAAGCTGCTGACTGAGCAAATCAATCGCTACTACCAGACGCCAGGACGCGCATATCAGAGCGTGGCTGAGTCGAGCTTTGATGCTTGGATTAAGCTGTATCGCAATGATGAAAACACAGGCAACGCAGGTATCAGCTATTATAATAAAGGCGCCTTGGTGGCGCTTTGCTTGGATTTGACTTTGCTTGAGAAAACCAAGGGTCGCTATCGCTTGTTTGATGTGATACAGGAGTTCTATCGACAGGCCAAGCAAAATGACAAAAAGCGCATCGGTATCAGCAGTGCCGATATGGGCGCGGTCATCAGTCAGTTTATGCCGCTTGATGTCTGGCAGAACTTTGAGCGCCGCTACGTCAATGGCGTTGAGGCGTTGCCGATACAGACATTGCTGAGTGCCAATGGTGTCAAGTTACATGTCAATAGTAAGGAGACGGCGGACAAGCATGTGCCTTGGGGTATGCGCTGTAGCGACACCCCAGCAGGTCTCAAAGTCAATCGAGTCCTACGCGGTAGTGCGGCGGCGCGTGCGGGTATCTCCGCCCATGATGTGATCGTCGCCATCGACGGTATCAAAGCCGATGCCAAACAGCTATCGTCTCTGAGTACGTCTGCGCGCAAGATTGACTGTCATTTGTTTCGCCGAGATGAGCTGATGTCGGTCACCGTATTACCCAAAGCGGCCGCTGAGAAGAAAAATGCAGCAGTAGATACTGAGCAAGACAGCCTCTATCAAGATTGCCCTTATAAAGTCACTTTGCATCTTGCAACGCCCACGAGCACATCGCCCAGTGATGAGGCGGCATCGCCAACCCAAGCAGGCTGGCATACATGGCTAAATGTGTGGGCAGATAGGTAGGCTAAAGTCGCCCTTTCTTTGTCTGAGAGTAGATTAGAGGCTAAGGGCTAAAGACTGTTCGCTGTGTCGCCAAAGAGAGGCTTGGTGACACAGCTGCCTTGCTATGTTTGTGTGTATTTACGACTCACCATCTTTGGCAGGTGCTGTAGCAGGCTCCTTAGACGGCTGAGATTGAGACGATTGAGCTTGATCGTCTGACGCGTCAATCATAGAGTCCGCATCTGCATTGGTATTGGTCTCAGCGGCGTCCGCACTGCGGTTTGCAATCCAGTTTTGCATCAGCTCAATCTCAGCTTGCTGGGTGTCGATGATGCTTTGTGCCAACTGGCGCATCTCTTCGTCAGTGCCGTACTTGAGCTGTACGTTGGCCATATCTACCGCGCCGATATGATGCGGCAGCATACCGCGAGCAAACGCCATGTCTGGCTGCGGGTCGGCGATACCAAGCACCATATCACCGTGTAAGACATCCATGCTTCTGGCATAGGCCTGCTGCATGGCTTCTGTGTGCGGGTTGGTTTTGACGGTGTCGGGGTGGCTGGCAAGCCACTTATTTAACGTATCGAGCTCTAGCTGCTGGGCGTCAATGACGTTTTGCGCCAGTTGCCGCATGCTATCATCTGTCCCGTGTTTTAGCTGGATTTTTGCCATCTCGATCGCCCCGCGATGATGACCAAGCATGGCTTTGGCAAACGAGGTATCAGGATCGTTATAACCCATACCGATCATCATCTCATCGTGCATACGTGTCATCGCCCTCGTATAGTCTCTGAGCATATCGGTCATTTGAGTCTCGTTTGCTGCATCATCTTTAGCCAGCCCATCATCCGTTTGTGCATCAGCTGGGTTGACCTCTAGGTCGGTCATGGGCGGCGTTGCGGTATCGCTAGGCGTCGCCTCATCTTCAGTCGCCGGCTGACAGGCGCTTAATATCAGCGCAGCAGCAATACTGGTGGCAAGCAAAGAAAAGCGACGAGAAGCAATCATGATATATTCCTATTATAAAGCGGCAATGATAAAAACAGACGAGTGATGAGATAATATCCGTAATGTGCTGAATCTTAACAGATAAACCTTACCAGTTCGAGACATGATGTTTAGAGTGCGTGCCCAATCCCTAATTGTCGACAGCGCTCGTCATTCAGATGAATACGGACAAACTCACCGACCCCCAAACGGCCTAACTCAAACCCTGCAACCGACCAGCGTATCAAACGCAGACAAGGCAGACCCACATGAGCGGTCATACGCCTGACTTGGCGGTTTTTGCCTTCGTAGATGGTCAGCATTAGCCAAGACGTTGGGACGTTTTTGCGTTCACGTATCGGCGGATTGCGGGGCCATAAGGCTATTGGCAAGTCCGCCTCTGTGACCATCTGGGCGAGTGCAGGTAAGGTTTTACCGTCTTTTAGGTGCACGCCTTCGCTCAAGGCTTGTAGCTGTGTAGGCGTTGCCATCCCCTCGACCTGTACCAAATAGGTCTTGCCTTGCTTGTGCTTGTCTTTTTTAAAGCTCGCCGCCGATGGTGGCTGGGTAATGGCTTTGTTGACTCGGCCATCACTGGTCAAAATCAGTAGCCCCTCTGAAGTTGCATCAAGCCGGCCCGCCACTCGCAGCGACTTATCGGTAAAGTATGCCGATAGGGTGGCGTGGTCATTATTACTGTCGTCACGGAACTGACTTTGCACCCCATAAGGCTTATTGAACAAAATGAGACTAGAGCTCGGCATGATGTAAACATTCCTAAAATAAACTGACAAAGCGGTCAAAGGGCACTATGAAGTATAAAACAAGTATAAACAGCGCCGGTTGTAACCGTTGGTGTGGTATCGGTTTTAAGTGCTGCGACTATAACACCGTCCCATCAGCGAATAAACACCATGTTATTATTATGGTTTTATGTCTTTGACATCCTGATAGGCACTATAGTCAATCCGATATAAAACGACACAACGTTTCATTGGAGCGCATTGATAGCCACGTATTCGATTTTAAACAATAAATGGCGAAGCAGCATACAGTAACGTCTCATCAAAACCCTAGCATATAACGCCTTGTGATTTGTTAATACTGTATAAACTATCTTTATAATTATGCTCGTTATGGGCCAATTGTGTTTTTGTCCTCTATGGTTTAGGCAGGTTTTGCAGTATGGTAAATGACATAAGGAGTTACTCATCAGATTGGCAAAAGTACGATAAATGACCAAGATATATAATTAAATAACTCATAATTAAATCATTAAGGAGTGTTACTCATGTCCTACGATAAAGTGATCGTCCCAAGAGACGGCGAAAAAGTCACGGTAAATGCTGACTTGTCTTTAAATGTGCCCAATCATCCGATTATCCCTTTTGTCGAGGGTGATGGTATCGGAGTCGATATCACGCCTGTGATGATAAAAGTCGTCAATGCAGCAGTGGACAAGGCTTATCATGGCAAAAAATCCATCATTTGGATGGAGACCTATCTCGGCGAAAAAGCGGCAAAAGTATACGATGGGGATTATTTGCCCAACGAGACGCTGGAGATTTTAAAAGACTATGTCATCAGTATCAAAGGACCATTGACGACTCCAGTGGGCGGCGGTTTTCGCTCGCTCAACGTCGCGGTACGCCAAGAGCTCGACTTGTATGTGTGCCAGCGACCCGTGCGCTGGTTTGAAGGAGTGCCAAGCCCAGTGCAGCATCCCGAGCTGACAGACATGGTAATCTTCCGCGAAAACTCAGAAGATATCTATGCTGGCATCGAATGGAAGGCAGGCAGTGATGAGGCTAAAAAAGTCATTAAGTTTTTAAAAGAAGAGATGGGCGTCACCAAGATTCGCTTTGATGATGACTGCGGTATCGGCATCAAACCTGTCTCAAAAGAAGGCTCGCAGCGCTTAGTGCGTAAGGCCATTCAGTATGCCATCGACAATGACTTGCCTAGTGTCACCTTGGTGCACAAGGGCAATATCATGAAATTTACCGAAGGCGCGTTTAAGGATTGGGGCTATGAGCTTGCCGCCGAGCGCTTCGGTGCCGAGCTATTGGATGGCGGGCCTTGGATGACGATGAAAAACCCAAAAACAGGCAATGACATCGTCATCAAAGACGTCATCGCTGATGCTTTTTTGCAGCAAATCCTCATGCGCCCTGCTGATTATTCGGTGGTGGCGACGCTCAACCTAAACGGCGATTATATATCCGACGCCCTCGCAGCAGAAGTGGGCGGCATCGGTATCGCACCAGGTGCCAATAAAGGCGGCGCAATCGCGGTTTATGAAGCGACGCATGGTACGGCGCCCAAATACGCTGGACAAAACAAGGTCAACCCAGGCTCGCTTATCTTATCCGCTGAGATGATGCTGCGAGACATGGGCTGGACGGAAGCGGCCGATTTGATCATCAGCGGCATCCAAGGTGCTATCGCTAATAAGACAGTGACCTATGATTTTGAGCGGTTGATGCCAGATGCTATTTTGCTGAGTACCTCTGAGTTTGGTAAAGCCATTGTCAAGCACATGCACGCTTAAACGCCGGGGCATGTCTGCAACTTAATCAATGCGTCTTTACATAAGGACTCACCCTAAAAATAAGCAAAAAAACACCCTTTAGATTTCAGATATAAAGGGTGTTTTTTATGCTAAAAGTGGGCGTAAAGGCTTAAATACATCCTTTACGCCCAGCGCTCAGGCATATCAGCGGCGCATCAGATTATAATGAGGCGATCGCTTCGTTGAACAACGTGCTTGGACGCATCACTTGCTCAGCCAGTTTTTCATCGGCTAAGTAGTAGCCTTTGATATCTACCGACTTGCCTTGGGCATCATTCAACTCTTTGATGATGGCCGCTTCGTCACGCTGCAGTTGTTCTGCCAGCGGTGTAAACTGTGCTTTTAGCTCGCTATCTTTGTCTTGAGCCGCCAGCTCTTCTGCCCAGTACATCGCTAGGTAGAAGTGGCTGCCACGGTTGTCAATCTCGCCTGTCTTACGCGATGGTGACTTGTTGTTTATTAGCAGTTTTTCTGTGGCTTTGTCGAGGGTATCTGCCAATACTTGCGCTTTGGCATTGTTGTCGTTTTTGGCCAAATGCTCTAAAGATTCGGTCAAGGCTAAGAACTCGCCTAGTGAATCCCAGCGCAAGTGGTTTTCTTCTACCAACTGCTCGACATGCTTTGGTGCTGAACCGCCTGCACCTGTCTCAAACAAACCGCCGCCTTTCATGAGTGGCACGACCGATAGCATCTTGGCACTGGTACCAAGCTCTAAGATAGGGAACAAATCTGTTAAGTAATCACGCAAGATATTACCAGTAGCAGAGATGGTGTCTAGACCGCGAGCGACGCGCTCTAAGGTATAACGCATGGCGCGAACCTGAGACATGATTTCGATATGTAGGCCATCGGTGTCATGGTCTTTTAGGTACATTTTGACTTTTTTGATCAGCTCGTTTTCGTGCGGACGGTATGGGTCTAGCCAGAAGATCACTGGCGTGTCTGACTCACGGGCACGGCGTACGGCCAGTTTTACCCAGTCTTGGATCGGGGCATCTTTGGTCTGACACATGCGCCAGATATCGCCTTTTTCGACGGCTTGCTCCATGAGGACTTCACCAGTATCCACATCTACGATACGCGCGATACCAGCGTCGCTTGACTCAAAGGTTTTGTCGTGTGAGCCGTATTCTTCAGCTTTTTGAGCCATGAGGCCGACGTTTGGTACTGTACCCATGGTGGTTGGGTCAAAGTTGCCATGCCATTTGCAGAAGTTAATCATTTCTTGATAAATACGCGCAAAGGTAGACTCTGGCATAACCGCTTTACAGTCATACATTTTGCCATCCGCGCCCCACATCTTACCGCCGGAGCGAATCATCGCAGGCATTGAGGCATCGACGATCACATCGCTTGGTGAGTGGAAGTTGGTGATGCCTTTTGAGGAGTCAACCATCGCCAGACGTGGACGATGTACTTGACAAGCATGCAAGTCGCGCTCAATCTCTTCTTGTAGAGAGGTTGGCAGCTCTTTGATTTTGTCGTAAAGTGATGCCATACCGTTATTGACGTTAATACCTAACTCATCAAAGAGCGCACCATGTTTTTGAAAAGCGTCTTTATAATACGTTCTGACCGCGTGACCGAAGACGATAGGGTGAGATACCTTCATCATCGTGGCTTTTACGTGCAATGAAAATAAGATACCTGCTTCGCGGCAGTCTTCCATTTCGCGCTCATAAAACTCAAGTAGCGCTTTTTTGCTCATAAACATCAGATCGATGACTTCTTTGTCCAACAAAGCAATCTCTGGCTTTAGGACTTTGGTGGTGCCATCTTCGAGCAACAGCTCCATACGTACGGTACGAGCCTTGTCGAGGGTCATCGATTGCTCGCCGTCATAAAAGTCGCCGCTGTGCATGTGTGAGACGTGGGTGCTTGACCACTGTTTCCACTCACCCATTGAGTGCGGATGCTTACGTGCGTAGTTTTTGACCGCTTTTGGCGCGCGGCGATCAGAGTTACCTTCACGCAGTACGGGGTTGACCGAGCTACCTAGTGCTTTGCCGTAGCGCTTACGGATGCTTTCTTCTTCCTCAGTTTTTGGCTCATCAGGGAAGTCAGGTAGGGCATAGCCTTTGCTTTGCAATTCCTTGATAGCGGCTTTTAGCTGCTGTACTGAGGCACTGATGTTCGGCAGTTTGATGATGTTGGCATTTGGGTCTTGGGTTAGGCGACCTAGCTCTGCGAGGTTGTCAGCTACGCGCTGCTCTTCAGTGAGGTGCTCAGGGAATTCGGCCAACACACGCGCGGCCACAGAGATATCGCTGATATCGACAGAGACGCCTGCTGTCTTGGTAAAGGCTTTGACAATCGGCAAGAATGATAAGGTCGCCAGCGCTGGGGCTTCGTCAGTTTTTGTATAAATAATTTTTGACATATTAGTAGAATATTCCTATAGGCTGTAGTGAATAATAAAGCTCAAATATAATGCTACAAATCGTTAAACGACATATCGTTAAATAATACTATGCAATAGCAAACGCTATGGTTCGATCCCGTACATTATATGTAGTCTCTTGCAATGGTTGAGGCTACTTAAGTTTCTTGTTGCTGTTGGCTAGCCTTTATAACCGTAGTGGCTAGCTTTGATTGGTTTTTATTCAAAAGGCGCTTGCAATGATGATATCACCATCTAAAAAAAGCGACCTAAAAGCAAATGGCTAAGAGTATATTATAAAGGATCCACTATAAATTCGATACGGTGTCAATCCTATATCATGAACTAAGTATACTGTTTTCGCTTATGTCCTATGTACCAAAATTATATTAAGCTAAGAACAGCGTTATTCTACCAGTCATCCGCTTTTATATCATCCCTTCCCAGCGATTACTGTCATTTCATGGGTGCTTACCCGTTATCAATTAAGTAAATCCAAACCGTGCGTCATTCTTATTTGCCAGATTCCCAAACCTCTATTATCAATTCTTATTATCAAGCGTCATTCTAAAACCGCGCCTTTACTGTCAGTGGTTTTTATAAAATGGTGAGTGTGCTTTGCAAATTGTGACAGCAAACCGGCAAAAATTTGCTAGGCTATTGTAGGTGAGGGCATACCTTTGTCTCACATATAGCGACAAACCTGAGCTAAAGCGGCGATGGCTGATATTTGCTGCCGTTTTGACGCGAGCAGGCATCTCACCATGTTTGGCTGTCTCTTATAAGTGATTGACTGATATACGCCCTAAATAAAAAATTGACACACATAGAGCGGCTAGAGTGACCATGAGCATACGTTTAAAATACGCACTGATGAGTGATACCAGCTGGCAGCAGATGGCAGAGTGGCAAACGCCAGACACGCCATTTATGTCCTTTGATTTTTGGCAAGCGCTGGCAGACACGGGCGCCATCGGTGAGCAGGCAGGCTGGCTACCGATATATGTCTTGATCCATCAGGTCGATGAGGGTACAACGCCGCCAAACGCCGCTGACATCAAAAACAGCAAGGCACACTCTGACGGTGACAATAAGGCATTAGCTGCAGGCGACAAGGTATCCGTCACGCATCCTATAGCGGTGCTGCCAGTCTTTATTAAGGGTCATCACCGCGGTGAGTTTGTGTTTGATCATGCTTGGGCAGAGGCCTACGCGCGCTATGGTGTCGACTACTATCCGCGGCTGGTCAGTAGCGTACCTTATACGCCGATTACCGGTCAGCGGTTTTGGCTGGCTGATGGCGAGCGCCTGCGTGCCGATATCATAAAGACCGCCCTAGTAGGCGTAGATGATATTGCTCAGCAAGTGGGGGCATCAAGCTGGCATGGACTGTTTGTCACGCCTGAGCTGGCCGATATTGTAGCTGCCGCCATGCCGACAGATAGCGATGTCAGGCGTGCACTGGCGGCGCAAAAGCAGGGCGGCGCAGCGGCGGCCATCGACATACCGATACTGGAGCGTCAGGGCTGTCAGTTTTTGTGGCAAAACAAAGAACTATTAAAAAACGCACAGCCATTTGCAGATTTTGAGGCGTTTTTGGCAACGTTAAGAGCCAAAAAGCGCAAGACCATCCGCGCTGAGCGCCGCAAGGTCGGCGAGCAAGGCATCCGTTGTCAGCGTAAATGCGGGGATACGATTTGTGAGGAGGACTGGCACGCTTTTTATCATTGCTATGTGATGACCTATGCGGTGCGCGGCCAGCAGCCTTATTTAACGTTAGATTTTTTTATGGCGTTGGCCGCGAGTATGCCTGAGCACCTGATGCTGGCTCAAGCGCGTGATGCGCATGGTGATATCATTGCCAGTAGTTTGTTTTTGTACGATAAGCCCGATAGCAAAGGCGCGACTTTATACGGTCGCTATTGGGGCGCGTTGGCGGATTATGACAGCTTGCATTTTGAGCTGTGCTATTATCAAGGCATCGAGTTTGCTATCGAGCAGGGTTTGAGCTATTTTGATCCAGGGACGCAAGGCGAGCATAAGCTGGTTCGCGGTTTTATACCGACGACCACCCACTCGTTGCACCGTGTTTATGATGGGCGGTTTGTGCCAGCAATTGCGGACTTTTGCCGTAGAGACAAAGAGCATATGGCCGAGTATCGCCGACGAGCATTTGACGCCTTACCGTTCAATGCTGATAATATGCCCGCCGCTGCTGCCAGTCGCTAGCGCTGCTCTCATCTATTTTTTATCTGTCTTTTATCCGTCATCATTAGCCGCTTATTATGCCTAATAATCCTTTGTTTTGCTCTGTACCGCCGCCTGCCGAGCTACACGCTTGGCTCAATGTCGAAGGCTCTTTGACTGCTGTGCTTGAGGTAAAAGCTCGGCAGCCCTTGCGCGTTGAGCGCCGATTTGAAGGCTATCGCGCGCTGACACTGGCACAAAAACGCCAGCTGGGTGTACGAGGCGCGCAGCTAAATCGGCCGATGCTGGCGTGGGTACGCGAGGTGTACCTATATGGCAATGATGAGCAGCCGTGGGTCGAGGCACAGAGCATCTTTCCGTTGCCCAGTCTTAAAGGCCGCGCCCGCCGTTTGCAGCAGCTCAAGGGTACGCCCATCGGTTATGTGTTATTTAAGCGCAGCCGCACCTTGCCCAATCAGCGTTTTATCTCGCAGACGGCCAAAGGCTGGCAACGGCAAACGCGTTATGACTGGTATGGGCGTACGCTGCTGATCAGCGAGACGTTTTTGCCCGCGTTCAGCCAAAATAGACAATCACAGATAGGCTGCAACAGAGAACAGAAAAATTTATATCCAAGCATATAAATATACCGTGATAAATACTTTATTTTATTGGCTATTTATTTGCGTTATAAGGCCATTTAATTTGTTCAGCTTAGCGTGAGGTTTTTTTGCGCTCACCATACAAATTTTCATGTTACACTTAAACTTTAGCGATGATATCGACGCCTGCGTGTCGATTTGATTGTCGATATAGACACGTCAATGACAGGCCAATTGCCTGTGCTTGCCTGTTTTACCTCCTTTTGCTACTCGCTTCTTTTCGATAAACACTACCATTAACGATAGCCACTACCTAGGACATTATTATGTTTAAAGATATTTCTATCAAAGAGTTTGATCCAGTACTTGCAGAAGCCATGGCCGCCGAAAGCGTGCGTCAAGAAAACCATATCGAGCTTATTGCCTCAGAAAACTACTGCTCACAAGCGGTCATGGAAGCACAAGGCACCGACCTAACCAACAAATACGCGGAAGGCTATCCAGGCAAGCGTTACTACGGCGGCTGTGAGCACGTCGATGTGATCGAGCAATTGGCCATCGACCGCGCAAAAGAGCTGTTTGGTGCAGAATACGTCAACGTCCAGCCGCACTCTGGTAGCCAAGCAAACTCTGCTGTATTTTTGGCTTTGCTAGAGGCCAATGACACCGTACTTGGCATGAGCCTAGACGCTGGTGGTCACTTGACCCACGGCGCGCACATCAACTTCTCAGGCTTGAACTACAACGCCGTACAGTATGGCCTCGTCGAAGGCACTGGCCTGATCGACTATGACCAAGTTGATGCTCTGGCTCGTGAGCACAAGCCAAAGATGATCATCGCAGGCTTCTCCGCGTATTCACAAGTCGTTGATTGGCAGCGTTTCCGTGATATCGCCGACGAAGTGGGCGCGTACTTGCTGGTTGATATGGCACACGTGGCGGGTCTGGTTGCAGGCGGCGTTTACCCAAGCCCAGTACCCTTTGCCGATGTGGTCACCACCACCACGCATAAAACCCTACGCGGCCCGCGCTCAGGTATGATCTTGGCGCGTGATGAGAAGCTGGCGAAAAAGCTAAACTCTGCTGTCTTCCCAGGCAACCAAGGTGGCCCGCTCATGCACGTTATCGCGGCAAAAGCGGTTTGCTTTAAAGAAGCGCTAGAAGACAACTTTAAAACCTATCAGCAGCAAGTGGTCAAAAACGCCCAAGCAATGGCAAAAGTCATCCAAGAGCGTGGCTATGAAATCATCTCTGGCGGTACTGAAAACCACTTGATGCTCATCAGCCTAGTCAAGCAAGAAATGACGGGTAAAGAAGCAGACAAATGGCTTGGTGATGCCCACATTACTGTGAACAAAAACGCTGTACCAAACGATCCAAAATCGCCGTTTGTTACCTCTGGTATCCGTATCGGTACGCCAGCGATTACCACGCGCGGCTTTAACGAAGCACAAGCAGGCGAGTTGGCAGGCTGGATCTGTGACGTACTAGACAGCCGCGGTGACGAAAAAGTCGCTGCTGAAGTACGCGGCAAAGTAGAAGCCATCTGTAAAGAGTTACCAGTTTACGAAAAAAACCAGTAATTTTCGATTGCTTGATTTTTACCGTTAGGTTGAAAAAAACCGCTTAGCTTAATGGCTAGGCGGTTTTTTATTGCACTGGCGTTTATTTTTTAAGTGGTCAGTTTATGCGAATTAAACCGTCTATACATACAAAGCTGGGCAATCCGTCACTTTAAAAAACTCTCTGTTAATACGACTTGATAGTATAGTCAATTCATTCTAAAAATGACATAGCGCTGCTGGGATGAATTTTGCGCAGCCTCTGTGATAACAGCACGCAAGTAAAATTTATACCAGTAGCGCGTTTAGGTTTATAACAATTTTAATTTGAACTGACTATACAAAGTTACCTAATACACCTTTTAGCCACCAAGCTGGTTTAGAGCCAATGCTAAGATGAGGCCAATGGTGGTGCTAATACCCGCCCAATGGTTGCTGCGTTTGAAGGCGGTCGGGAAGACCTCGGTGGCCA
Organism: Psychrobacter sp. Rd 27.2; assembly: GCF_001921755.1. Classification (NCBI taxonomy): domain Bacteria; kingdom Pseudomonadati; phylum Pseudomonadota; class Gammaproteobacteria; order Moraxellales; family Moraxellaceae; genus Psychrobacter; species Psychrobacter sp. Rd 27.2. Next base: position 17,130 of record NZ_MRYB01000007.1, on the reverse strand, counting down.
AAGAGGCAATGACTGCCCCAGCGGCAAAGCAATTGATCGCACTAATAACGGCGTCATCGACATTTTTTAGCAGTATCTTGCCCAAGATAGCCGCCAGTGATAATAAAGCTGCGGCCCCAACCCATAGCATCAGCACTTTTTTATTGCTGGCACCGTTACGGCGCATTTCTTTGGCACCGCCTGCTGCTTCTGGCAGGTTCGATAACAAAATAGAGCCGGCCAGAGCCGCCACTTGCATGACGTTGCCGCTGATTAATGCCACACCCAGCGCTAAGTTTTCTGGGATGCCATCGAGAGTGATGGCTGCCAGCAGCCCCGAGCCGCCATCGGCATTGAGCTTTTCATCGAGTAGATAATCGACACTCGCAAATACCACTGCGCCCAACAGTGCAAAAGCTGCGGTAATCCAAACCCCGCTGTCAGTCACTGCCGGCTGTACCAGCTCGATGACCACTGATATCATTAGCGCGCCACCAGCGACCGCCAATAAATTCCCCTCAAGCCAGCTTGGCAAGCGGCCATAAAGCCCCCATAGTGCTCCGATAATCAGAGCGCCGGATACCACAACAATCACTGCAAATATCAACATAGTATGCCTCATTATTTTTATAAGGTATTGATAACGGCTGATGGGTTTTGTGTCATTAGAAGTTGCGTAACGACCGGGTTAGGTACTGTTAGCGCTATGCTTTTTTATATTAAACGTCCAAAAAAACCTCAAACGCCCAAAAAAGCCCCGATTATAAAAATAATCGAGGCTTATAAAGCGCAATTCAGGTTAACTTTTGATTAAATAGCTTACATAAACGGCAGTTTGATAAATATTTGTAATATCGTGGCGTTGACGATATCGACAAAGAACGCCCCAACCATCGGCACAATCAAAAACGCTTTAGGCGAAGGCAAGTAACGATCAGTGACCGCCTGCATGTTGGCAATCGCCGTCGGCGTCGCACCCATACCAAACCCACAGTGCCCAGCTGATAACACCGCCGCGTCATAGTCTTTGCCCATGACCTTAAAGGTAATCAGGTAAACATAGATGATCATAATAGCGGTCTGTACCAATAGGATGATCAGCACAGGGCCTGCCAGATCAGTCAGCTGCCATAGCTTGAGAGACAGTAGCGCCATGGCCAAAAACAAGCTCAAAGAGGCGTTACCAAACACATCGATTGAGCGATCAAACATATCGAAGTTAAATAAAGTGGTGAGCACATTACGAATGATAACACCGCCTGCCAGCGCCCAAACGAAGGTAGGTAGCTCAAACCAAGTATCGGTGGCCAGCAGCGTCATCACATCGGCAAACGCCAAAGCGGCTGCAAATAGCGCCAACGTCTCAATGGTCGAGGAGGCGGTGATAAAACGCATACTGTCAGGTCTTTCAAAGATTTCTTTGTTGCTGTGTGCAGAGTCTTCATCATGTTTGGTGCTATATAGCGATTGCGCCCCAGCGACTTTTTCGATATCACTAGGGTTGGGATTGGCAGGGGTTGGCTTGAGACCGAGCCGCCGAATCAAGCGGCGCGCCACAGGGCCACCGATGATACCGCCTGCGACCAGACCATAAGTGGCCACTGCGATACCAAGTGTGGTCGCACCCACCACGCCATAGTCTTCTTCTAGCGTAATGCCCCAAGCGCCTGCGGTGCCATGTCCGCCCGTCAGAGCGATGGAACCTGTCACCAGCCCAAGCAGAGGATCGAGTCCCAACACGCTGGCCATAGCGACGCCCACGATGTCTTGTAGCACGATAAACACCGACACCACGATCGTAAAAATCAGCAGCGGCGTGCCACCAGCTTTTAGGCGACTAAAATCAGCACTGAGACCGATGGAGGCAAAAAACATCAGCATGGTCGCGGTTTGGAGTCCCTGATGAAAGTTGAAAGTATAGCCCCACACCATATTGAGAATATAGACCACGATTGCCGCGACCAAGCCGCCAGCCACTGGTTCTGGAATATTAAAGTCTTCTAAGAATTTAATCCTTTTGACCAAAAAGCGCCCCATTAGCAGCACTAAAGTGGCCAGTATCAGCGTGTAATAGCCGTTTAAGGTAATTTCCATACGTTAATCCTTTCTATAAAAATAAATTAACCTGAATTCGGGATAAATATGGCTTTATCTCGAATTCAGGTTTGGTGATGGTTTTTGGTTAAGCGGAGTCTGTCGGCGGTGTTATGACCCACAGTTGCGGCTTGCCAAATTCTTTATAGGCGTCCTCAATGATGCGTTGAAACATCGTAAAGTCTTTAGTCATTATGTTGGTTACCGTCGTCAAATCCAGCACCAGCTTGGTCACATCGCTGTCGGTCAAACAGTCCCAAGCGCTGTCCCAGTTGTGCGAAAAATAACTGGGGAAGTGGCACGCTGCTGCCAGACTGCTCAGCAACGTGTGCTTGTTGAGTACGTCAGCGATAGGGATGACAGTTGCCTGCTGTAGCGCCCTATCGTGCTCGGCGCTGTCAGGATTGACATAGTAAATGGCTTGGCTCATGTTATTTTACTTCCAGTTTGCGAAAGCTATCGTAGTGGTCCACGGTCAGATAGTAAATGGTGGGCGGATGACCGCCTGTGACGATACGCCTAGCACCGCGGTGCGATATGCCGGGCGTGGGCACAGTGTACTCACGGTAATAGCCTTGCGTCTGTATCGGTAGCCTGCCTTCACGATTATAAAAAGTCGAGCCGTCTTTATGAGGGTAAGGAAACGGCCCGCCTTGTTGAATCAGCGCGATGGTATGGTCTATTTGTGCGTCACCGGTGATAGGGTTGGCGCTGTTAGCTGGCAGCGATAGGGCAGCTGAGTCGATACTCGGGTCAGGCTCGGCGCTATCGCGATACTCGGTGACCGCAGCACCCTCAGTGCGATCGACCAATGCCCCAGTATTTATATCAGCATTTATATCAGCGAAAAAATAAATCGCCGCGACAATCAGAGCCAACACACCAAATAACGTGGCACGTGGGCTGCTATTGTTTTGCTTGCCGCTTTGCATAAGGGCATCGTCCTTTAGGTCGTTGGAAGCCATTGACTACTCATCACATGATGGGACTACTTATCACATGATTGCTGATCTCAGCAAAGCCTATCGCATGATGGTTTGCGCCACAACCGATACGGACGTGGGCAAAACGTTATCAAAGGGTGGGTTTATATCGTAAGTTCGGCTCAAAATCAATACCTTGCTCATGGCGGATATCAAGGTAATAACGCGGTAAGAATATGCTAGGGCGTGTCCTCAATTCGATCGATAGTCATCTAAATGGGCTAAAAATGGCTAAATCTGGCCAAACGGTGTCAAATAGCTGACTAATATCTCAATATTATCTGCGCTATTTTCCTTGTTCGACGGCGATTTATCTCATTTTTATCGCCATTTTTAAAATGAGGACACGCCCTAGATAGATAAGAGTTATTTTTTGTTTGCTATCGCTGGCTGCTGAATACCACACAGTAGCAATTTAATAAAAAACGCCAGCAACTTAGCTGACGTTTTTGGTGGATTATACGTTAAGTTAGGCGATGGATGATAGGTTTGCGTCCAATTCACCTTTGATAAGTGGTCGATAAATATGTGATAAGTTACGCGCGCGTCTCGCCGTGACCATAGACGATCCATTTTTGTGAGGTCAGGCCTTCGAGCCCTACAGGGCCGCGCGCGTGGATTTTGTCGGTTGAGATACCAATCTCAGCACCCAAGCCATACTCAAAACCATCGGCAAAACGGCTAGAAGCATTGATCATCACACTGGCCGAATCCACCTCACGGATAAAGCGCTGCGACTTGGTATAGTTGTCGGTGATGATAACGTCGGTATGATGGCTGCCATGGGTATTGATATGTTCAATGGCCTCGTCGATACCAGATACCACCTTAACCGCCAAGATAGGGGCCAGATACTCGGTATCCCAGTCATCGCTAGTGGCTGCTGATAGATGACCTTGCAAGGTCGCATTGTCATTTAAGATGGCTTGTGACTTATCATCAAGGCGCAGTTGCATGGCGTCATCCGCTTTTATGATGGCTTCGGCAATCTTTGGCAACAGCTCACTTGCGACATGCTCATCGACCAATAGTGTCTCCATGGTATTACAGGTGCCATAACGATGGGTCTTGGCATTGACACTGACTTTAATCGCCGTTTCGGCATCGGCATCACTGTCGATAAAGGTATGGCAGTTACCATCTAAGTGCTTGATGACTGGTACTTTGGCATCGCGGCTGATGCGCTCGATCAAGCCTTTGCCGCCGCGAGGTACGATGACATCGACGTAGTCTGTCATGGTGATCAGCTCACCGACTGCTGCGCGATCCGTCGTTTGTAAGACCTGCACACTGTGCTCAGATAGGCCGACCTTTTTTAGGCCTTGTAGGATACATTTGGCCAGTGCTTGATTGGACTCAAAAGCCTCAGAGCCACCGCGCAAGATGATGGCGTTACCTGATTTTAGCGCCAAAGAGGCGGCTTCTAAGGTGACGTTGGGGCGCGACTCATAAATCATACCGACCACACCGAGGGGGACGCGCATTTTGCCTAAATGAATACCAGAGGGGCGGTAGGTCATGTCAGTGACCTCACCGATAGGGTCAGGCAATGCCGCAACGTCTTTTAGGCCTTGTAACATACCATCGAAGCGCGCGTCGTTTAGCTCAAGGCGATCTAGTAGCGCGGTGTCCAAGTCGTTTTTTTGACCGTTGTCCATATCGATTTTGTTGGCGGCCAAGATGTCTGATTTGGCGTTTTTGAGTACGTCATGAATCGCCATCAGCGCCGCGTTTTTATCGCCAGTATTGGCTGCCGCGAGGGCGCGTGAGGCGGCGCGTGCTTGCTTACCGACCGTTTGCATATAAGTGGTAACGTCTGTGGTAGTGGTTTGAGTCATAAATATGTCCTTATGGTTATCAGTGTCTGACAGGGCGATCAATGCCATAAATAATAAAAGCGCCTAGCAAGGCAAAAGTTTAACAAATATAGAAGGTTAAATGCTCAGATGGCATTGTGCTATTTAACATAGAGGAGATTGCCTCGATAGTAAAGACGATTTTGTGAACAGCGCCCGCTTGACCGCATCTATTTGTCGACTTTCAGCGGTGTGCCAAGGGCGGTTACATGACAGTTACCTGTTTTTAACACAATTGTGCTGTAACTACTAAGGTAGTCAAACGACATCGTTAGTATAGTGAAGGGTCAAGTAGGGGGCAGCCGAACGCCAATGTCCCTGTTAAGTGAATCAATATACTCTGTACTAATGAGGAAGAATGACATGGCTATGCTCTATAAAATGGACAAAAACTGGCTAACTGTTGGATTGGTGGCGGCAGCCTTGACACTCAGCGCTTGTGGCAAAAAAGACGATGCGCCGATGGAGACCGAGCCTGCTGTCGACGCACAAACCACAGTAGAGACCGAGGCGACGGGTGTTGCGACTGCAGAGTCTTCTGATGATGTGGCAGTGGCAAGTACTGATACCAGTGTCGACGACGCAATGGCGGTAGGTGACAATGACGATGTCGCGGTGGCAACTGCTGACGATGCCGAAGTGCTGGATGGTACAGAGAGCTCAGAGCACATCTCGACTTATTAAGCGGTCTGACTAGACAAGATAATTAGATGATAGGTGGTGCCTGATGTTTTTTGCAGATAAGTAGGCATCAAAGCAAGTAGGCGTCAAAGGCGATAAGATAACAGCACGCCGAGCCTGCTAAAGTGATAAAATAGCGCCCAGTGCTGTCGATGCAGACTGGGTTTTTTTATGTGGGTAAAGGGCGGCCAACGTGGTACACGGGCCAAACGCCTAGGTACCTGACATAGATAATATTTGCCTTTTTGCTGCGGAATAAGAGACAATGGCACATTTTTATTCGTGTTTTCACTCATATTTATTGGAAGTCTGCTAAACCATGCTTGATACTGCAAAAAATCCGACTCGGCCTATCGCCTTAGATTTACAAGATATCCATAAAAGCTACGGCTCATTAGCAGTGCTAAAAGGGGTGTCGCTCACCGCCTATGATGGTGATGTTATCTCGATTTTGGGTTCGTCCGGCTCAGGCAAATCTACGTTGCTGCGCTGCATTAACCTATTAGAGAAGCCCAATCAAGGTCGTATATTCATCGGTGATGAAGAGCTGATGCTAAAGCCTGCCAAATCAGGCGAGCTACAAGCGGCAGATATCAAGCAGTTAGAAAGCTTGCGCGCGCGCGTGGGTTTTGTCTTTCAAAACTTTAACTTGTGGCCGCACAAGACCATTTTGCAAAACATCATCGAAGGCCCGACGCAGGTCCTAAAAATCAAAAAAGACCAAGCCATCAGTGATGCCGAAAAACTGCTCGACAAAGTAGGGCTGCTTGACAAAAAAGACGCCTATCCGGCCAATCTCTCTGGTGGTCAGCGTCAGCGTGTCGCCATCGCTCGTGCGCTTGCCATGCAGCCGCAAGTACTGCTATTTGATGAGCCGACCTCGGCGCTCGATCCTGAGCTGGTCAATGAGGTGCTGGCGGTGATGCGCGAGCTGGCAGAAGAGGGGCGTACCATGCTCATTGTCACTCACGAGATGCGCTTTGCTCGCGAAGTCTCAAGTAAGGTGGTGTTTTTACACCAAGGCGTCATTGAAGAAATCGGAACGCCTGAGCAAGTATTTGACAATCCTACCTCTGAGCGCGTCAAGGACTTTATGTCCTCTCATCGCCAAAGCTAGCCGCATGGCTGCTATGCACTGTATTACAAAACTAAGATAGCATTAAAAAATTAGGACAGCGCGGCCGTTGCTGTCCTAAAGCGAGTTAACTAATTAACTAAGTCTGAAAACCACCTCTATAATAAAATCTAACGCTTGGTCATGATTTTTAGTCATGGCTATGTGGTCATTAGCATTGATGGTTTATTACCCAACAATAACAGTCCGTATGTAAAACGTTTGTTTTTGATATTTTACTCAGGTATTATCAGAAGGTTTATAGGCGGCCGTGCATGACGGCTGTCTGTCTATTCTGCTATCTATATTGCTTGTCTGGCAGGGACGTCAGAGAACAAAATATCAGAACCCTATATCAAAAACTCATCAGAATTTAAGGAATGTATGATGTCGAATTCTCGCCTATTGTGGTCGTCGATGACCGTTACTGCAGCGTTGATGCTGAGCGCTTGTAGCCAACCAGCCAATGAAACTGCTGATACCAATGCTGACGCACCGGCAGCAGAAACCGCTGGCAAGACCATTCGTATCGCCACCGAGGGCGCTTACCCTCCTTTTAACTATACCAATGCCGATGGTAGCTTGGGCGGGTTTGATATCGATGTGGCCAATGCGCTATGCGAGCAAATGCAGGCGGATTGTGAAATCGTCGCTCAAGACTGGGACGGTATTATCCCAGGTCTATTGGCACAAAAATACGATGCGGTAATCGCAGGTATGTCTATTACCGCTGAGCGTCAAGAAAAAGTAGACTTTAGCGAGCCATACTTTGCCAACACCATGGTTTGGCTGACCAAAACCGATGGTAGCTTTGATCCGAACTCGGTCGAAAACCTCACGCTTGGTGGTCAGCGCTCGACCACGCCTGGCGCTTATCTACAAGATAACTACGAAGGCAAAGACGGCAACACCGTGCAGTTGTACGACAACTACGACAACGCTTATTTGGACCTAAAATCAGGCCGTAGCGATGCGGTATTGGCCGAAAAAGTATCAGCCAAATCTTGGCTGGCAGACAATACCGAAGGCTTTGGTATTGTAGGCGATGAAATTGACAATGACGATAATATTGCCATTGCCGTGCGCAAAGGCGACTCACTCAAAGAAGACTTTAACAAAGCTCTGAGCGAAATCCGTAGCAACGGTGAATTGGCGCGTCTTGAGCAGATAAATTTTGGTCAGTAAGCTGTCGGGCGTGTCAGCAAACGAATACTGACCCGCCTTATAAACAAACAGTAATCCATAAGTCATGAGTGACAAACGGCTGGTAAATATATTAAGGAATAACCCTATGACAATTTCAATGACTCGCTCTATGAGAAAAAAAGCCCTTTGGCTTGCGCCACTAAGCGCGGCCATGCTAATGCTGGCAGGCTGTAACAATAGCTCGGCACCAGCAGACAGCGCCGAGGCAGATGCAGCAGACGCCCCGTTAAACATCAAAATCGCTACCGAATCCAGCTACAAGCCTTTTAGTTATACCGATGCTGATGGCAAACTGATCGGCTATGAGATTGAGCTGGTCGATGCCTTATGTGCGCAAATGAAAGCAGAATGTGAGGTCATCTCACAAGACTGGGATGGCTTGATTCCAGGGCTCAATGCACAAAAATTTGATGCCGCCATCGCGGGTATGTCTATCACCCCTGAGCGTAAAGAAGTGGTGGATTTTAGTGACCCTTACTTCCACAGCGGTATCATCTTGATCGGTAAAAAAGGCGATGACCTCGCTATCGATTCGCTAAAAGGCCAGCCGATTGCGTCTCAGCGCTCAACTGTTGCTTCACAGTATCTACAAGATGAGCACAGCGATGCGGATATCAAACTCTATGACACACAAGACAACGCGTATCTAGACCTTACCTCAGGTCGCGTGCGCGGTATGATGTCTGATAAAGTGACAGGTATTGACTGGCTAAAAACAGAAGCTGGACAAAACTACGAAGTCAAAGGCAATGAGATCAGCAGCGACGATGATGCGATGGGTATTGCTTTTCGTAAAGGCGATCCGCTAGTAGCGAAGTTCAACAAAGCCTTGTCTGAGCTAAAAGCCAACGGCACCTACGATCAAATCACGGGCAGCTATTTTGGCACCAGCTCAACCGCCGCTGCGCAAAAAGCCGTCGCCACAGAAGGTGTAGAAGAAGTGCTGGTCGTTGATGATGGCGATATCGATGCCAATGCGGTCATCGCTGACCAAGAGCAAGCAGAAGCCGCAACGAACTAATCTTACCGCTCATCGCTATTTGGGCGCATAGGGTCATCCCTGTGACTACTGGCGTAGGGTAGCGATGGGTATTGTTTTTATCACAACTCTCAAGGATGATCATGAATAATCGTTTTGACCACCGCCGCGCCGTCGCCACTGTACCTACCAAAAGCCCTATCAGCGTGCGACGTTGTTTAGCACCGTTTATCGCGATAAGTGCGCTTGTTACGTTGGTCGGTTGTGGTACTGGTCAAAATGAAACCGCCTCTGATGACCCTCAAGACACAGCCGCCGCCGCGACAGGTGAGGTGCTGCGTATCGGTACCGAAGGTGCTTATGCGCCGTTCAACTATACCAATGCTGATGGCAGCCTTGGCGGGTTTGATGTCGATATCGCCAATGCCATCTGCGCTGACATGCAGATGACGTGTGAGATCATGGCGCAAGACTGGGATGGTATCATTCCAGGACTCAAGGCGGGTAAGTACGATGCCATCGTCGCGGCGATGTCGGTCACGCCTGAGCGCGCCAAGCAGGTAGCATTTACCGAGCCATACTTTAGTAATGCGCTGGTGTTTTTGGCCAAAAAAGACAGCAGCTTTGATCCTACCAATAGCAGCGACATCAATGCGCACTCTATCGCCGCTCAGCGCTCGACCATCTCATCGCAGTGGCTGGAGAACGCCTATCCAAAGGCCGATATCAAGCTGTATGATACCTTGAGTAATGCCTTTTTGGATTTGGGCTCAGATCGCGTCGATGCCATGATCTCTGATAAACTGCCAGCGCTAGAGTGGCTTAGCTCGCCATCAGGCAGCAATTATGCGCTCAAAGGCGAGGAGATCGATATCAATGATAACTTTGCGATTGCCGTGCGTCCTAACGATGAAGCCTTGCAAGCCAAAATCAATCAGTCGCTGGCCAATCTCAAGGCCAATGGCACTTATGATAAAATCAATGAAAAATACTTTGCCGTGCCTACCAGTGCAGCGGCAATGCCAGCAGTAGATGACGCAGCGCAGTAAGTTTGTCGCCACATGCTTGGTAAAACCACAGGTCTGCTGAGATATTTTATGGCGTGGTTGTCTTTATAAGGTCATTATAAAGTCATTAGCTATTAATTAGTCAGCACAAGGACATTGCCATTGGATTGCCAGTGGCGATGTCTTTTTTGTTTTGGGCAAATCGGTGCGTGATGGCTACAAAGAAGGGTCGACTTTTATCAAATCTATCTGATTTGTTTGCTATTTATCCTGATAAGTGTCTATTTAGGCAACGCTTTTACGTCTGAGTGTTAACATAGCGGCGAGCGAATATGATAAAATCAGCGCTCATTTCTACTGTGTCAATTACCGTCGCCATAGTCGTATGAATATCACGTCACTCTATGACGTAAAAAACCGCCCGTCTATGCAGTTTTTTATACGACTATCAGCCGCGCTCAGCTATTGATGCTGATTCTTTTAACTCATATTTTGCAACTTGCTAATATAAAGAGACTGAGTGGATAATTGTGTTTGATTTACAAGGATTTGGCGCGCTTTTATTAAGCGGCGCTACCGTCACCATAAAGCTTGCGTTGACTAGCCTAGTCATCGGCATGGCTTTGGGCTTGCTCGGCGCGACAGCAAAGATGTCCAATATCTGGGTGCTGCGTAAGCTGGCGACTGTCTATACTGCCACGATGCGCGGCATACCTGAGCTGTTGTTGGTGCTGTTTATTTATTATGGCGGCTCCATACTGCTGATGAGCATCCTCAAAAAATTCGGCTATAACGATTATATCGAGATTAGTGCGTTTTGGGGCGGGGTCATGGCGCTCTCGATTGCTTTTGGTGCTTATGCGACCGAAATTTTTCGCATGTCGATTCAAGAGATTCCAGTTGGGCAACGCGAGGCCGCGCAAGCAATTGGTATGCGTCCGCTGCAGACTTTTTATCGTATCACCTTGCCGCAAGTGTGGCAGATTGCCTTGCCAGGTTTGGGCAATTTGTTTTTGGTACTGCTCAAAGACACAGCGCTGGTCTCGGTTGTGGGTCTCAAGGACATCATGTATCAGTCCTCGCGGGCCGCGCAGTCGACACAGCAGCCATTTACGTTTTATATGGCGGCGGCCATTATTTATTTGGGTCTGACCATGTTGATTACCGGTTTTATGATGTGGCTTGAGTGGCGTGCCAATCCAGCGGCGCGCTACGCCAAAAAAATCAGCCGTCAGTCAACACAACGTCAATCGACCATAGGGTAGAGGAGAGAGACTATGGATTGGAATTGGCAGGTCATCTTTGACCATATCCCTGATTTGATGGGTGGTGCGGTGCTGACCGTACAGCTGGTGGTGGTATCAGGTATTATCGGATTGTTTTTTGGTCTGATTTTAGCGCTGTTACGCCTATCGAAAAATTGGGCAGTACAGGTATTACCGTTTTTATATATTTTCTTTTTCCGTGGTACGCCGCTGCTGGTACAGATATTTTTGATTTATTATGGTCTGGGTCAGTTTGAGGCGGTGCGCGACTCGTTTTTATGGGAGCCGGTGCTTAGTCAAGCTTACTGGTGTGCGATCATCGCCTTTACCATGAATACCAGTGCGTATTTGGCGGAGATCATTCGCGGTGCGATTCAGGCCATTCCCGTAGGCGAGCTAGAAGCTGCGGATGCGCTGGGTATGTCGAAGTGGCAAAAGCTGACCCGCGTGACACTGCCGCGCGCCTTTGGTATCGTCATCCCTGCTTATAGTAATGAAGTCATCTTTATGCTAAAAGGTAGTGCGCTGGCCTCGACCATCGCTTTGATGGACATCACAGGGGTGGCGCGGACGATCAGTGCGCGAACCTATACCTTGATGGAGCTGTTTTTTGCAGCAGGTGTCATTTATCTGCTATTGTCGTGGGTGATCTTGTTTAGCTTTAGAATGTTTGAAAAACGTATGAATCGCCATGCCAGCTATGTACCACCCGATGTGGCGACCAATACCATCCCTTAAGGATATCAGTCAGCATCGCTGCTTTTGATGTCTGTGAATAACTTGCTGTGAGAGCCGAGTATGAGTCAATCGCCCCATATGTCGCTGGTCAATGCCATCGCGGCCAATGCCAATAATGATGAGAGCATGACCGATGCCAATCAAAGCTTGCGTGCGCCGATTGGTAAAGTGGTTTGTGTCGGTCGCAATTACGCCGCGCATGCTCGCGAGCTGGGCAATGAGGTACCTACCTCGCCGATGCTGTTTATGAAGCCCGCCTCTTCGGTGGTGTCTATCCGCCAAGGCGTGGTCCGTCCAGATCCGGCAGTATTTGGTGACACGCACTATGAGACTGAGCTGTGTATCCAGCTGGCAACGGATTTATCTGCTGCGACGATGGAGGAAGCAACGCAAGCCATCGGTGCGGTGACGGTGGGGCTGGATTTGACCTTGCGCGATTTGCAGTCTGAGCTAAAAGCAAAAGGCCATCCATGGGAGCGCGCCAAATGCTTCGATGGTGCTTGTGTGCTGGCTGATTGGCTCGATCCCCAAGCGTTTGGCGACTTTCGCAATGTCGCCTATCAGCTGTATATCAATGATAGCCTCAAGCAAGACGGCGATACTGCTTTGATGCTGTTTCCGGTGTATGAGCTGCTGGTCAATATCAGTCATGCCTTTAGCTTACAGGCAGGCGATGTGATTATGACGGGTACGCCAAGTGGTGTTGGGGTGTTACATGCTGGTGATACGCTGACTCTAAAGCTTGGCGCGCATGAGTGGCAGGCAGAAGTACACTAGGACATTGCCTAGCTAGTGCGTACTTTATCTAATGAAGTTGTTCAAAAAATCCCAAGTGACCGCTTGGGATTTTTTATTGGCGATGTTTTTTATGAAAACGACTTTTGTGGGAGTGGTTTTTATAAGACTGTTTTAGGAAGCTATTTGATGAGCATGGTTGACGCTTATCTCTGTAACAATCTAGCAGCCTTTGGTGGGCGGCTGAGTGATAGATTGAGCGGTTATTGTCAACGTACTGTCATAAATGCTCGGTAGACTTGTGCGTAACTTATATCGTTGTGGTGGATTTGATAAAGCCGCAACCCATCCTTTACGCCACTCTAGCCAAATAGCAAGGTGACTGAACATGACGTTATTGAACAAACCGCTCGCTCATGAAGCCGTAGAAGACTCAAACACGAGCAATAATATCGAATTTCAAACCATCATCAATCGCCGTATGCATCGCCGCCATATCTTAAAAGGCGGTACAGGGCTGACGGCGGCGGCGTTTTTTGGGGCGTTGCCTTTGGTTGGCTGTAGTGACGACGATGACGACAGCCCATCTCGCCTGCCCAGCGACGATGACCAAGCCGCCATCCCAGCACAAGGGAATCTCAAACGTCCCGATACCCTAAAATTCACTGCAGTGGCGCATTCGACAGCCGATACCATGAGTGTGGCGGAAGGCTATCAGGCAGAGATGATATTGCCACTAGGGACACCGCTGATGTCTGGTATCGCCGACTGGAAGGACAACCGTGAGCAGTCCGCTGAGTCGTTTGAGTGGCGCATGGGCGACAACCATGATGGCATGTGGTTTTTTGGCAAAAAAGGCAATAACTACGATGCCAAAGCCTCTAAAAACGGCCTGCTGGTCATGAACCATGAGTATGTCAATAGCAGCGAGCTTAGCCCATTCGGTTATCATGTCATCTCGGATAACAATGCGGCACCCATTTATCAAAACCGTCGTTTGGCCAGTGATGTGCGCCGTGAGGTCAACTGCCACGGGGTCGCTGTCGTTGAGATGACGCGACGTGCCGATGGGGTGGGTTATGAGATGGTCAAGGATTCAAAATACAATCGCCGTATCACCAGCAGTACGCCCGCCCAGCTGACGGGCCCTGTGGCAGGCTCTGATTTGGTCAAGACAAAGTTTGATCCAACAGGGTTTCAGACGCGCGGCATCAACAACAACTGCGGCGCAGGACTGTCGCCGTGGGGTACCTATCTGACGACAGAGGAAAATTTCTTGGGCGTATTTGCGCGTGGTCAAGACGCCGAGCAGCTAAGCGCAGGTCATAACTACGGGCGTGAGCGCTATGGGGCCAGCGAAAACTTCCCTGGCTGGGAGTATCTGTGGCATACGCCTTATGCCAAAGATGAAATCATAGCTGATGAGTTTGCCCGCTGGAATATGACCGCGACAGGCGCTGATGCTACTGAGGATTATCGCAATGGTTTTAATACCTTTGGCTACATCACCGAAATCGATCCTTTTGATCGGCACTCAGCACCGCAAAAGCGCACGGCACTCGGTCGTTTTGCACACGAAAACTGCGCGTATGCACCTGTCGAGTCAGGTAAACCTGTGGTGTTTTATATGGGGGATGATGCGCGTGGCGAGTATATTTATAAGTTTGTCTCAAAGGCACGATGGTCCAATGCAGATATTGGCGGCGGCCTCAAAGCTGGCGACAAATACCTAAATGAAGGCACGCTGTATGTGGCGGTGTTTCACGAAGACGGTCGAGGCGAGTGGCGGCCACTGGTCTATGGACAAAATGGACTAGATGCGACCAATGCTGAGCTGCCCTTTGCTGGGCAAGATGAAGTGTTGGTCTTTGCGCGCGCTGCTGCCGATGCCTTGGGTGCGACCAAGATGGATCGTCCAGAGTGGGTATCGGTGAGCCCCATGACAGGCGAGGTGTATGTGACCTTGACCAACAACAAATATCGCGGCGAGCGTGAGGATCAGCCTCTCTCAGCAGCCAACCCGCGCAGCTACGAGGCGCGCGGCAAATCCCGCGGAAATGATAATGGTCATATCATTCGCTGGGCCGAAGCAGGCGGTGACCATGCGGCGACTCGTTTTGAGTGGGATATATACTTGTTTGCCGCGCCCAGTGAGCTGGCGGCAGAGAACTTATCGCAATTAAACAAAAACAATGACCTGTCATCGCCTGATGGTCTGTACTTTGATCCGCGCGGGGTTTTATGGATTCAGACCGATGATGGTGCGTATACCGATACCAGCAGTTGTATGCTATTGGCCGCGTTGCCTGGTCAGGTCAATGATGGCACGACGATCACCACATCTGCAGGCCAGCAAACCCGAGTCGGAATGACTGCTAGTGATGACAGTATCAAACGTTTTTTTGTCGGTCCTGAAGGCTGTGAGGTGACAGGCATCACCATGACGCCAGATTTTAAAACGTTATTTATCAACATTCAGCATCCTGGCAACACATGGGGCGCGGTGGCTGGGGGTAGTACGCCGCGCTCGGCCACCGTGATGATTACGCGCGAAGATGGCGATGTTATATTGGCAGAATCCTTTGCTTAGAGCGCTTGGGTGACTCGGCTGCGATAGTGAAACGGCTGCAATAGTGAACGGCCACGATGGTAAAGCGGCGGCACGGTGATTGCAAATACGGATAGTGATGCTAGCTAAAACCGCAAGCGCTGGCTTGGGGTTTTTTTCTGTGAGTAGCGGTATATGTCACGACGTTTTATCGTAAAGCGGCTACCAGTTACATCATTTTTTTCTATTTCAAGCGTTTACAGGCTAGTATATAACTATCTTTTGACCAAATGTGTCCATTTTATGAACGCACTAACGAGTAACACTATGGACAGTGTAGAGATTATTTATAAAGACAGCATGAGGAAAGACAACATGAGGTCTGGTAGCGCAGATGATGAGGCGGGTCATGAGCTGGCCGCGCATTTTGCCTCAGAGAATGCTACTGCAGACCACACAGTAGCGCCGCATAGCGACCTGTATGAGCAAATCGATCAGCTAGCCGCCATCGATATCGACGAAATCATCAAGCTGCAAGCCGATGATGCCAATGCCGTGACGACACATCCTGTGCTGTATGCCGATTTTTTTGAAGGGCTTGCGCAGCTGGCGACGATGGGCGTGGTGGAGGTGACAGAGATTGTGGAAGCCATTCACCGCGAGGTGATTTTACGCCCTTTGGGGCGGTTTGATGAAAACCACCTTAACAATTGGCAACGGGGTATCACGGGGCGTATATATGGCACCATACGCCAGGTCATGCTACTGGTGGGCAACAATCTGGCCGCGGTGCTGCGTATCTACAAAACCATGATGCGCCAAAAAAACACTCAGCCATTGCCCGACACCCTAAAAAAACTGGTCAATGTGCTAAACGGCGTGATGGGTGATCATCTGGTCCATCATAAAAACGCACTGGCCATACCGATGCAGCTCTATGATAGCAATGGTGATACGCAGTTAGCAACGCTCTCAGGGCGAGTGGTAATCTTATGTCATGGCTTATGTATGAGTCATCTCAGTTGGCAATCCGCAGCAGGCAATCATTTGGGGGAGGCCATCGCGCGCAGTCAGCCTGAAGCGACAGTGCTGTACCTTGATTATAATACGGGGCGGCGTATCTCGCGCAGTGGCCGTAAGCTGTGTCAGCTACTACAAGACTTGATCGAGCAGCATCCCAATATCAGTCAGATCGATCTGGTCGGTCACAGTATGGGCGGCTTGGTCGCTCGTAGTGCGCTGTTTTATGGCGAGCAAGACCATCTGGCTTGGGTTAAGCGGGCCGGCAACCTCATCACCCTCGGCTCACCGCACCACGGCGCGGTGCTAGAGCGTATCGGTCATCATGTACAAGACATCATCGCCAAGCTGCCGTTTGCAGGCTCGCTTGCCAAGTTGGGCGAGATGCGCAGCGCGGGTATCATTGATCTGCGTCACGGTAGTATTCGCGATGCAGACTGGCGGGCGCTGGAGGGTCGTAGTGTGCTGCCGCAAGACTTTCGGCATCCTGCGCGCTTGCCAAGTGGTATCAAGACGTATTTTGTCGCCAGTGCATTGGTCGAGACCCATTATGAATCGAGAATGACGCACCTGCTGGGCGATGGTTTGGTCTCTGTCGCCTCAGCGCTTGGAGAAGATGATGCCGAACATGCTTTGTTTGTCCCTGATGGGCATAAAGCACTATTTTATGGCGTCAGTCATATGAATCTGATTCATAGTAGACGGGTGCGCGAGCAAGTAGTGGCGTGGCTGTTAGACAATGGCCGCAGTGACTACGCCGAGCAGCCGCGGATATATTCTTATCCCAAAAGTCTGGGACTGATGGTATAAAGGTAGGTTAGGCTAGATTGCCTTTGCTAAGCACAGCATGTCTCGTCCTAAAATAGATTGATAGTTTTTTTGCTAAGTCAGATACCTTATGTATCTGGCTTTTTTACATTAAGCA
>NZ_MRYB01000068.1:0-508 GCF_001921755.1 Psychrobacter sp. Rd 27.2 | reverse complement strand
AACAGCTTTTCGATAGCAGACTGAGGGTGTTTGCCATCGCGATTATACTGTCTATTTTGAATAGTACGATTTACCAATTTATCATACGTTCTTTGGATATTACCGTATATAGAATTAGATGCATGAAGCCTAGTAATATTTACCTTGTTAAAATAAGCAGAGGCGCTTTCTACAGCCCCCCAAATCATGTAGTAGGTCTCGCTAACAGAATACTTTAATAAACAAATGCTTAATAGATTTTCCATTTTCTCACCTATAGCAGGTAATAAATTATTCATTTTAGCTCGCTTATCTAAGTACTTTATACATTCCTCTATCTGTATTCGTTGACACCACTCTTTATATTCTGGATTTTCGACAAGGCTATATTTAAATGCTTCACTTTTACTATCAGCGATCAGTTGATATAGCTGCTTATTATCATAAGCAAAGTCAAAATTCATTTGAAAAAAATCAATCTCAAAATTATCTTTACTAACCATTTCAACGCAATGATATGAGTTTTTAG
>NZ_MRYB01000067.1:0-514 GCF_001921755.1 Psychrobacter sp. Rd 27.2 | reverse complement strand
TGTGAACCAACCATTACAGAATATTCATTCCTTAGCTGGTGCGATCGGCTTAGGCTTATCACATGGCATCGGTACAGCAATCGCCAATCCCGATAAGAAAACTGTGGCGCTAGTAGGGGATGGCGGCTTGATGCTTGGCGTAGGGGAGATGGCGACGGCAATACAAGAGAACGCTAATATGGTTTTGTTGGTAATGAACGACGGTGGTTACGGGGTCATGCGCGGTATTCAGAAAGAGTACTTTGATGGTAGACAGTATTACAACGAGCTGCATACCCCATCATTTGTTGCACTGGGTGAGTCGATGGGTTGTAAGTCTTACAAGGCGGACTCTTTAGAAGAGTTTGATACCAAAATTAATGAAGCCATGAAGCAAGACGGTATGTGCTTAGTAGAAGTTAATATGAATGCAATTGGACCATTAAAGTTCGCAGGGCCACCGCAAAAGAAATTGTACTAAATGTCAGGATTGATCGGTTTATAAAATGGATTTTACCAATAGGATAACAAGGAA
>NZ_MRYB01000066.1:0-518 GCF_001921755.1 Psychrobacter sp. Rd 27.2 | reverse complement strand
TTCTTAATAATGTAGGCGATATTGCAACAATACAAGCTCAACTCAACAACCTGTCAACTGATACTCAAATAGCCAATCAGCCAGTTAAATTAGTATTTGACAATAAAGCTTTGGCAAGTTTATTCACTGTAAATGGACACAAGGGTTCAGCCAACATAAACGCTAATACTGATGATAATGGCTTGGTTGGTTTTGACATCTTAGTGTCAAATGATTTAACAGATGCAGAAAAAGAGGCGCTTAACAAAGAAGCTTTGACGGCGACCTTGACAGAGACACTAACGGGTAAACAACAACAGGTCAAAATCAAAATCCAGTCTATGACAGCGGCCATTTCTTTATTGGTGAACGCATCAAATAAGTTAAACCTAAATGGTGGTGAAACACAAGTTGAGGTCATCGCAAAAGATAAGAAAGGCAATATTGCTGTAGATCAAAAAGTATTTTTAGCCCTGCCAGCTGCTGTTGCTAGTAAGGGTGTGACCTTGGTATCTAATGGTAGTCAGACTACTGATAAC
>NZ_MRYB01000065.1:0-530 GCF_001921755.1 Psychrobacter sp. Rd 27.2 | reverse complement strand
AAAAGTTCAAGCTACAAGGGCTAAGACATGTACTTAGAGACCATACCTATGAACATAGACTTAAGTACATTTTGCAAAAAACCTTTAAAACCAGTTTAGATTCTCAAGATTTGAGTACAACTGTAATCTCATATATTCAAAACAAAAATGAGTACGATAAGTTGATTGAGTCTTATGACAGACAGGAACTGGGCAATAAGCGTCTTATCATACTTTCTAAGATACCGCTTAATGAGAATATAAAGCAAGACGTAAGCGTATTTAACACCAAAGAGAAGTTTATAAAAGCAATTGATCAACTCGCTAATGATTCATCAATTGCTGTGTTTAATCCAAATGATAGTTATGGAAAGCACTATTTAAGTGACTTTGTTCTAAGTTATAGCTACTTACCATCAAATTCAAAAGAAAGTGTAAGATTAACTAAACATAGTTATTTTGAGAATTCTAATGGAGCACTATCCTTGGTGTCGGGGGCGGTATATAAATATGTTAATCAGTTGAGTCTATCTAGAAGCCTATTCAAACTA
>NZ_MRYB01000064.1:0-533 GCF_001921755.1 Psychrobacter sp. Rd 27.2 | reverse complement strand
CTCATAAAAACACAATGGTAACATAAACAAATGACTAGAAAATGATTGAAAAAAATAATATTTAGGAAATAGAAGATAGTTCTGAGGGTTTATGATTATGGTAGAGAGGGAGTAGTAGACATCATATTCAATGATAATTATGAAATCTAGGTACCTTTTATAAGGCAGATATAGGTAATTTGACTCTTATGATGTTTAGCGAATTTGGAGGTCTTACCCGTATTATTAAAGTTGAAAGCGTTTCAAGTCAGGATATAACTGCCTAGTCAAATCATAAATCTCATCTTCTGCCGCAATACCTTTTTTATCAGGATTTGGATAAAGAGCAGCAGTAAGAATCAATCGAGGAAGCTGCAAATACTCAGCAAACACTCTCTCCAGCTCTTTTCTTAGAAATTCAAACCAAAAAGTAGTAATTTCTGCGGGTGTATGAGGGTCAGGTATCACATACGTAAATAAATCTGCATTAAGACAATACTGCATACGGAACGACGCTGCCATACGATCATGCAACCACTGCAAAGTTCTATGAT
>NZ_MRYB01000063.1:0-534 GCF_001921755.1 Psychrobacter sp. Rd 27.2 | reverse complement strand
TCTACCTCATCACCTTTAGGGTAATAAACAACCTGATTATCTTTTATGAAAAATACTGGACTTTTGCGAATCATATACAACTTATCCTAATAAATTTAGAAATTACAAATAAATTCTTTCTAATATAATCATATGTTTTTTAGATAAAAATAAATTACTAAAATCGCTCGAACCGAATAAAAGTTTTCAGGTCAATTTTATCTACTTGATTAAAGATAACTCTAATTACTTGACTGTCCTCATGAGTATTGGCAATGTAAGAAACAACACTATGTACTGTACTATCCTTCATTCCTTTTTTTACTTCAATTAGACTTGGTGTTTCGGATAGGGTTAGATTTATAACGTTACTACTCTTTGAAGATGAAATTGTTATTATGTCGTCAAATACTTCTATCTTTTTATCTATTGGAATATGCAATAAAAAAGTCACTATTCTTTTCGCATCATCTAAACATATAATATTATCTTCAACCTTAATTTCTGATTTTAAACTGTCAATCTCAATCTTTCTTTTGTGTTTAATATTTTTCA
>NZ_MRYB01000062.1:0-535 GCF_001921755.1 Psychrobacter sp. Rd 27.2 | reverse complement strand
GTGTCTTACAATTACTTTTACAAGAGGTCTACTGTAAGCAAGAAAATACTGTTTTTATAAACAGCACATATTGAAAAAAACGTTATCTAAGCCGGATAACATTTTTTTCAATTATTTAATCGCTTCTATTGGTACAACAGGTGATTCATACGATAATGAATTTCCTAGACAGTTGAATGTTAGCGCAGCATGAACAAAGTAACAATTATCCATCCCATACTCACCACACGGCTAACCGTCGAGTGTCCCTGCCTTAACGTGAACCAGGCAAAAATAATCGGCAATAGCAAGATACCGATAGCAAGCCAAGCACTCACTTTTCTTTCAGTATTACTGATAATACGCTGATCAACGTTGTTAGCAGAACTGTGCGGTGATGAGGAGCGAGTTTTAGATCTCAAAGGTTTGTCATGTGCTTTATAAGATGAGTACGACAAGCCGCTACCGGGGATGCCTACCGTACCACGTGTGCCTTTTTTACCAACATTCACTGTCGCGCCGCGTTTGCCTACCGACAAACTAGAGCTCTCTTTTT
>NZ_MRYB01000061.1:0-554 GCF_001921755.1 Psychrobacter sp. Rd 27.2 | reverse complement strand
GATAAGGGAGATATCGGTAATAAGAAGCCTGAGGATCTTTCTAAATGTAAGATCGTGAAAAAGGGTCAGTTAGTTATTAATAGCATGAACTATTCAATTGGTTCTTACGGTATGTCCCCCTACAATGGTGTGTGCAGCTCCGTTTATATAATCTTAGAGCCAAAGAAGAATTTACTTAACAGGTATGGTTTACGTGTATTTGAAAACTCTGCTTTTCAGAAGCATCTAGCTACATTTGGCAATGGAATACTAGCTCATAGAGCTGCTATAGGTTGGGATGATATCAAAGGTGAGTATATTCCTTTAGCTCCAAAAGATGAGCAAGAAAAAATACTACAATTTCTTGACCACGAAACCAACCAAATCGATACCCTAATCGAAAAACAGCAAACCCTTATCCAACTGTTAAAAGAAAAGCGCCAAGCCGTTATTAGTCATGCCGTGACCAAAGGCTTAAACCCTGATGCGCCGATGAAAGATTCGGGCGTTGAGTGGCTTGGGGAAGTGCCTGAGCATTGGATAGTAACTAAATTCAGTCATTGTGCTCAAATAAG
>NZ_MRYB01000060.1:0-559 GCF_001921755.1 Psychrobacter sp. Rd 27.2 | reverse complement strand
GGGTTCGAATAGACAGCTGTAAAATATCATCCAAATCATAAACATAATCAGTGTCATGATAGGTAGGGCTTAAAAACTGCTCAAAGCTTTTCTTAGTCAAACCTGCCGTATCTTGTCTACCACAAAGCACAGTCACTAAGGCTTGATCGATATTGACATCATCCATCTGCTCCCAATGGTAGCTTGCATAAAATAAAAACTGAGTGAATGTTGGCACATGTAGATCAAGCGGTACCGCAATCATTGCCAAAACTCTCATAAGATAGTATTCCGCGCTTTGAAGATCATTTTTACGCGTATTTTCATACTCTTTTTGATAGCGAATAATCCAGCACTGAGTGACCAGATCAACGACACTCTGCTGAGTATTGTAGAGCTGATGACTATCGGCATCGCGCTCATTGCCATAACGCTTTTGCGCAAATCGTGGTGACACTAATAATCGCTGATTGATAAAGGGCTGATATTGCCCTGCAAGTAATGCTTTAAACCAGCCCTCAAGCATAGACTTATTATTAATGCCGCCATAAATCACACCTGAGAATATCAGCCATCCTAA
>NZ_MRYB01000006.1:0-183881 GCF_001921755.1 Psychrobacter sp. Rd 27.2 | reverse complement strand
TGCTTAATGTAAAAAAGCCAGATACATAAGGTATCTGACTTAGCAAAAAAACTATCAATCTATTTTAGGACGAGACATATAGATTAGGTTTTAAAGTGCAGTGGTATCCACACTAGGGCGAACCGTTAGTGGGTTTTTTTGCATCAAAAACCCTTGCCAGCCCCAATGTAAAAAGTTGCGAATATTGGCATGATCTGTACCGTTAGGCGTCGCTAGGACTTTGGCATAATGCTCGCCAAACAGTTTTAGCGTGTCTAATTGGTTTAGGCCATGATGCTTGGCAAACCCAAAAATCTTGGCACTGCCTTCGTTTTCACCAGCAGCATTATGTACCATACCGTTGACAAAAGGCGCTGGGGCATAACGATAAAAATCATCAATAAAACTGATGACATCATTGAATCCAATGGCTTTTTTGTCCAAACCATTAAGTAGGGCCGATACATCTGATTGGCGGATACTCATAAATAAATGACCTCAGAGCAGATTAAAAAATAAACCTATTAGATTATATAATTATAAAAACGACAGTACTTCTAAAAACACAGCGTATTTATAAAAACACACTTCTACTAGATGCTCAATGATTATTCGTGATTAATCGTTCAGTTTTATCGCTCAACGATTAAAATAGTCTTCGTCATCAAATGAAGGCGCAAAGTTGCCTTGCTCAAGATGCTGCATTTGCGACTGTACAGAACGCTCATGCTGAATACGTTGGTAAATCTCTTCGCGGTGTACGGCAATATCTTTGGGTGCGTTTACACCGATACGTACTTGATTGCCTTTGACACCAAGGACAGTCACACTGACCTCATCGCCAATCATTAGCGTTTCGCCCACGCGGCGTGTCAAAATTAACATGCGTCACACTCCTTATGTCGCATCAACAGATTATTACTCATCAGATTACTTCTCGATTGCAGGACATCGCCGCAGCACAAAACAAACCATGTGTTGATCACAACATAATGATTGTGCCAATAACGGCGATGATAGGTAGATTCATTTAGCCCAAATGAAACCCCCATTATAGGGGGCATAACAGTTACTGTCACGGGTTTTCACAAAACTATTGGGTAAATACGCAGCCTAGTAATAATAAAAAATAAAAATAGGATCTGAAAAGACCCTATTTTATTAAATATATTAGACAAAGTAATTGATACTGATTTAATTGATAACCGTTGATGCTAAGTTGATAGGTTTAATGGTTTAAAATCAATGACAGTTTCATCAATAATGGTGAAGTCAATTATAGCCCAGCGATTTTACTATCGCCATCGTCGCGGTCTAGACCGAACGCTGTATGCAATGATTTGACCGCTTTTTCTAGATGCTGATCTTGAATCAAGACAGAGACTTTGATTTCACTGGTCGAGATCATCTGAATGTTGATGTTGTGCTCGGCCAAGGTTTGGAACATCAGGCTTGCAACCCCTGCGTGTGAGCGCATGCCCACACCGACCAAAGATACTTTGACCACTTCACTGTTACCCAAAATTTCTTTGGCACCGATGTCGTCTTTGACCTCGTCGTTTAGCACTTTCATGGCTTTGTCTAAGTCAGTACGGTTGACGGTAAAGGTGAAGTCAGTGGTGCCTTGATCCGATAGGTTTTGTACAATCATATCGATTTCGATATTGGCACGTCCAATCGGGCTTAAAATAGCAGAGGCAATACCAGGGTGATCAGGTACGCCGCGCACTACAATTTTTGCTTCGTCTCGGTTAAAGGCGATACCTGAGATGATTGCCTGTTCCATACTGTCTCCTTCGTCTATCGTAATTAGGGTGCCGACATTGTCTTGAAATTCTTGGTCAAAGCGACCGTCAGTATTTTCATCAAAGCTAGATAGCACACGCAGCGGCACGCCATATTTACCAGCAAACTCTACCGAACGAATCTGTAGGATTTTGGAGCCAAGGCTTGCCATCTCAAGCATTTCTTCAAAGGTAATTTTTTCAAGCTTTTTGGCTTTCGAGGTCACGCGTGGATCGGTGGTATAGACGCCATCGACGTCGGTATAGATTTGACACTCATCAGCGCCTAGTGCTGCTGCAATCGCCACGCCGGTGGTGTCAGAGCCGCCGCGGCCTAGGGTGGTGGCGTTGCCTTCTGCGTCGATACCCTGAAAGCCTGCGACGATGACGACATTGCCAGCATCGAGCTGTTCGCGGATGTTTTCGTCATCGATGCTCTCGATACGGGCTTTGTTATACGCGTTATCGGTTTTGATCGCCACTTGGCGACCCGTCAATGAGCGCGCCCCCACGCCCAGCTCTTTTAGCGCCATCGCAAGCAACGAGATGGAGACTTGCTCACCTGTTGAGACCATTTGGTCATATTCACGTGGGTCAGGTTGGGTACTGATTTGGCGTGCCAAATCGATCAAACGGTTGGTTTCGCCGCTCATGGCTGAGACCACGACGACCACTTGGTGACCGTTATCATGCCAGCGTTTGACTCGTTTGGCGACGTTTTTTATGCGGTCGATACTGCCCATCGAGGTGCCGCCATATTTTTGTACTATTAACGCCATAAAAATCTACCTATTATTCAATAATGGCCTTTTTTATCATCGCTGTGCATCTATGTGACGCCCAATCAATGTCTGCATAGATAAAGCCGTATTATAAGAGTTGCGCCCTATGCTGTTTGCTACGTTGTGCTGCTGAGCAAGTGAATGAACGATATGTTCAAACGTTGACCTTTATATCATATCTGCTGAGCAACGTTAAGTGCCAGCAGTGCTTAGATGCATGGCGATTGGTTATGAAGGCCATAACCAACCCGCATCATGCGATAAGGATTGCTCTATGACACTCAGATAGCATTTAGGCTGGATAGCATTTGGGTTAGGTGGCGCTTGTTGGGTTTTTCGTCCCAGCGCCATGCCCGAGATGCCCTAACCTAACTGCTCGGCAATCCAAGCGGGCAATGCGTCGATGACGGCTTTGGCATTGTCAGATTTTGGTGCGCCGCCTTGCGCATAGTCAGGCTTGCCGCCGCCTTTACCGCCCAGCTCGCCTGCTAGATGACGAATAACATCGCCCGCCTTTATTTTGGCGGTGACAGATTTTGCCACACTGGCTGCCAATGCCAATTGCTCGTTCTTATCACCGATCAGGACAATGACGCTATCTGGCAGTTTGGATTTGATATCATCCATCAGGGTACGGATGGATTTGCCATCGATACCGCTTAGGGTGCTGATGAGTACAGGTGTGTCTGCGATGGTCTGTACTTCATCGAGTAGGTTGGCTGCTTGGGCACTGGCCATCTTTTGCTGCAAACGCTCAAGCTCTTTTTCTAGCTCGCGCTGCTTGTCGACCATCGTACGTACACGCTGTGCCACGTCAGGGCGCTTGGCTTTTAGCTGACTTGCCAGCTCGCTGAGTTGCTGCTCGCCTTGCTGTATGTTTTTGATAGCGTTCATGCCAGTGACGGCTTCAATACGGCGGATACCAGCGGCGATACCAGATTCGCTGGTGATTTTGAGTAGGCCTATATCACCGGTGCGCTGCACATGCAGACCGCCGCACAGCTCGATAGAGAAGGGCTTGCGCTGACTATCGATAATGCGCTCTGTGCCCATCGTCAATACACGGACATCACTGCCATACTTTTCGCCAAACAGCGCCATCGCCCCTTGGTTCATGGCTTCATCGATGGACATATGCTCGATACGGGTCGGGGTGTTGGCTTGAATTTGCTCATTGACGAGGCGCTCAATACGGCTAATCTCATCGGGCGTGACAGGTTTGTCGTACGCAAAGTCAAAGCGCAAAACCTCACTGGATACCAATGAGCCTTTTTGGGTAACCGCATCGCCCAGCACTTCTCTTAGGGCGGCGTGCAATAGGTGAGTGGCTGAGTGGTTTTTGGCACTTGCCGCGCGGATGCTTGAGAGTACTTGAGCATTGGCGGTTTGTTTGCTACAAATCTCGCCCATGGTCACGACGCCATGATGAATGATGGCTTGCCCAGATTTTTTGGTGTCTTGCACGGCAAACACGCCCGTTGCGGTGTGGATTTCGCCCAGCTCACCGACTTGACCACCGCCTTCAGCATAAAACGGGGTGCGATCAAGAACCACGACGCCTTCCATCCCTTCAGCCAAACGCTCAGCAGGGTTGCCATCTTGATAAAGGGCATCGATGCTCACGCCATCTTCTTCTAGCTGCTCATAACCAATAAACTCAGTAGGACTCTCAACTTGAATGACGCTGCTATAGTCCACATCAAACTTACCAGCATCCCGAGCCCGCTCGCGCTGTGCTTGCATGTGCTCATCGAACTCAGCCTCATCGATGGCGATACCGCGCTCGCGTGTGATGTCAGCTGTCAAATCAAGCGGGAAGCCGTAGGTATCATAAAGCTTAAACGCCGCTTCGCCAGAGAGGATATCACCATCTTTTAGGCCTTCAAGCTCAGAGGCGAGCAGGCGCAGACCTTGCGCCAGTGTCTTAGCAAACTGCGCTTCTTCTTTTTGAATGGCGCTCTCGATCGCGCTTTGTTTGTCTTTTAGCTCGGGATAAGCGTCGCCCATCTCTGCCACTAAAGGCGCGACCATTTTATAGAAAAACTCACTATCAGCGCCCAGTTTGTTGCCATGACGTACTGCGCGGCGAATGACACGGCGCAGTACATAACCGCGGCCTTCGTTGCTTGGCGTGACGCCATCTGCAATCAAAAACGCCACTGCCCGGATGTGGTCGGCGATGACTTTGAGTGATGACTGCTGCTGATTGTCAATCTCTAAAATCTTAGCCGCTGCCTCCATTAGATGTACAAATAGATCTATCTCATAGTTGCTATGGACGCCTTGCATAATGGCGCTGATACGCTCAAGCCCCATGCCCGTATCGACACTTGGCGCAGGCAGCGGCAACATGGTGCCGTCTTTTTGGCGATTGAACTGCATAAAGACGCAGTTCCAAATCTCGATATAGCGGTCGCCGTCCTCCTCAGGCGTACCCGGCAGGCCGCCTTCGATATCGGCACCATGATCATAAAAGACCTCGGTACATGGGCCACAAGGACCGGTGTCGCCCATGGTCCAAAAGTTATCTGACGCGTAAGGCGCGCCTTTATTATCACCAATACGGATAATACGGTCGCTTGGGATGCCGATGTCATGATGCCAAATATCGAACGCTTCATCATCCGTTTCGTAAATGGTCACATACAGACGGTCTTTATCAATGGCCAACCACTTATCTGAGGTCAAAAACTCCCAGATATATTCAATACCAGATTTTTTGAAGTAATCGCCAAACGAGAAGTTACCGAGCATCTCAAAAAACGTATGGTGGCGCGCGGTATAGCCCACATTGTCCAAATCATTGTGTTTGCCGCCAGCCCGTACGCATTTTTGCGAGGTCACCGCACGCGTATAGTCGCGCGTTTCCATGCCCAAAAAGGTTTCTTTAAACTGATTCATGCCCGCGTTGGTAAATAACAGTGTCGGGTCATTGTGCGGAATCAAGCTAGACGATGACACTTGGGTATGCTGCTTGCTGATAAAAAAATCGATAAAGGCTTGGCGAATATCGGCTGTTTGAGATGGCTGGCTCACAGCGGCTCCTTACTGACGGATAGAATTGAGTAAAATAATTTTGCAAGCGATTTTAGCACAAACGCCCAAGCTCTTGGTATAAGAGTTATCACTGTTGGGATATTGTGCCAAGGTCAATGAGGCTTTCATTTACAAACAATCAGCGTGAACGTCTTACCGCAAATGACGGCATGAGTCGTCCAACTGCTAACTTGATGTTTGAGCTTGCGCTTGTATAGGCTGCTTGCGGTTGCGAACCCACACCCAAATAATAGCCACGATCATGATGAGACCAATAATGCCCAGCATGGGATACACGGTGCCAATGAGTGTGCTAAAACCGAGCTGGCTTAAACCAAGACCCACGATAGCAAAAAACGCGCTAAGTGCTTTGAAGCGGTTTGTCCCTGGTGTTGCAAAGCGGGTACTAAAGGCAAAAAACATACCCACGGCGGTGCTGTATATCATACAAATGAGCGTCGCTGACATGATGATCGCCAACACGGGTGAGATGTTTGAAGCCAGTCCTAGAGTAGGCATCTCAACACCGATGAGTGTGTCAATGTTAGCAAAAAGGCCAATATTGAGTAAAAATACTAACAATCCCAAGCCGAGTCCGCCCATCGCGCCACCGCTGGCTGCTGTTTTTTCGGAGCGAGTCATACCGCCAATGACTGCCAGCATAGGAAAGCCAACCGCGATATTAAATGAGGCATAAAGCACTGCCCCAAAAAACCAATTTGAGATCGGCCAGTCTGAGCTGATAGTAGGTATTTCTTGCGCTACCTTATTTAGCGTCTCACTTGAGGCGGTGCTGTTAAAAAATGAGTAGGTGGTAATCGCCAATATCAATAGCAGCAGCACAGGCATGATGATACTGATTAGCCTAATAATGCCTTTTACTTTTAAGCAGAGTGTGGCGATGACCAGTACCGTCATAAAAACACTGCCTACCAGTGGTGGCCAACCGTACTGCTGCGTAAAGATGGAACCACTACCAGCCAGCATGACCACGCCCACACCAAATAAAAAGAATGATAACACCACATCCACAACCAACCCAGCGCGTGTACCAAATAAGGTATACAGTACTTTTTTGTGTGAGTTGGCCTGCATATTTGAGCTCATGCGCGCAATTTGCATACCCAAAAAAGCAAACAGCGCGGCACTAACCAGCGTGCCAATAACACTTGCCATCCCATATCCGGTAAAAAACTGAAGGACTTCTTGGCCAGAGGCAAAACCACCGCCAACGACTACTGACATATAGGCTGCGGCTATTTGCCAAGATTGTTTATTCACTATGATGTACTCCTATCCCTGAAGTCTAGGTTGGTGAGGCTAATCTGCCTGAGTTGTTGCTGCGGCGCAAAGTATAGTATCCAATGCTTTATTGACAGACGATTGCGCGTCAGACAACAAAATTATGGCAGTAAGGCTGTAAAAAAAGCCTAGATACTAACACGGCATTGAGAAGTCAGCAATCGAGTACAGCCGATACGTTTGGTTTACACGCCCTCAGCATTAATTGGTCAAAATCGCGGCATCTGTTTTGTCGAGTTTGTCTTGTGTCAGCGGATTGGACTCAATGACCTGTACGGGTAGGTAACGCAGCTGGATTTTTATCGGCAGATAATCAGGGAAGTTCTTTGCCATATCTTGGGTGATGCGGGTTTCTATTTGCTGCACGTCATAAGCGCTCGGTGTTGTCTCACCGCGGATGACAGCGCGGACTACTTGGTTTTGCTCAGTGCTATCAAACTGAGTGTTGGTCAGCACATTGCCTTTATCAATAAAATAGTGATTGATGGCTTCTTTGACACTGCTTTCAAACACTTGCTGCTTGGCGTTGGTTTGTAGGTTGATGGTTAGATAGGTACCGAGGCCGCCTAACAATAACAACGTCACCGCGTTACGCTGCAAAAAAGTCAGGTAGTTGCTGGACTTGTAGTCGTCATCGACCAGTCGCCGAAACCCAAGCACCCACAGCACCAAGGCGTTGGTAAACTGAATCGCAATGATGTTGGTCACTGCCAGTAACAGCGCGCCAAAGCCTAGCTGCATCTCACCATTGGCAAACAAAATCCCGCTGGCGGCCAGTGGTGGTACCAAAGCAGTCGCCACCGCCACCCCAACAACGGCAACCGAAAGATGCGGGGATACCATGGCATAAGCGCCGGCTGTGCCACCTGCTAAGGCAATCATCAAATCCATAGAGGTCGGCTGCGTACGCGATAAAATCTCGGCGGTGAGAGGTTGGTCTTTGTGCAGCCAGCCGACGATAAAACCAACCACTAACACCAAAGTGATGCCCAAAAGTACCGTAATCAGCGACTTACGTAGCAGCGGCATCCGGTGATCGATAATGGCCAATGCCACACCCGTGATGGGTCCGAGCATCATAGCCACCAGCATCGCACCAATCACCACCGCAGCTGAGTTGGTCACCAGCCCATAGCTGGCAATGATGGCTGAGAGAATATTCATGATAAAATACATCCTACTGGGCAGGGCGTTGGCCTCTATCTTTACCCGAACCTCAGGATAGTCGACTTTTTGGTTGCTAAACTGCTCCGCTGCAAACTGCTTATAAGACTCTAGTTTGGCTTCTTTTTCTTCTTTTATCTCATCTTCTTGCTGGTCGCTATCATCTGTTGCTGGCTTGTCTGTTGTTTTGCTCACTTTCAGCTGCTCTGCGTCGGTAGTTTTGGTTTGTTGCTCAGCATTCTCTGGGTTTTGCTGCTCCTCATTTATTTCGCTATTATCGTGTCCTTGGTCATTTTTTTTATCATGTTCTTGGTCAGGGGCATTAGTATCTGTTTGTTGCTGAGATACGGGTGTAGAGGCTTGCTTGGCTGTTTGTGTCGGCGTGTGCTCATCATCGGTATCAGGGTTTAAAGGCTCTGACTCTGAGGTTGGCTGGTCGTTTGCTGATGGTGCATCGGGGTCCGTGGTCTCTAAGGTCGCAACGACGACATCAGGTGCGATGGATTCCATGCTAATCTTAGACTCAGGAGGTTTGGCACATGCCATATCGTTATCATTGTCGTCACCTCCATTATCATTACTTCTATTGTCATCGCCTCTACTGTTATCAGCGCTATTTTCTATTTCGGCGTCGTCAGTGACAGTAGGTTCGACATCAGTGTTTGTCTTAGTAGTTGGCGTCTCTAAGCTTTCATCCGTGCGAGATGGTGCCGTTGTATCAGCGGTGTGGCTGGATGAGTAGTGGGCTTTTTGTTTATCAACAGACGTCATAATAGGTAGCTTTCTATCAAAAAAAGACACTCGTTATTGTAATGATAAATGGCCGCAGCTGTGTGGGTTTTTTGCGAGTCGTCATCGAGCAGCATCAGAGCAGGCAGCATGGAAGGTAGTAATGGATGGTTATTTAGCGCAACACGCTTGATGGCTATGAACTACGGACGGTGGACTCAGTCAGAGACGCGGCAATAGGAAAAATCGGTAGTATAAAAATGCTGTAGAAATAATGATAGAGCGGTTTATTATAAATAACCTTAATAATAGCAAGGGCTTTGCCCGTTATCAGTTGCTATGACTGGCCTGAAGGTTTGTGAGAAACACTTACTTTTTTTGTGGAATTGGTGTATAAAGGAGTTATACCCACAAAAAAAGTAAGGAGTAATTCATGAATTGGCCATTATTCTCTGTTATTTACTCAATCGCTGCGACCGTGACAGTCGGTGTCTTTATCATTGGTGCGTTGGTGACAGGTTTTAATCAAATCCCGCATATACAAATCGCGGTCGTCGCCGGTCTTTTGCTCTCTATTCCTGCAGGTTTGTTTTTTACCAAAAAAGTCGGCAGTATCACGGGTAATGAGGAAGGCTATAATACGTAATCGCATCTTAGCTGAGTTTGTGACTTTCTGTTTTTGGGTTTGTACCAAACATATACCTAGCCACTGCTTTACGCCTCTTGTTTTAGATACGCCAAAAAAAAGACCTTGCAAGCAAGGTCTTTTTTTTGGCGTATACAATACCAGTTAAGTAGTTATTTCAACTCGACGGTTGCGCCATTTTCAATATTGGCATATACCTCGAGCACATCCCAGTTGGTCAGACGCACACAGCCTGCTGATGCTTGACGGCTGATGCCTTCAGGCTTTGGCGAGCCGTGTAGACCATATGATGGCTTAGACAGACCCATCCATACGACGCCGACTGGATTGTTTGGGCCTGGTGGCAGCATGTGTACTTTTTTCTGCGAGCCTTTACCGACAGTCGCTTTGTACCAAGGCATTTTGACCTTATTGATGATTTTGAAGGTACCTTGTGGAGACGGGGTGGCGTCACTACCTACGGTGGTAGGATAAGTGGCCACAAGCTTGTCACCATTATAAGCATACAGTGTTTTGTCGGCTTTGTTGGCGACTACGCGGTTGATACGTTGGTTGAGAGGGTCTCGGGTGTTTAGGACAGTGATGGTCTCGCCCGCTTTGTAGGTTTTGTTTTTATTGAGTTTGTCCAAGTAGCGAATGTCCATATGAAAGCGCTCAGCCAGCATCTCTTTGATGTCTTGGTAATATAGGCCTTTCATTTTTGACTTGGCTTCTGAGCCTGCAGGTGTACTGGCAAAGTTGGTTTTGATGTCGTCATCAGTCAGTGTATAAGTCACCAGTACCGGCTTATTGGCGGGGATGTTTTTGGTTAAGGCATTCCACGTTTTTTGATCCATCCTGCCGGTGGCAGGCAAGCCTTTCATGGTTTGAAAGTTGATCAATGCTTTTTTGCTGTTCATGCCCCAGCCACCATCGATAGGACCAGGAGAGGCATGGTTCCAATCTAGCAGTGCCTGCATTTTTATCGTCATCGCTGAGTTGACTTTCATGTTCGGCGACCAAACGGCGTTGTTGACTTGTTTGGCATAGCTTGACAAGTTCAGCGTGGTATAGCGCTTACCGTTTTTGTCTTCGATGCTTTTGATGGTAGGATCGTCGCTGAAGTCTTGGCGTTTTTCGTTGTCTGGTAGCTCAAAAGACAGCGGGTCAGAGGAGTCGATAGCATCGATATTGCTAGGCGCAGCAACGGCTTGGCCTTCACTGATGTCATCTGTGCGCTCAGACTGCTCATCCTTTAGAGTCAGCTCGGCGGCACTCATATTATCAGCCGCGTTTGCCTTGGGGGCGGCATCTGAGGCTTGTTTTGAGTCAATCAGCTGCGTCATGCTGTCGCTTGAGGCGGATTTGTTTGGCTTGACGCTGGGCGTCGCATCAGTCGCTCGCGGCTCGATTGCGTGACTCCGGTTTTCTTGCACATCAAGACTGACTTTTTGTGCCAGACTTGGTAGGGTCTCAGCCGTACGTACTGGCAATGTGCGCGCGGTCTCATCGGGCGCGGCAAACGCGCTAACACTGGCGCTAATGATAGCGATTGAGATAGCGGTAATAAGTGGCTTTTTTTTCATCATATGACGTTACTTGTGGTTGCTACTAAT
The DNA here is from genome assembly GCF_001921755.1 of Psychrobacter sp. Rd 27.2. Classification (NCBI taxonomy): domain Bacteria; kingdom Pseudomonadati; phylum Pseudomonadota; class Gammaproteobacteria; order Moraxellales; family Moraxellaceae; genus Psychrobacter; species Psychrobacter sp. Rd 27.2. The sequence continues at coordinate 172,864 of NZ_MRYB01000006.1, read as the reverse complement.
GGGGTTATTATGCGCATAATTGTGGCGCTTCGCAAACTTTTGATACATGTTTTTCTATCTTAAGACGTCTAAACGTCAACTGCTGACGTATTCACTACAGTTGGGCAATAATATAGTGAAAATGTGTAGACGGCCAAGTAAGCTGCTGAGGCAATCTGATACATAAAAGCAAATAGAAACAAAGATAAATGTGACAGTATAAATGCAAGTATTGGCGCAAGTTACGGTTTGCGTCTATAATGGTAAACGAGATTTTTATTTAGTAGATCGGCTTTTATTATCAGGCGATTTAATCCATCCGCATGCTATCCGTGAGCATGCAATCAGCAAGGTGCGATATGTCAGAAGAGCAAACAATGAGCGCAGAAGCGTTTCAAAATCAGTACTTCAATGAAGAGGGCGCGCAGGTCGCAGAAGGTGATATGGCGTATGATTTAGAGACCGGTCTGCTCGGTGAGCATGAGCAATTTGCCAATTTACATGCTGAGCTTGCAGAAGCACGTGAGCAGCTTGTGAGTATTCGTGATTTTATCCGTTTTTCGGTCACCCAGCTGCGCAATTATGATGTGGTCGTCGCTCAAGGCACCACGGATGAGTTTGCCGAAGCCTCTGCTATCGTCTTACATTCTTTGTCTTTGGACTGGTCGGCCAATGAGCAGATCCTCGATTGTCGCCTGACGTCTTCAGAAAAGCAGCTGGTGCTTAGCTTATTGGAAGAGCGTATCGCTGAGCGCAAACCGTTAAGCTACTTAATCAACTTATCGTACTTTTGTGATTTACCGTTTTATGTCGATGAGCGTGTGCTCATCCCGCGCTCGCCCATCGCCGAGCTGATTCGCCAGCAGTTTCATCCGTACTTTGAGGTCAATGAGCTGGCCAAACCGCTCGGCGTCGATGTCAATGAGCAAACCTCGGTATTTTATGACCATGGTTTGGACATCAAACAGCTATCACAGCCTGAGCGTATCTTAGACCTATGTACAGGCTCTGGCTGTATTGCCATTGCGCTTGCGACCCGTTTTGTCGACGCGTTGGTTGATGCAGTCGACATCGATAAAGGGGCGCTAGAAGTGGCGATGGTCAACGTTGATCATCATGAGCTTGGTCATCAAATCAATGTCATTGAGTCAGATTTGTTTGCCAAGATACCTGCTGAAAATCAATACGAGCTAATCGTTACCAACCCGCCATACGTCGATGCTGCCATCATGGCTGATTTGCCGCCTGAGTTTTTATATGAGCCTGAGCATGCATTGGCGGCAGGTCAAGACGGTTTGGACTTGGTACATCGTATCTTATTTGAAGCGCCAGATTACTTAAGTCCTGAAGGCTTGCTGGTCTGCGAGGTGGGCGATAGTGAATGGGCGCTAAAACAAGCCTATCCTGATATCAGTTTTGACTGGTTAAAATTTGCTCGTGGTGGTCATGGGGTATTTGCCATGACTTATGATGAGCTGGTGGCAAACCGCGAGCTGTTTGCCGCTTATGTGCAGTTATTGGATAGCGCGCAGTAGTCGTATGTAGGCGGTGCTGTTAGATGACAAATAAAAGCGGCGACCATGCGTCAATACCTCAACAGGATAGCGCGCAATAGATTTTACGGATTTAAGGACAGATATGGCAGGCAATAGTATTGGGCAGGTTTTTACCGTCACGACGTGCGGTGAGTCACATGGCGCTGGATTAATGGCCATTGTCGATGGCGTGCCACCTGGTTTGGCACTGTCGGCAGAGGATTTGCAGGTAGATCTGGATCGCCGCAAGCCAGGCACCTCTAAATACTCAACCCAGCGCCGTGAGGCCGATGAAGTCGAGATTATCTCAGGCGTCTTTGAAGGTAAGACCACAGGCACTTCGATCGGGCTGCTGATTCGAAATACCAATCAAAAATCCAAAGATTATAGCGACATCAAAGATACCTTTCGCCCCGGTCATGCCGACTATACATATAGTATGAAATACGGCTTTCGCGATTATCGCGGTGGTGGACGCTCGTCAGCGCGTGAGACGGCGATGCGGGTAGCGGCTGGTGCTATCGCCAAAAGATACCTGCAAGATCGCTTGGGCGTGCAAATCCGTGGCCATGTAACGCAGATAGGCGATCAATATAGCAGCGTCACTGATACTAGCCAAATTGACTGGGAGTTTGTTAATAGCAATCCGTTTTTTACGGCAGATAAAGACGCTATTGGTCGGTTTGAGGCTTTGATAGACAGTCTGCGCCGCGAAGGAAGCAGCTGCGGCGCGCGTCTAGAAGTGATCGCCAGTGGCGTGCCTGTGGGTCTGGGCGAGCCGGTATTTGACCGTCTGGATGCGGATATCGCTCATGCCATGATGAGTATCAATGCGGTCAAAGGGGTGGAGATTGGCGATGGCATGGCGGTAGCAGGGCAGTTCGGTCATCGCTCTCGTGATGAGCTGACGCCAGAGGGTTTTACGGCCAATCATGCTGGTGGTATTTTGGGCGGTATTTCATCAGGACAAGATATCCGCGTGAGCATCGCCCTCAAGCCAACTTCTAGTATCACCACGGCTGGCAAGAGTATCAACACCCAAGGCGAAGCTGTCGACATGCTGACCAAAGGTCGTCATGATCCTTGCGTTGGGGTACGTGCCACCCCCATCGCCGAGGCGATGCTAGCGATTGTGTTACTCGATCATTATCTGCGCCACCGTGGTCAAAACGCCGATGTCGAGCCGCCGGTGTCCTCAATTACGTAATATCGTGAGATAGCATCAGTTATCTAGCGTATCAGCCCTTTAGCGTCTTTAGTGTGCCATGACTAAAAATGCTAAAGGGCTGTTTTGTGAGTGGTCAATCAGTTACGCTGCCAGCGGATAGGTATCAATCGCCACGCACTGCTGATGCCGAAATATCAATAGTAGCTGCTGACTGGGTATGGCAAGCCAATGACCAAACGCGATACTATCTATCCCTTGGCCGGATAAAGTCTGAGCACAGCACTGACGGCTTTGCCCCACTAAGTTTTTGACAACAGACGGATGCATTAATAACTGTGACATGCGGTCTCTACTCCTAAGATAAGTGATGAATGTGTATAACGTCATCGTAAGACAAGCGAGTAGAAATCCTGTGCAGTTCTGATGAAAAATCTATGAATTGGTATAACGGGTGTGTTTTAAGCCAGCGGTAAGGTAATGCGTACGCTGACACCAGCGTTTGGACTCTTGTCATGTCTAGCAAAGGCTTGCTCTGTGCCGATATTACTGATCTTCACATGACCGCCATGGTGTTCGATCACTTGCTTGACTAAGGTGAGGCCCAGCCCCGTGCCTTTTTTAAGGGCTGTATTAGCCTGATCAGGTGCTGTCTGCGGGCTTTGATGCGAGAGACTAAAATAGCGATCAAACGCTTTAGAGAGGGCATATTCGGGCAGTGGTTTGCCATCATTAAAGATATCAATGGTCACGGTTTTGTCGCTACTATCGTGAGCGTGGCTATACACAGTAAGTGTGACCTCAGTGTTGGCAAAATAAATGGCATTATCTAACACATTTTGTAGCGCTTGTACCAACCAAAACGGATCAGCAAAGACATGCGGATTTGTCAACGCATTGGCTTGTATTGGAGTGTCAGCGATGACTAGGTCAGTCACGCATTTATCCTCACTATAAATCTTGATAGGTGGTAGATTTTGTTGTTGTAGTTTGGCGCTGTTGTTTTTTATGAGGGTTTGCAATACTGGCAGTACCGCTGTCAGTTGCCGATTGAGCCTAAAGGTGGGTTGTTCGACCTTGGCCAGTAGTAATAAACGATCAATCAGTTGCTGCATTTTGATGCTTTGTTCAGCGACCGAGTGGTTTAACATCTGCCGATCTTCTGCATCTAGTTGCTCATCTTCTAATAGCTCGCTACTAGCACGAATGGCAGTTAGCGGGCTTTTGAGCTCGTGAGTTAGGGTGTGGACATAGTCGGTGACATAGGCGCGGTTTTCTAACCGATGTTTCATAGACTCGATCGTATCTGTCAAGCTGTTGAGCTCATGACCGAAATAAAAATAGGGTTTTTTGGTGTCTTCAGCTAAGGCATTGGTGTAGTGCGTGACCAAAGTAATGCTCTGTTTGAGCCACCATGCCACCAGTCCTGCGAGGATAAGAGCGGCAATGCTCATCAGCAGCGCGGTGATGAGCATGCGATTGCGGGTATTATCAAGATAGGGCAGCACGCTATCGACCGGTTTGCCAACACTGACGACACCGATCACGGTACCCCTGCTATCGATGATAGGCTGCGCTACATACATAATAGAGCTACCACGAGTGCTATCGATATCTGCCGTGCTCCTCGCGCCGTAGCGCCCTTGCAGCGTAAGGTACACATCATTCCAGCGGCTATAGTCCTGACCTTCGGCATTGAGCGGGGCAGGTAGAGAGTCGTATATGACCACGCCATTTGCGTCTGTTACATAAACGCGAGAGTTGCTATTGTTTGAGGGCGCTTGGGTAAGCTCGAGGGTAGAGCTCGCGGCTGAGGTATGCTTGAGCGTCGCATCAAGGGTGGCTTGATAAGTATCATCGTACAATTGCCCTGATGACAATGGCAGCTGTAGCGTCGCAGCCAGCAGTTTACTGGTATCTAGCAACGTGTCTTCGATGACTTGTTGGGCGGTGGGTTTGACGTAGCCAAACAGCTGCGTGAAAGCGACCACACCGCAAATGCTTAGCACCAATGCGACTGCAAGCCAAATCCGAAAAAATATGCTCAAATTTAGCAGGCGTTTCGGACTGCGGGTTTGTTGCGCGGTCCCAATGGGGTGCAGTTTGGCATACCAATTGCTCTGATTGGCAGGTGTTTTTTCAAGATGACGATGACTCTTATCAGGAGCGTTCATGTCTTTAGCACTTTAGTAATATCATAAATTGAGTATAGCGGATGAGCTAAGCTGGGCATAAGGCATACCCCAAACCGCGATGCGTGTAGATAACATCGCGGCTAGGATCGACGATCGCCAGCTGCTTACGGATGGATTTGATATGACTGTCTATCGTCCGTGCGAGGCGATGATCAGGATAGTCGCTTACCGCATTTAGCAGCTGCTCACGGCTAAAGACTTGGTTGGGCGCTTGTAATAAGGTTAATAAAATCTTACGCTCGGTATTACTCAGCTCCAGTTTTGTATCTTGCCACATCAAAGAGTAATTGAGCGGCTGGTAATGCCAGATGCCAGATTGACACTCAAAGCTCAAGGCTTGCCCTGATAGATGATGAGCAGGAGTGTTGCCAGATGAAAGGGTAGATACATGCTGATTGGCGTTCTCAGCCGCCTCAGTAACAGTCGCCGTGGCCGCTGATTGCTCAAAGAGCAGCTGCTCACGACGCCAAATGGCTTTTAGGCGTGCGACCAGCTCACGAGGGCTAAAAGGCTTGGCGCAGTAGTCATCGCCGCCCATCTCTAGTCCCAAGATACGATCAACCTCATCGCTACGCGCGGTCAAAAACACCACAGGTATATCTTTTAATCGGCCGATATCTGGTGTATGGCGTATCTGTTGACAGAGACTGAGCCCATCACCATCGGGCAGCCCAACGTCTAAAATAATAGCCGATAAATCTTGCGCCTCATTACTGTGTAGCATCGGCAATACACTACTGGCGTTATCGAGCCACGTTATCTGCCAGCCCTCACGCTTGCAAGTAACTTTGAGCGACATAGCTATCGCCGGATCGTCTTCTACCAGTAAAATATGAGTCATAAACGTAATATCTTTATTAAAGGGTGCCTGCTATATAGGGCACTGGTGATATGAGATTGAAAAATATAAATAAGGCGTCATACAGTAGTGAGCGCAGTGTTTGATATCAGTCGTACTTGCTCTGCAGCAATTGGTATCAGTTGTAGCAGAGTCTATAATTATCGTAGCACAAAAGCTTGGCTGGATTTTGTCAGTCAGTGCAAAACACTGTGAAAAATTGATGAAAATAATAGGGATAAAGGCGATACAAGCGCCATCTCAGTTCTATATTTGATGCATATTTTATGCTTTATAAAGGGAAACTAGCGATAATGAGTAAGTATCTAGACGTGGTCACCGCCGAGCACAATCCGGCGCAAAAAAAGGTAGACAGAGCGGTCATTTGGTTACATGGCTTAGGGGCCAGCGGTCATGATTTTGAGCCTGTGGTGCCGCAGCTCGGACTGGCTGACGACATGGCAGTACGGTTTATCTTTCCGCATGCGCCCAAGCGTCCTGTCACGGTCAATGGTGGGATGGTAATGCCGGCTTGGTACGATATTTTGGAGATGAGTCTTGAGCGCAAAGTTGATGTGACACAAATTGAGACATCTTCGCAGCAGATTCGCGATTTGATTGCTCGTGAGGTTGAGCGCGGCGTCAAGCCTGAACATATCGTTATCGCTGGGTTTTCGCAGGGCGGGGCGGTCGCTTATCATGTGGCACTCAGTCATCCAGAGCGCTTGGCGGGTCTGATGACGCTCTCTACCTACTTAGCAACCAATGACAATATTGAGTATAGTGCTGCCAATAGAGACCTACCGATTTTGATTGAGCATGGTACGCATGATCCAGTCGTACCCGTGATGCTAGGCGAGCAGGCGCAGCAGTTATTAGCGAGCAAAGGCTACAATGTTGAATATCATACTTATCCGATGGCACATCAAGTCTGTATGCCGCAGATTCAAAACATCGGCAAATGGCTAAACACCGTCTTGGCTTAAGATGATTCGCTGTAACGTAATGTAATAAGGGTTATGTATAGGTTGAAAAACCATCAATAAATCCTATATAATAGTCAGTCTTATTGGGGATGTTCTGGCTTCGACGCTGGTGATGAAACTTAATGATGCATGTCGAGAGTGTATGTCCTCTCGTTAATCAAACATATATTGTTATAGTCGCAAACGACGAAACTTACGCTCTAGCAGCTTAAACCCTGCTTACTGCGCTGCCGATTACCTATAGTTGGTTAGCCCAGTTGAAGCGTCCGCATATAGGTTCGCCACAAGTGATTGTCTCAATCGCTTGGGTTCAAAAGTAGAGAATCGTCCAATCCATCCTGACTGTCGGATCGGTGCGGATTAAAACCAAAGACAGAAACTAAACATGTAGATTCATGAGCGTAATGCTGGCGGACGCGGGTTCAACTCCCGCCATCTCCACCAAATATTTTAAAGAAAGTCAGTCACTTAGGTGGCTGACTTTTTTTATGACACCCTTTTGACATCATTGGCTGGCAAGAGGATGCACTGTCTTTAGTTGAAGGGCAAAGGATTATTAACTAAGTAATAAAAAACCCACCGTGGGGTGGGTTCTAGTTTTTACTACACTGAAATCTCAGTACACTCTTCTACTGAAATCTCTCGTAATCTACTAATAGCACTGTCATATACTTTGTCATCATCTCTTTTATCAACAGCCCATACGATTAGGACAACGGTTTGGCATCGCACCTCATAAACTAAACGATAGCCTGCACGTCTTAATTTAATCTTATAACAATTGAATAGCTTGCCGCGCAGTCTATTGCTATCAATAACTGGATTAAGAACTATACTGCTAAGCTTTCTTTGAAAAATTCTCCGAATACTATGATCTATTTTGTTCCATTCTTTAAGAGATTCTTTAGTTAGTAAAACCTTATAGACTTGATTACGTTCTCGGTCTTCACACATGCAGTTCTTCTCCATTCACCTCAGGAGTTAGATTGCTTGCCATGCGAGCCTCAACAAGCTCAATCAAATCATCATCATTTTCTTCATAGTAGACAAAATCTTCAGGAATATTGCTTATAGGAATGTTTATGCAAAAGACCTCAATATCGTCTGCTGCTATTTGGAAGTCTATGTCATCATGATCTAAAATAGCATTGTTGATCTCTTTATTTAACTCTATCGTTTCTTCAAGTGTCCAATGTTTGTTTGAAATTATAAGTTGTAGAGATTTAGTTCTAAACTCAATATCTAACGGTAAGGAGTATTTAAGCTTAATTGTTTTGACAACAAGCTCTAAGACTTTTTGATAAACAGATAGGTCGCCATTTTGTTTGAGGTACCAATCTATTCGCGACTGAATATTAGAGTAAATAAAATCACGCTCTTTAATATCATAGAAATCAAGAACTTTTATAAAGTCGCCACTGTTATCAAGATACATAGTACTATCTTCTATATACCGTAAAACATCTTCTTTACTTATTTTAAACTCTTTTCTCAGCAACAATTTTTCAGAATACTGCTTTAACAAAGGCCATCTACCAATTGATTTAGCAGCTCTAACCTGTGTTTGCCCAAACATTTGGTTGTAACCATTTTGTTTAATAGCTTTATCTAGAGTGATAAAAGCAAGCTCAAGTTGATTAGTATAAATATAATAGTCAGCGCGCGCGGCAGCCCCCTGTGAAGGGTCATTGCGTTCTAATGCTTTGACGGCTCTATCAAGTCTTTTTAATTTGAATACATCAAAGGTTTTTTTACCCTCTTGGGCAAACATAGTGTTAATAAACTCTACGTCACTTTGCGGCTGCAAGCTCATATTGCTTCCTATAGCTAAGTATTTCTTAATACTTCATATGATATATAAATAAGCAGTTGACAGCAATCGTTTATAAGTAAGCAGTTAGTACCTTCATACTTCACTACACGCCCTCAACCCAACCTCTACCGCCTCGCTCAAATCAGCACCTTCCTTAATGCTATAAGGCACATTCGGCTCCATACCATCGCGCTTCAGAGCATCGGCAGCGGCTTTATTAAGCGGTGTACCGATAGATGAGTCTTTACTGTAGCCCGCAGGCTCAAAGTACACCTCAATACCGGTAGGGTAATAAACACAAGATATCTCGCCTGATGTCGTAAACGGGTATGGCGTATCATGATCAGCACCCCAAAATACCTCGTGCACCACAGTATAGCCGGAAACAAACTTATGGCTTTCGTCTTGGGTAGGAGTGCAAGCAACTATGGATAGTGCTGCAGCTACAATTAACCACCAGGGCATATTGATTCGCATGGTATGCCGTCCTTATCGCCATCAATCTGCGTATTACCGCAGGCAAGCTGCTGCTGCGCTTCTACGCATGTTGTTATCTGACTACAGGTTTTCTTAATGAAGTTACTGCATATAGCGCCAGTAGGTGGCAATGGGATAATAGTGCCAGAACCATTAGACGTGCCTGCACTAGGTTTGCTATAGCACTTGCTAGCACCTTTTGATGGCAAGCGATCATTATTAAAGTTGAGATCAGAGCTGTTTTTACCGCTTCGATAGTCAGATGGCTTTATAGGATATCGGTTTACCCATAAGCCCCTACCATTTAATCGCGCCACAATTTCAGCGTTTGCATACTCAATACGGTCATAAGGTGTCTGACTACTTTGATATTCTTTATAGTGCCAGGCGGCACCTTTTTGTAATTGATTGAGATTGCAATCGACACTATTGGCAATAACTTTTCCAAGCAGCCGATCGTATTTGTCTCGCTCAGTCCATTCAATAGTGATAATGGCGCTATTGATACATTGGGCCAACTCTGCGGTACTTTCGGCACCATATTCTTGTTTCGATTCAGGTGCGTCAATACCGAGCAATCGCACACGCTCACTTTGCCCTGATGCTTGCGTTACTTCTACTGTGTCACCATCAATCGCACGCGTCCCAGTAGCATTTAGTATATTAGGTTCATAGCATTTAACACTATTACCACTGTTCGAACCAGTATTGTCATCGACGACGCCAGTAGAGCCTGTAGTGGCATCTCTCATGGCGTCAATATCATCATAGCCACCGCCGCAACTAGTAAGAGCAACAGCTGTAACTATTATGATGCTTTTAATAGATAAGTTCATGTCTAACCACCTGGGCATATTGATTCGCATGGTACGCCATCCTTGTCTCTATCCAGTCGTTTATTGCCACACTTCAATGCTAACTTAGCCTGCTCACAACTAGCCATCTGCCCACAGGTGCGCGGTAGGCTCTTGCACTGCGAACCACCAGCACCTTTAGCAAATAATGGGTGATCGACTTCGACAGACTCTTTCAAGACTGTATTACTTTGGAACGGATTCTCTACTGTCTTAATTGCAGCATTAGATGACAACGCGAAGATAGATAGCACAGAGGCTAGCATTAGTTTTTTCATGCGGAAATTACCTTTCTATTAATTATACTGACAACTATGAGTTCTTCGTGATAATAAAGAAAAAAAATATTAATCAACTTTAACTTATTAGTAATTATTGAGCAATGTAATAAACAACTATAGTTTACGATAAGCCATCAAATATAGTTGTGTAAATGCAGATGATAGGAAATTTCACGAACATCAGGATCGCATTTGAGATGCGATCCTATAAAACTCATGCAGTAGGATTAAAGGCTTTTTGATAAAACGGTGGGATGGCGAGAGGATATTAATCAGTTGTGAGCTTGGATATCTCAAGCTTATTCTGATCACCATGCAACCATCTGCCGTATCGCTTAATTAGCATTTGTAAGCTATGGCCCAATTGGTTAGCAACAAATACTGGGTTCACATCTGACATGAGCAGCATTGTGGCATAAGTGTGCCTGGCATTATATGCTGGGCGATGGCGTACTCGAGTAGACTTCATTGCTTCAATCAGCCGCATACGGGCAGGTTTTTCATTATAGAAAGGCTGGTTTGTTTCTGGACATATCATCACATAGTCATCGCTGAGCTTCATAGCGTCCAGCGCCTCAAATGCACGCTTAGAGCGGTCATTTAAATAGACTTCACGTGCAGTATGAGTCTTAGTGACTTGCTTCTCAACGCCACGTACACGACTCTTATTAATGATCACTGAGCCATTAAACCAGTCGATATCTTTCCATCTCAAAGCATAAAGCTCACTAGGACGGCATCCAGTCCAGAATGCTACTTCAAAATACCAGTAATAAAAATGGTCTTTATCTGTTAGGTTTTTATCCAACCAACCTAATAGCGCATCCATTTCAGCGCGGGTGAATGGATCCGGCAAACCTGATTGCACCTTTTTATTCTTAATCATAGCCATGGGATTATCGGCTGGCATGAGGAGTCGCAGCTCAATCGCTTTGTCAAATACACCGCGCAGTGGCACCAGACAGTTATTAAATGTCTTATCAGACTTGAAGCCGATATCAGAGATGATGTCACGAATTAGTTCGGATGTGATATCTTGTATTGGCATAAGCGCTAGCTGCGGCATCCAATGCTTATTTAGAGCGCTAATGTAATCATTTTTTGAATCATTATTGGCTTCACAGTGCTTCAGATACTTCTGGGCGACTTCTTGAAATAGAGCGCCATCACTAACAATGACGCTGTCGTCATTAACCAATTCACCTTTAGCGCTGGCAAGGTCTGCTTCTGTCAGCACACCCCATTCAGCCTTAGTGATTAAATCGCGTCTAACCTTAACGGCAGCACGGATACCCTCCGCAGAGACTGGGAGCGGTAGCGTGATTGAATAATATTTCTTTTTGCGCTTAAAGTAGACTTGGAGGCTTCCCGATCTAATCCGGACGCCTTCCGGCAACGTATATCTGCTTGTTCTGTCATCCACTGGTTATACCCTCTTATTGAGTAATATAGGTTACCACTCTGCTTCATCCAAACAACGTTTTCTGGCCACTCTCGCTTACGGTGAGTTAGCTTTTGCTCGGCAATGCCAGTCAGCGCAGCAAACTGCTTGGCATCTACCCAATCAAGGGGCGTTAGGCCCATCTGATGGAGTAGTTCTATTATGGCTTGAGATTCATTTGGCATGATTAAGCTCCCTTTTCTAGTAATTCAGGTATCGGCATCCAGTGGCTAACCATTCCCCATTTTTCGCCACCACTTTCCATGTAAAACCCATTTCCATATTTACCTAGAGCTACTCGACCTTGATAGTCACGAATCAAGTAATCACCTTTTTCGGTAGGTTGCTTAATTTTGTAATCAATCCAGCCACTAGCAAATTTAGATAATGATTGGATTAACTCAGGTATTTCAGATAGTGGTACCACAATACTGGTTGTCTGCTCATCGAGTTCACCATATGGCAATTCTCGTATGCAATTTACACCAATATAAACACCCATCCCGCACTCATTAACCATTAGCTTTTCTTGAGTATGGTTGCTTTGAGCAATGTAATTAAACAAGTGATTCATTGTTACTCTCCTTATTCAACTTCATACCCATCACAACAAAAGACCTTTCGCCATCATTGGCATACATAAAGTTTTCACCATCATTATTGGTGTGGGTGTGCAAAACAGTCTGACCCTTGGTAGACATGCCAAAAGTTGCTTCAAGCACGTATATGCGTTGAAAGGCGCTATTACCATCTTTTGCCACCAATTGACCATAGAAGCCGTTTTGCACGTAGAAGTCAGAGGCTGTTATTTCGCTGGCGGGGTTGAATGCTTTACGCGCTTTATTGATCATGACCAGCTGCGGCTTAAATCCAGAAGGTATTTCAATTTCAGTTTCGACTGGCGGTATATTATTGATCCCCAAGCTTCTTGCTATCTCGTTATAACAATAAACACCATCATCTAATTCGCATGGTGCTGCGTGCATACGATGACCATCTGTAGCGTAAGCATTGCCATTTGCAACATGGATATACTCTAGGTGAGGTCGCTCGATACATTCTTCTTTTAATGCCAAACACAGCCAATTAAAATCATCTTCTTTAATAAATGCTTCCATAAGTATCTCCACCCTTATTACTTATAACCGTGATTCCAAAATCTTACCGAGCTTTCATGGTGCTTTTGGCAGTCTACGCAACGCCTTACGCCACCAATGGCGCGTCGCTTGCTTGGTATTTCTTCACCGCATGATATGCACTCAGGAAGCGAAGGAACATCGAATACCGGCAAAACCCTAAGACGAGCAGTCATTTCAGCATCTATGCGCTCACCAGCGCGATCAATATCATCAGCCATCTTGTTTACTCTCCACGTTACTGCCACAGATAGGGCAGGTATTTGCTGGCACGTCCATGTTTAGCTCAGTTTCGAGCAGTTCAAGCGCCAACGCTTCCATTTCTTGCGGGGATTTATAGTCGTTCACAGCGATAATCCTTTTTGGTTCTTTTTGTCTGTTGGGATTTGACGTAATCTCTGACCAGGGCATTAAGTGACTCGGTCAACATAATGGCTTTGTTTAAATCAGGATTGTCAGTATTAGCAGGGTTGTTGTGATTGATAGTGACGCTTATCGTTTCACGTACGCACACTAGGTTATCGATATCAACGTTATCGACATTGCCATCAGCAAACAAAATCATAAATCCTTCAGGCACCTTTTTGCTGTGGTGCCGTTCCCAAACAAACCGATGCAACGATTGCCATTCCGATTTACTGATCTTTATGTTCAAAAACTTACCATGGCGGCTTATATGGCCAATTGGTTTGCGGTTACGTATTAAGTCATCCATCCAAAGCCCTTTGCGTCTGCAGTAACCGTTCATCTGAGTAACAGAGATGGCTTTGCCAAACCGCTCGTTAAACTTTGCTGTCAACTCACCGCGGGGCGTGTTGGCCTGATGTTTGGCTATCCACTGCAACTCATCGCCATTGTTTATCATGGTGCGGATAACTCTTTTTAGGCCCATGCGCTTGGTGTAGCTTCGAACTTGCTCTGTGGTTAAGTTAAGACCAAAATCAGCATTTAGCATGGCTGCTAGTTTGGCGCGGGTGATATGAGCTTGGTGCTTTACCATGAAGTCATGCTGCGCTGGCGTGACACTCCATCTTTTGCTACTCATTACGATCACCGTTTCTGCTTTGTAGCGCTTTACTTGGCGTGCCGACACTTAGTATCTCATCACTAACGTGCACTTCCGCGCCTGTTTGATGAGCAAACTTGCCAGCATCCAAGCTCAACCGATAGATATCAACGACTTGCTTGCTGACCGCGGTTAGCTGGCGTGTCTGCTCATTGATGGCTTTTAACTCTTCGCTTGAAGGGCTGTCGGACATAATGTTGTCCATCTGCATATCAAGGTTTTTTAAGAGCTTGTTTAAAGTATGGCTGCTCATTAATCTCTCCCATAAGCATTAGAGATAAAAAGATTGGCATGCTTTGCTGTGCCTGCCTGCTCAGATGCCTCATAGACTTCTTCGTCAAACCCATTCATAGGGTCGGTGACGTAATGTTCGTCATCGCTGGCTAGGTACGCCTTGTGTTCGGCAATCATCGCCTCATGGCCTGCCTGCGCGCGGTCAAACGCTTGGTTGATGTGTTGCGCGCCAGCCGTTGCTGCTGTCATACCAAGCGCTAACAATGTGATGGTGCCGATGCTGGCTAGTAAATCTTTGATTGAGTCCATAATGATTACTCTGTGTCGTTGTGATACGTTTAATATTAAACATAATGTTTAAGAGTGTCAATGTATTATTAAACAAAATGTTGAAATGCTTTAAACGTTAAGAGTTTTAGACACAAAAAAACCGCCTTGAGAGGCGGTTTTTTTGTGTTTAGTCTTTAATTAATCGTAGGTAATAAGTCTTGCTACTACTTTACCCAACACTTCATAGGTGTCATCTAATCTTATTATTGTCTGATCAACCCAATCAGGATTGTATGGTCTTATATATTTCTCATCAGATGAGTCGCCTGTAAGTAGCTGTCTCAACATAGCGTCTGTCGTCCCATGCTTCCTCACAACGATAAAATCGCTATCTTTAAGCTCTTCCATCGATATCTTTACATCGACGAAAATCATGTCGTCAGGGTTAAATTCAGGCGCCATGCTTTGATTTAGTATAGTTAAGCATATACTCCATTCTGGCACATTGCTTGGCCGCATCACAAACTCTAAAGCGTTGTCGAAGGATCCTATTATTTCAAAATCCCAATCAAGCAGCGGTACCAGATAATGGAACATATCGACATCTTCGGCAGCGGCCGGATCCTCGCATACTTCGGACACGTCGGTAACGCGCATGACTGTATCAAGATAACGTTGCTTATCACCCCTTAAAATCCAATCGACACTACAGTTAAACTCTTGAGCTACTGCCATTGCTCCCGTTTTAGATATTCCGCGTTTAGACCAGTTAGTAATGCTTTGTGGCGACACGTTTATTCTTAACGCTAACGCGGACGGTTCTAGTCCAGTTAATTCAAAAACTCGCGCCATTGTTGGATGTGTTTCATTCATCTTATAAACACCTTGTTTAAATTAAATCATTAAATCAAAGAAGCAGTTGCTTTTGTTAAACGAAGGATTGACGTTATTAAACATTATGTTTACAATGTTTTAAACAAAATGATTAAAGAGAAACCTATGACTGACAAAGAGCTAATCATGAAGCTTGGTGGAGTCGTCGTCGTTGCTGAATATCTTGGCGTCACCTACCAATGTGTTTTTAACTGGCTAAGTCGCGGTATACCACCAAAGGTAAAGCTTGATTACCCAGAGGTATTTCTATCGAAGGATCCACAACCATTGGCGGTAAGAGAAACCTAGCATCTGACATAAATGATATGAAAATACAGATTTAAACAAAACGTTTTTATAAATAGGTAGGACACGATGGACGTAATCGACGCAGCACACAAGACGGTACACAACCCAAAACATGGCGGCTCAACAGCTATTGCAGCACGTATGGGTATGTCTAACACCGTACTGAACAATAAAGTAAGCCCAACATGTAGCACGCATCATCTGCGCCTTGATGAGGCAGTCACGATCATGGAATACACAGGTGACACTAGCATCATCCAAGCCATGGCTCATCGTCTGGGTGGTGTGTTTGTCCGTGTAGATGAAGAGGCGACGCAGGCAAGCATCATCATGACCGCGCTATCTACATCTGCATGCCAGGGCGACATCATGAGTGAGATGCAGCAAGCGCTAGAAGACGGACGCATTGATTGCAAAGAGCATGACGCGCTACAGACAAAGATTCAAGACGCTATGGTCGCACTGCGCACACTCAGCGTTCAAATCGCCAATCATTGTGAAGGTAAATAACATGCCAGCCACTAGTTGCCGCAGTGACACGCAAACAAAAAGCCCATCAGCGGGAACTGATGGGCTTTAGGCGTTTCTTCAAAGCAAAACTTGATAAAGGAATACTACAATGAATATTCAGACTTTGCAAACAAATAATAAAAAACGTATGTCTAGCCGTGAAATGGCAGACCTATGCAACAAGCCTCATGACAATGTATTAAAGCTAATACGCTCTTTGGTCGAAAAGGGTATCGTAAAAAATACGACACCCCATCAGTACACGCATGAGCAAAACGGCCAGCAATACACTCACTTTTTATCAGACCAGCGAGACAGCCTTGTAATTGTCGCTCGCTTATCACCTGAGTTTACCGCTGCAGTTATTGACCGCTGGCAAGAGCTAGAAGCACAAGCCAGCGCACCAGTTATCCCTGCCACCTTATCTGAAGCATTACGCCTTGCCGCCGATCAGGCCGAGCTTATCGAGAATCAGCAGTCACGCTTAGCACTTACTGAACCTAAAGCTGCAGCGTTGGATGTTATCGACTGCGCCATAGGTAGCTTAAACGTTCGAGATACTGCCAAAGCGCTTGGTATTCCACAAAACAAGTTTGTTAATTGGTGCCTGGGCCATGATTGGATGTACCGCGACAAGCGCAACAAGCTAAAGATGAGCAGCATTCGCATGAAGCAAGGCTTTATGGAAGAGCGCGCAGTGACGTATCAAGGCAACAGCAACGAGCGAGTCGCAACCACTCAGCCGCTATTCACGCCAAAGGGCCTTACGCATCTTGCTAAGACTTTTGCCATCGTTCATGAGGTGGCCTAATGCATTTCGTTAACCACAACTTCACTGATCACGACTTTGAGACAAAACACATGAGCCGCATCGAGAAGACTATTTATCTTGACTTGCGCTCTCTCTATTTATCAGAAGAAAAGCCTATCGATGGTAGCGACATGGAACTATTGCAGCGCCGCCTATCTGTCATCAGCGATGATGAAAAGCAAGCGCTGGCATTCGTACTAAAAGACAAGTTTAAAAAGGCTGGCAAATACTACAAGCGCGCTGCTTGGGACAAGATACTCAAAGATTATAAATGGGGAAATAAGAATAAAGGTAACGCAAACGGTAACGCTACCCGTAACGGTGTAACGATTGATGTAACGCAAGGTGTAACGCCAAGTAACGATGGGTGTAACGTTACATGTAACGATAATGATACGCCTATGACACCTGCAGAGCGTGTCCGTAAGTCCCGCCAAGACAAGCGTAATATGATTAACGCCCTTACTAATATAGGCGTGTCTGTCGATAAAGGTATTGGTGCTGCTGCTTTAAGAGAATTACATGCTAAGCATATCGATGCTATCAAACAGTGTCACGCTAGTAACGTTACAAACGATGTAACGCAAACTGTAACGCCAAGTAACGATGACTGTAACGCCGGTAACGCCAAAAACGCTGCTATAACTAAGAACCATAAACCACTAACCAATAACCATAAACCAGTTAGTGAGAGCGCACACACAAACACAGGCGAGGCGGTTGTGGAAAATTTCAATCATGGCTCTGTGGCTAACTCTACTGACAACAATCAATCATCAGCCAACCAGCCAGCACCAGTTGCACCAGCACACCCAACTCAGTCAACAGCTAATCAGCAACCGACCACGGCTGAATTAATCCGCAGTCAACACGCAGACAGCATCGAAAACTGGGAAGCACCAACCATTGATCAGATGCGTGGTGAGTTGTTCAAAGCGGGCAAGATGATAAAGCTGACCGATGATCAGTATCAGTTTGAAATCTCAGCATTCAAAGCTCATTACGCTGAGCAAGCGCTCAAAGGCAATCCACTGACCACAGAGTCTTATCGCAAAGTTAAGCTCGTAAAGTGGATGATACGCGAAGCAAACAATCAAAAAGCCGATCAAGCGCGCCAGGAAAAAGCCAAGGGCCGTTTTAATATCGACAATGAAGATTGGAGTAACAGCGCTGGCAAGTCGTCTAACGGTTATGACAGCGACTTACCTGATGTGTTTCATCCGAGCCATAGCCAGCCAGTACAGGCCAAGATAGACCCGAGCAAGTGCTGCATATTTAACGGCCTACGCAAAGAGCCGCTGCCAAACATGGATATTGCTGAAACCTATGAGTATGTGGCTCAGCATAAGATGCCTGGCGAATCAGCAGATGAAACCTATGACAGAGTGTTAAACCAGTTGCAGGAGGCGGTATGAGTGGTTTCATGACTAATTTTGAAATCAAGCTCAAAGCATTACGTTACATTGCTGCCAGTTACCCCTGCTGGGTTAGCCGTAAGGAGCTGTCAGGAATACTAAATGGCACAATCAGAACACACCAGAGAACGCTACAGGAGTTGGTTAGGTTGGGTTATTTGGAGTGTGATAGGAGTAATCCAGTAGGGTATCGACTGATCAAAGGTAAGTTTAAGGAGTTTCAGGGTTTATGAAAAACATCTACAACAACAAGCAGATACAAAAACAGGAATGGATTAAGACCAATACTGTTGTCATCACATACACAGACGGCACTAAAGAAACCATGAGCCGCCAGACGTTTAATCAAATTATTAGGGGCTGAGTAATGATCTTAATCGGTATCGATACAGGCGTCAAAACAGGTTTTGCTCATAGCATCGACGGTGTACTGCAAGAAGTGTCTACTCAAAGCATTCTAAGCGCCCAAGACAAGGTTTATAAAACGTTTGAAGAGGCGCAAGCGTCGGATATTAAGTTCGTCGTCTGTATTGAGGATGTGCGTAAGCGTAAGTGGGTAGATCCTCGCATCGGCAAGGAGCGCATGAAGGGTGTTGGCTCGGTCACACGTGATTGTAGTATTTGGCAAGAGTTTTGCGAGCGCTACGATATTCCACATCTCTTGGTTGCGCCAGCTAGCATTGATACTAAGCGCAGCGCTAAAGACTTCAAGATGATTACCGGCTGGCATGGTCGTACATCTGAGCATAGCCGTGACGCTGGCATGATGATTTATAAATACCACAGGCTAATTAATAAAGGCGTGGTCGACGTGCCAGCGCCAAAGCCGATTAAAAAGAAAGGGAGTAAGTGATTATGGACTGGAAATATTGGCCAGAGTGTTTTCATGCGCTGCTAGCGATGATTTATAACGTGGTATTGGTGTTGGCTGTGTCATTCACTGTGCTTGAGCTATATAAGCTATCAGGTTCACTTTTATCGTTACTTGGGTTCGTAGCGCTGCTGATGGTTATGAAGCCAGGGTTTAAACGAGATTAAAGGCAGGGCGATGTGAAGCAAGTATTGTCAGTACGGTTTATTTCGAAAGTTGGAATTGAGGATAGTGTAATGAGCAAGATAAAGGATAGCAGCAGAATTATCGCAATGCTTAAGCAACAGACCCATGGTATATGCAACCCATTCGAGTTTAAAGGCCAGGGTTATATCCCGCATAAACCACGCAATAATCGTAAAACTAAGAAAGGTGGTAAAAAGTGACTGATATCGAAATCAAAACCGAATGGGTCGATAAGGCAGGCGAAGTGATGAAAGTGCTGCATGTCGATTATGATAAAAACGAACTTAGGTTTAAATGGCTTAACAATCCAAACCGCAAAAAAGAAAGGGTTATATCTATCGACAAGTTTCTCCGTTACGCTGTGCCAGTTGTGCGAGCGCAGGAAGTGTTAGATAAGCCTGAGCCGGCGAAAGAAAAACATAAGCCTGGTCAGTATGCCTACGCACTGATTGACGAGCTGCATAACAATTTCGGTCAGTCACCAAACCTGCAGCTATCAAACCAAGATTGGCTTGAACAAGGCATGCACGCCAAGACTGTTAAATTCAATATTGGACAAGGTGGATTGCCGCCAGAAGTGAACTGGGAAGACCACTGCGCTGCTATTGCAATGATTGATGACGCGCCAGCCAAGGCGCTGGCAAGTATATTGCTATGGGGTAGTGATACCAACTGGGATTGGTCACGTCATTTTGACGAGGTAGTGAAGCATCTGGCAGCCAATATGATTGAGCGCTGTAAGAAAGATAAGCGCGCTGCACCGCAGGCATGTACTCACAGTCTGCCTGAGCTGGCACGACTGATGGCGCGCATGGTACTGCATTTTGAGTTGTATGAGTTGTGGGATGTTTATACAGTCAAAGGTCGGTTGAAGTTTTGCGGTATAGAAATTAATCCCAGTACATACACTAATGCGTGGCTAACCTACCAGCGACAGATGACGCACGACCTTTTTGATATGGTCGGCAAGGTTGATTGTTCGGTCGCTCATTATCGTAAGCAATTAAAGTTTTCGAATGCAGAGTAAGGCGACACTATTTGTCGTATGCGATTAATAATTACAACTATATATTGCATTTATAGCTATATACGCCCATTATATAGCTATAAACTAACTAAATTTATATTTAATCGGTCTATGGAGTTGCTTGTAAATCCATAGGTTTTCTTGTCTCTAAAATAAGGAGTAGGTTATGGTTAGCGCTATTTCAGTTGCCAACGAATTTATTCGTTTAGGGAAAGAAGAAGAAAACTTTTTCACTCCAATGCAGCTATTAAAGTTAGTGTATATTGCCCATGGCTGGATGCTTGGGTTCTTTAATAAGCCATTAATTAATGAAGAGATTGAGGCGTGGAAGTATGGGCCGGTTATCCCAGAGCTTTACCAGAAAGTAAAAAGTTATGGTAGAGATAAAGTAAAAAAAGAAATAAGCTCTTGGTCTGTTTTTTCTCAAACTCCATTAAATGAAGAAGAGAAAAGCGTCATTCATTTTGTATATAAAAAATATGGGAAGTTAGATGGTATTCGGTTGTCAATGATAACCCATCAAAAGGATACACCTTGGTCAGATATTTTCTCTCATGAAGGATGGGGAGATGTAATCCCTAATGATTTGATAAAAAATCACTATACGCACTTAACTAAAAAAGTGTTAGCAAATCAATGAGTGAGCTAGATCAGGTAGGCAGACCAACAATCACCGTTGCTCGCATTAATGCGCTGGCGGAGGACTCCAGTTCTGATTTAGTTGATTTAGATGTTGATGAAAGCATTTCCAATTCTCATGAGCAATCTTCATACTGGGCAGAACAAGAAGAAAGTTTACTTGGTAAAAAAGATTTAGAAAAAGTTAGCAAAGATAATCAGCATGAGCGTGATGAAGACTGGAAGAGTAAGTTTGATATTACTTTTAAGTGCTTGTTTTTTCTCCTTGCGTTTTTATTCGCTCTAATGGTTGTTGCATTAGTCCTCCACTGGATAATTCCTGAGTCATGGCAGTGGTTATCTGAAAGCCAAGCGGGTCGTTTAGAGACAGTTGTTATCGCCGTGTTGGTATCTAAGGTTGTAACAGTGATGCAGAGTAAGATTGAGTGAAACGATAGATAGCTTGACCCGTGCCGCCCGAATAGGGTAGTATTTGTCATACTGGCTTAAGTAGTAGGTAAGGCCAGTTAAACCAAAAGACGACGGCTTAATTGCTCTCGTCTTTTTTTATGCCTGATTGGTTTAGCCACGGTCAGCACATGCCAGCGAGATACTAGCCAGCAGATGGCAACTGCGAATTGAATGAGAGTCACAGTTATTTAACAATCATTGCATGTGATGATTGATAAGTAACAGTGGCGATGCTGCGTGCCTGTAGCTCAGTGGTTAGAGCAGAAGACTCATAATCTTTTGGTCGTAGGTTCGAATCCTGCCGGGCGCACTATCACTTACCCACGTTAGAAATAGCGTGGGCTTTTTTATGCCTAACGTTTAGTGAGGTGTGATGACCATGAGATATGAATGCACAAGCGAGACGCTGTATATCAACTATCGCACAGGCGAAACGCTAGAGTATAGACACTCGAATCTAAAGCTGCTTACTGCTAGAGCCAACAACGGCAACAGTGATGCCAAGAAATATATGGCTTTGATTGAGCCAGACAATAAGAAATGGAAACCAAAGCCATGCCATCCACGCC
Organism: Psychrobacter sp. Rd 27.2; assembly: GCF_001921755.1. Lineage (NCBI taxonomy): Bacteria > Pseudomonadati > Pseudomonadota > Gammaproteobacteria > Moraxellales > Moraxellaceae > Psychrobacter > Psychrobacter sp. Rd 27.2. Next base: position 150,934 of record NZ_MRYB01000006.1, on the reverse strand, counting down.
ATGCCGCCAATACCGCTGCCCAAACATAGTTAAACGTAAAGACAAAGGATACTGTGATGACCATGCAGACCAACGCAGCAACTGGACCAAGCGACCAGACCGCAGCGGTAGCACAACCAAGCGCGGTTACGGACACGCTTGGCGTAAGCTTCGCGCGCAAGTACTTAATCGTGATGGTCATCTGTGCATGGCTTGCCAGCGCGCAGGCAGATACGTGCCAGCCACCGACGTTGATCACATAATCAATAAGGCGAGCGGCGGTACGGATGAGCTCAGCAATCTACAATCGCTTTGTCGTAAGTGCCATAGATCAAAGACAGCTAACGAGTAAAGGGGGAGGGCGGGTAAATTGTTCAGCCGGAAGCCCCGAATGACCGCCCCCCTCCACACATTTTTACGACCGCGAAATTAAAAACTTAGGTCAAGGCAAAAACTACAGATTTGGAGATTGAAATGGCCGGCGTTGCAACGGTACCTGGGCGCGGCCGAAAGCCAAAACCCACGAAGCAGAAACAGCTGGCGGGTAATCCCGGTAAGCGTGCACTAAACAATAACGAGCCTGAATTTACCAAACTGACCAAGGTTGACCCGCCCGAATGGATGCCAGAGATTGCAATCGGTATGTGGGAAACCATCGTTCCAGATTTATTGGCCAATGATGTTTTGACGGTACCAGATTTGCATAATGTCGAATCGTTCTGCATGGCGTATTGTCGCTGGCGTGAGGCTGAGCAAGATATTAATGAGAATGGTATTACCATCCATACTGAAAAAACTGTGATTAAAAATCCAGCGGTGACGGTGGTCAATGAAGCTAAGCGGCAGATGGTGCAGTTTGGTAGTTTGCTTGGGCTTGACCCCAGTAGCCGTCAACGTTTGATAGGGCCCAAAGGTGATAAAGATAGTGGTAATCCGTTTGCTGATTTATAGGAATTAGTATGATACTCCCTAGTCTATTTGCGGTTAATTTCTACATCATAAATCAAGAGGGCTTGTTCGCTAGACGCATTCTTTGTCAAGTACCAAGCTTAGAAAACTTTGTTGTTTTAAATGACAAACGATATAAAGTACATAAGGTGGAGTGGTGTTTGGATGACAATGCTACTAATCACCAGTATCAAGCGCTCGTCAATATTGAGCTAATAAAACAAACTATGTAAACCAATTCACCACCTTCATGGTGGTTTTTTTACGCCTAATAAAAGACAAGAAAATATGAAATGGCCCGTACTAAATACACCAATGTTGCGAAAGCTGAAAAGTACGCTCGTGACGTTGTTGCGGGCAAAATTATCGCGTGTAAGTGGGTAATACTCGCATGCAAACGTCACTTGGACGACAAAAAAGCCAGTCGTTCAAAGGATTTTCCATACAAATTTGACCCCGCTAAAGCTGAAAAAATAGCTAAATTCATCCAGTTATTGCCGCATACCAAGGGGAAGTGGGCGCAAAAACGCCTAAAAATTACGCTTGAGCCATGGCAGTTGTTTAGCATTTGCATTCCGTTTGGCTGGATTAATAAAAAGAATAAGCTGCGCCGCTATTCGCGCATGATTATCTTTGTACCGCGTAAGAACGGCAAGTCTATTATCGCTGCAGGCATCGGCTTGTACATGTTCGTCGCTGATGATGAGTTTGGCGCAGAAGTGTACAGCGGGGCCACCACAGAGAAGCAAGCGTGGGAGGTATTCCGCCCTGCTAAGCAAATGGTTGATCGCACACCAGCACTCAAAGAGTTTTACGGTGTGGAATCCAATGCGTCCAACATGAACGTGTCGCGTGATGGTAGTCGTTTTGAGCCTATTATCGGAACACCAGGTGACGGCTCAAGTCCGTCATGCGCCTTGGTCGATGAATACCATGAGCATAAAGACAGCACGCTATACGACACAATGGAAACGGGTATGGGTTCGCGTGAGCAGCCGATGATGGTTGTTATTACCACTGCCGGTAGCGGTATCGGTGGGCCCTGCTACATGCTCGTGCGTGATGCGCAAAAGATGCTCGAAGGCGTCATGGATATGCCTGACATGTGGGCGATGATTTACACCAAAGACGAAGACGATGACTGGACAAGCGAGCTGGCGCTACGTAAGGCCAACCCAAACTATGATATATCGGTCGGCGGTGAGTTTTTGGCCGCTCGTTGCCGTGATGCGGTGCAGTCAGCTCGCAAGCAAAACACGTTTAGAACCAAACACGTCAATGAGTTTGTCGGTGCCAAGTCTGCTTGGATGAATATGTCTAAGTGGGGCCTTGCGCCAGAGCGGCTGTCTCTTGATGAGCTACAAGGGAGGCCATGCTATATCGGTCTTGATTTGGCAACCAAAATCGATATCGTCGCCAAGGTGATGGTGTTCCCGCCGTATGGCGATGACCCTAATTATCACATACACGCAAAATACTATATCCCTGAGGCGCGCCTTTATGAAGAAGGTGAGGTTAATAGTGAGCGGTACCAAGAGTGGGACAAGCTTGGATTGCTGACGGTGACCGATGGCGAGGTAATTAATTTTGCCACTATCGAAGAGGATATCGCTGACGATATGGCCACTCACGACGTTCGTGAGGTTGCTTATGATCCATGGCAGGCGGCGCAGCTTGCGCAAAACTTGTCAGACGAGGGCGTGACCATGGTTGAGATACGCCACACCGTACAAAATATATCTGAACCCATGAAAGAGATGGAAGCACTGGTGCTATCGCAGCGATGGGCGCACGGTGACTGTCCAATCATGACGTGGATGATATCGAACGTCGTGGCTACTCTTGACAAAAAAGACAATATTTATCCCAACAAAGAGCGCAGCGAAAACAAGATTGATGGCCCAGTGGCTGCAATCATGGCGCTGGCGCGTGCGGTCGTGCATAACCAAGACGATGGCAGCTTAGACGACTTTTTACAGGACCCTATAATTGCATGAGTACATTAAATGACGTCGGCTGGTGGTCACGCTTTCGCGGCGCATGGCGCTCAGGCACTAACCGGTTAGATAAAGATAGCGAATCACCACCTTGGAACGGCAATAGCACCGAGTCGGGCAACCGTGTCAGCGCAGATACATCATTGCGACTGGCGACGGTATGGGCATGTGTGCGCTTGCGTAGTGAGACTATCGCATCATTGCCGCTGCATCTGCGTGACAGTGATAAAAACATAGCGGTCAATCATCCTCTTTATCGGATTTTGCATGACCAGCCCAATGCTGACATGACTGCCAGCGAGTTTTGGGAGGCTATGATTGCCAGTCTTGACCTCTGGGGCAATGCTTATGCGCTCATCCATCGCAACACCAAAGGCGATGTGATCTCTCTCGATATCTTGGACCCTGAGTGCATGACGGTGCGGCGCAGTAAAACAGGCGCGATTGATTATATTTATGAAAAGAAGTCTGACGATGGCAAATACCACGAAGACGACATCTTGCATATCAAGGGTTTTACGCTTGATGGTTTGGTGGGCTTGTCGCCCATACGGTACCAGTCGGATGTGATTGGCGCACAGGTTGATGCCAATAATGCAGCTGGCGCTGAGTTTAAAAACAATCTCAAAGCGGGTGGGTTTTTAAAGACTGGCGAGAAAATACTAAACAAAGAGCAGCGCGACCGGCTAAAAGAAAACCTAGGAGTGTTTAGTCGCCCTGAAAATGCTGGTAAGTGGATGGTGCTGGAGGCGGGCATGGAGCCTGCTAGTGCCGCCCACATCCGCATCAATCCCGCCGACGCTCAGCTGCTTGAGTCTCGCAACTTTGGTGTTGAAGAGATTTGCCGCACATTCAAAACACCGCCGCAGCTTATTTATCACTTAGACAAAGCATCGAGCTGGGCATCTAGTCTTGAGCAGATGAATCAGGGTTATTTGACTTACTCGCTACAGCCGACACTGGTGCGCATCGAGCAGACCATCGCCCGTAAGCTATTGTCACCATCTGACCGCGCTAAATACCGTCCTAAGTTTTCGGTGGAGGGTTTGCTGCGAGCAGACAGCCAAGGACGCGCCAATTATTACAGCACAATGCTACAAAACGGCGTATTCACTCGCAATGAGGTACGTGCGCTGGAGGATCAGCCAGCGTACAGCGGCGCTGATCAGCTAACTGTACAACTTAACTTAACACCTATCGAGCTATTGGGGCGCAATGATGAGCAAACTAAAGACTAAAGCCATTGATTTCAACGTAAAAGCCATCGATGACGATGGCTTTTTTAGTGGCTACTGCAGCGTATTTGATGTCGAAGACAGTTATGGCGATGTCGTCAAGGCAGGCGCGTACACAGAAACTATCAAAGCATGGGCTGACAAAGGCAAGATGCCGCCGATTTTATGGCAGCACAGCCGTAGCGATGTCATCGGTGTATGGACCAAGCTTATCGAAGATGAAAAAGGTTTGTATGGCGAAGGTCGATTGCTGGTCAAAGATGTGGCCAAGGCACGTGAAGCACATGCGCTGATGAAGGCGGGCGCGATTGATGGCCTATCTATCGGTTACCGTGTGCAGAAATGGTCATATAACGAAGACGATGATGTGCTTGAGCTGCTAGCGATTGACTTAAAAGAAGTCAGTGTCGTGACGTTCCCCGCTAACGACGAAAGCCTTGTCGACAACATAAAATCTAAATTAGAAAAGGGCGATTTGCCCACATTACCAGAATTTGAGAAGTTCCTGCGTGACGCTGGTGGCTTTTCGAAATCGCAAGCGACTGCCATAGCTGGGCACGGTTTGCGATCACTGACTCAGGGCGAGCCTGAAGATACCAAAGCAGCTGACACCGATATGAGCGATGCGCTCGATATCTTAAAAAGTATCAATGTATAAGGATTGGTTATGAAACCAGAAGATCAAGTTAAAGAGCTCGCCGCTGAGTTTAAAAAAGCGACTGACAAAGTAAACGGCCTTGGCACAGAGCTGACAGGTCGCATGGAAAAGGGCGAAAAGGGCATCAACGATCTAAAAGATCAGGTCGATGAAGCTTTAACAGCCATGAATGAAGCCAAGACGCGTCTTGACGACATGGAGCAAAAACAAGCACGCCGCGGCAATAATGAGCCTGATCAGCAAAAATCTATTGGCCAGCAACTGTTTGAAAGCGATCAGTTCAAGTCATTTGTAGAAAACCCAGCAACAGGGCAGCGCGCCACGCTGCAAGTTAAAGCATCTGATATCACCAGTGCCACCACCGCCGCCGCGGGTTCTGCAGGCGGGCTTGTTACTGCACAGCGTCAACCAGGTATCATCGCGCCGCCCAATCAGATTCTTACTATACGTGACTTGCTGGCGCCCGGTACCACTGACAGCAACTCTATTGAGTATGTGCGTGAAACTGGCTTTACCAATAATGCTGCGGCGCAATCGGCTGAAGGCGCGCTCAAGGCGCAGTCCGACTTGCAGTTTGATGATGAAACAGCATCCGTACGCACACTGGCGCATTTTGTCAAAGCGTCACGTCAAATCTTGGATGATGCCTCACAGCTTGAATCATATATCGGTCAGCGCCTTATGTATGGCTTAAAGCTGGTTGAGGACCGCCAATTACTGAATGGTGATGGTTTGAGTGGCAATCTCAAGGGCATTATCCCGCAAGCGACTGCATTTGCCGATCCTGCCACGCTTGCCAACTACACAATCATGGATCAGCTGCGTTTGGCAATGTTGCAAGCGGTGTTGGCTGAATACCCTGCAAGCGGCCACGTATTAAACCCAATTGATTGGGCTAAGATTGAGCTGACCAAAGATAATGACGGTCGTTATATCATTGGTCAGCCGCAAGGCACTGCAAATCCGACTCTGTGGGGCTTGCCAGTAGTGTCAACACAAGCCATGGGCGCGGGCAAGTTCTTGACCGGTGCATTTAATCTTGGTGCGCAAGTGTTTGACCGCCAGCTAGCGTCTGTAGCGGTCGCTACCCAGAACGAAGATGATTTTGTGAAAAACAAAGTAACCATTCTTTGTGAAGAACGTCTGGCACTGGCTGTCTATCGTCCAGAGGCGTTCATTACTGGAACGTTATTGGCCAAAACCACGCCATAGTCTTAATCGAAATCATTTAACAAGGCCCTGCCATATTGGTGGGGCTTTTTATTAAGCCAAAGCCAGTTTATGAAGCTGATTTTGTCTTAATAAAAGGAGCAGGTTATGAAATATAAAGTCACTAAGCAGCACTGGGGTGATCGCCAGTACTTCGAAGGCGATACCCGTGAAGTCAAAAATGATTCAGATGCTAAAGAGCTTATGCGAATGGGGATGCTTGAAGACCCAAAAGAAGTTGAAGCTAAAAAGAAAGCGGCTGCTGATGCTGAAAAAGAAACCAAGGCTGCGCCAAAACCCAAAAACAAGGCTGAAAAAGAGCCTGCTAACAAGGCTGAGTAATAAACTATGAAAATCAAAATATTAAAACGAATGATGATTGGTCGCACGATTGCACAAAAGAACGAAGTGCTAACCGTAACCGCCAAAGAAGGCAAAGATCTGATTGATAAAGGTCATGCTGTCGAAGTCGAGTCACCTCAATCGACTGCATCAAAACCAGAAACAACCAAAAAGGCCGATAGCAAGGCTAAAGACGACAAGGCAGATTAACGATGGTGACTCTTGAGCAGGTAAAGTTTCAATGCCGCATCGACCACGATGATGAAGACGCTTTATTGCTTGGATATGTGGCAGCCGCTCGAGATCATATTCAGATGTATCTTGATCGTACTATTTATGAGTTGGCGGTACCAAGTGAGGATCCAGATGGCGTGCTAGATAATGCGTCTATTGATCAGGCGACATTGATGATAGTAGCGCATTGGTATGCTCATCGTGAGTCAGTCAGTGATTCATCGATGGTTGAGGTGCCTATGGGGGCTTATCATGTACTGCAACCGTACCGCCGCATGGGGGTTTAATATGAACTGTAAAGGATGTGAGGCGCGCCGTGAGTGGATTAAAGACAGAACCAGCGAAGCCAAGCGAAGAGCCAAGCTGCTCTTGCAAAGACTTAATAGCGCTGATGACAAAGGTAGTCGAACAAAATACGATACTGATTCAGCAAATCGACATTAGTAACCAAAACACTGCTGAGCTCATCGACCAAAACAACGAGCTGATAAACGAGCTAGTCGAACAAGAAGATGACGCCGACGTAGGCTCGACCTTTTTAGATATGGATTAATTATGGCAGTCAATGCGGGCGAGTTACGGCATAGAGTCACTATCCAGCGCTATATCAGCGGTGGCCGTGATGCAGACGGGCATCTATTAGATGGTGCGTGGACCACTCACAAAAAGGTTTATGCCAAGATCACGCCGCTCTCTACTAAAGACCTACTAACAGCGCAGGCGGCTCAGTCAGAGATTACCGCTAGAATGATGGTGCGCTACCGTACCGGTCTTAATATCGATACGACTATGCGCGTGATTTGGCAGGGCCGTACTTATGCGATTGATAGCCAAGGCTTACCTGATAACGAAACCGGCGTCGAGTATATGACCTTTAACCTTGCATCAGGTGTTGAGCAGTTTAAGGATTAATCATGGCAAACGATATAACCGGTCTCGATGAAGTTCAAGCAAAACTGCGTCAGCTTGGTAATAAGCGTAAAGCTAAAAACGCCGCCAATCGCGCTAGTCGCAAAGCTATGAACATCGTCAAAAAAGCCGCGCGTGAGAATGCCAAACGTATCGATGATAAAGACAGTCCCGAAAAGATTTGGAAGAACATCGTCGTTAAAGCTGGTAAAACCAAAGGCTATGACAACGTAACGATGAAAGTCGGAGTCAAAGGTGGCGCTAGAAAGTACGCTAACACCCGTGCTAACAGAAGAGCAAACCGCGCTGGACGCAGCTATCAAACCCAAGGCAGCAAAAAGAACCCCGGCGGCGACACTTGGTACTGGCGCTTTAAAGAGTTTGGGTCCGCTACGAATAACGCGGATCCTTTCTTACGTCCAGCGCTGAATAATAATATCAACGCTGTACAAGCGGAGTTTACCCGCGCTTATAGCGCTGAACTTGATAAAGAGATTGCCAAACTATGAGCGATTTGCCTATTTACCGCATGCTTAATGCCGATGTTGGCGTGACGTCGCTTATAGATGTAGAAGCCAAGGTTTGGGAGGCTGTCGCACCTGAGGGCACCCAAGCGCCTTATGTGGTGTGGCAAATCATCAGCGGTCAAGCTGAGAACCACTTGGACGCACCCGCTAACTTTGACAACGTACAATTTCAAATCATGGTTTATGACACGAGCTCTAAATATGCAAGCGCGTTACGTGGAGCGATACGCAGCGCATTAGAGTCGCGTGCATGGATATTAAACCCAAAAATCAATCAATATGATTCCAACGCTCGACTTTACGGGCGCGGCTTTGATGCCAATTGGATATCAGACCGTTCAACAACAGAGGATTAGCATCATGGCTAAAGTCGAAAAAGGCGTACTATCACAAGGCACGCAAGTATGGATTAAGCATGGCGATACGCCTGAGCTTACTAAGATGATTTGCATCACCGGCATTACACTCGGCGATGATAGTGTCAATGATATTGACGATACATGCCTAGAGGAAGAGGATACCACTACATCGGTACCAGGACTTACTACGCCCGGTGAAGGGTCTATCTCTATTAACACTGATCCCAAAAATGAGACGCATATGACGCTACTGCAGTTGGCTGATGAACGCGCAACTATCGAGGTCTTTATTGGTTGGTCGGACGGTAAGGAGCCGCCAGTGCTTGAGACTGGTTCTGTCACGCTTCCACCGACCCGTACTTGGACTTCATTTGTTACGCAGCTGAAAGACACTAACCCTACGTTTGAGCCAAACTCACTGGTTAAGCACTCAGTGCCTATGAAGCGTCAGTCGAAAGCAATCACTGCGTATAAGACAAATTCGTAGGCTTTATAAAAGATACGGATGGATTAGTTGGTTAAACCAAAGCCCCTTTTATTGGGGCTTTACTTATTTATGGGATTATTAAAATGGCAAAGATATTATTATCAGATGTGAAAGCGGGTAGCTTGGTCGGTGAAATACATTCAGAAACGGTTGAGTTTTATCACAAAGGCGAGCTTTGTGAAGTCGATATTATGTTCAAGACACTTCCTTTTGCCATCAGCGATGATCTGCATAACTGCATGAACAATAAGGAAGATGTGGCTGCTGAATGGATTAGCAAGACGCTAGTTGATGAAGACGGTAAGTTGCAATTCACCAAAAAACAAGTCGAAGATAATTTTATTCAGCCACTGGCGAACGCTGTCTTTAATAAGGTATGGGGGCTTGATAATATAAAAAAGGCGGTAGAGAAGCAGGCGCCGAAGAAGAAAAAGGAATAATCGCCGGCGAGCATGAGCTGTTGTTTGAATTGGCTCTCAACGGTATAGGTGGTAATAGTGTTCATCAAGTAAAAACCAATCTAACGATGGTTGAGATTAAGCAGTGGGCGGAATACCGCTATCGCCGTGGCAGTCTAAATGTGGGCAGGCGTGTTGAGCAAGCGGTCGCCAATATGATGGCTACCTATATCAAATCTCAAGGGGGTGATATAGAAGCGCTTGAGCTCATGCCACATGAAGATGATGTGATCGTCAGCTTTGAAGATCAGATTGAGGACACAAACTAACAAATGTTGCTGAATTGTTTTTGATGATTTATAGTAATGCTTTTATCGCAAAAAAAATCATTAAGGACAGAGTATGGCGAAGCTCGTTAATTGTAAAAATTGCGGTGGTTTTATCGCTAAAAATGCAGATTCCTGCCCCAGTTGTGGTGCTAGAGTTAATCGCACGTCAGTCCTTACATGGATTGCAGTGGTATTTATTGGATTTATGGTGCTTTCGGCTTTAATGGCCGGCATGTCTGACAATCCTTCACCGGGCGTAGCAGACAATAGCAGCGCTGGCGAAGTTAGCAATAATGTTGCAGAAACTGACGCTACCCAATTGAACGAAGTTACTGAGGTTCAGGCAGTCCCTAACTGGATGTATGGTGAATCAGTAGATAAAATGCGTGATACTACGACATATACTGCTATAACTACATCTAGAAATAATGTTCATTTAAGTTCACCCTATAGTGGTGGTACTGACTTAAGTATTATTATTAGGCATACCGATGAACTAAATAATGAGGTCTTGTTTGTTACAAATAATGGTCAGTTATGGTGTGAATACCGAAATTGCACCATGACAGTGAAGTTTGATGATAATAGTATTGAGCAATATTCTTTATCTAGGGCTGCTGGCGGCTCAAGTGAAGCGATGTTCTTGGATGGCTCTGAAGAACTTTTTATAAACAAACTAAAAGATTCCAAAATAATGATGCTTGAAATAGGGTTTTACAATAACGGTAATCAGCAGTTTACGTTCGATACTGCTGATCTGGATTGGCAGCATTAATACGTTACGATGCTATCTAGTGTGTTTGAGAGCCTGAAAAGCCAAAATGCTAGAATGGTAAAGTAATTTAGCAAACTAAAATATTTAAAGAAACCTCAGTCAGCAATGATTGGGGTTTTTTATTATCCAAAAAAGGTGTTTATCATGGCAACAAACTCACTTGGTAGACTGACACTTGATTTGGCGGTACGCCTAAGTGAGTTTACAGATGGCTTGACCCGCGCAGAACGCGAAACCCGTGACCGTACCGAGAATATGGGTAAGTCAGTATCTAAGTTTAAAGAGCAGTTGATTGAGGACCTCAGTGGTACGCCTGTCGGTGGTGCTATTGACTCTCTTAACGAGCAACTTGGTTCTATTTCCGATGCTTTTGGTAAAGGTGGATTAGCGGGTGCAGCGGCGGTGGGCGCTGCTTCTGTTGTAGCGTCAGTGGCGGTCATGGGTGCAGGCTTAGTAACTTTAGCACTACAGACCGCCGAAGCGGATGAACAGCTAGAAAGGCTGGCAAAAAGAGCCAATACCTCGACCGAAAACCTACAAGTTTTGACCGCTGCAACTGCCAGCTACGGGTTAGAGATGGATAGCGTAGGAGATATACTGGCCGATGCTCAAGAAAAGCTTGGGGAGTTTAGTGCTAATGGCGGTGGCGGATTGGTTGATACCTTAGAGCTTATGCAAGAAGCCACTAAGAAAACTGACGCAGAATTAGAAATATTCGGTAAAAGCTTGTCAACAATGGATAGTGTCGATGCTATCCAAGCCGTCGTAGATGAAATGGAGCTGGCAGGGGCAACCACGCAAGAGGTTAGATTTGTCACTGAGTCTTTGGCTAGTGGCCTTGGCGATATCATACCTTTGTGGGATAACAACGGCGAAGCGCTCAGAAACTATGAGCGCGATCTTAATGAAGCTGGCGTCATCAGAACCAAGGAGTCTATAGAGCAGTCCAAGATATTGGCCGATGAAGTAGAAGGGCTAAAGATTAATTTTGAGGGCGTACGCAATGAGCTGGTTACTGAGGCTCTCCCGGCCATGGCGACGCTAATAGAGTACTTTAAGGAAGGCACGAAACAAGGCGGTAGCTTTAAAGACGAAATTAGTGGCGTTGGACAAGCTATAAACATAGCCGCCGCCTCAGTAGTTGGGATAGCGGCGGGTATCGGGCAGCTCATCAATGCTTTTTCAGCAGTCGGTATGCAGATGCGCAATATTGGCCAAACCGCTGAGAACTTCTTCAGCGCTGATACTTTAGCGGATAAAGGTAAGGCTCTATTTACCGGGTTCTTCAGCGCTGGCGCTCTAGCGAGTGGCAGTATGTTGGATATATCTAGCCAGTGGGCTAGGGATATGGAAACTATAGACAAGCTATTGGATGGCGCGTCTAGCAAAATGAATAGAATCAATACACAGCGCCCTGCAATCAATAATTCATTCGGGAGTGTGTTAGGTACAAGCGGCTCCAATGTGGCTTTTCCTTATAATAATAATGGGATCCCTTATAGAAATGGCGCGGTAGATGCGGAGATAAAAGCTACTAGGGCCTTGGCTGATGCCGCTGAAAACGAAGCTAAGGCTAGAGAAAGAACTGCTAAAGCAACCGCTGATGCTTCTAAATATATCCAATACGCAAACAAAGGCGCAACTCGAAATCAACGCTTAAATCCCGAGCTCGAGCAAGCATTATCTTTTTTACAAGAAGAAGGGATAGTTTTCAAAGTGAATTCAGGTGGTCAGCCTGGTAAAGGATCAGGTGGTAAGCGAGTTGGCTCTACTGCGCATGACCATGGCTATGCCGCTGATGGTGATCTATATAAGGGTGGTAAAAAACTAGACTGGAATAACTCTAAAGATTTGCCACTGCTAAAAGCTATCGTTGAAGAGGCCGCCGCACGTGGTATCAACGGTATCGGTGCTGGTAATGACTATATGGGCGCTGGTCGCTTTCACTTTGGTATTCAGCAAAACGCAGCGGCTTGGGGCAAAGATGGCAAAGGGGCCAATGCGCCAGGATGGCTGAAGGCGGCGCATAGCGCTGGCATGTCTCGTAAATCTTCAGGTACGTTTTATGGTAAAGCTTTAGCGCAAGATGCCAAGATTGCTGAACAAGCTCAGCGCGAACAAGCAAGGCTCGCTGCAGAAGCATTGCGCCAGCAAGAAGCGATTGAACGCGCTCAACTTTCTATCGTCAATCAATACGCAAGCGATAAAGAGAAAATCGAGCTTGATCATATCGCTCGTGTTGAAAGTATAGAAGAAGCCTACGCCGAAGGCTCTGCTGAGCGAGCTAAGTATTTGACACGCGAAGAAGAGCGCTACGCTAAAGAAAAAAACGCAGCAGCTCTATCCATCATGGAGAGATACCAAGGCGAGGAGCAGCGCATCCATGCCAGGCATCAAAAAGCACTCAAAGAGATCGAAGCCGCGAACATCAAAGATGATAGCGTGCGTCAAATGTATGTTGATATGCAAAACGCGGCTTATCAAAAGGACTTAGATAACTTTAAGTTTGCATCAGAGGCCAAGGCTCGTGCTCAGGACAAAATGTATCAATCCATTGCTGATAGCGCCCGTGCAGGCGGTATAAACGCGCTAAGCACTGGCAAAGATAGCATGATGCAGCGCACATTAAACGATGAAGATTACCAGCAATGGCGCTTGAATCAAGATTATGTAGAGGGTTTTGATTCTATTAATAATCAGTATAAATCCCGCGAAAGCGAGATAAACGCTGTCGATGAGCGCGGTAACCCGGCGTTTAATGATTTAGAACGTTATGAGCTGTTGGAGATCGCCAAGCAAGAACACTTAGATAAAATGTGGGCGTTAGAGCAAGAGTATGCTTTAAAAGATAAGACGCTGGCAGAGCAGCAGGCAGCGCACCGCGTTTCTCTTTATCAGGGACTATTCAGCGGCCTTGCTGGCTTAACCAAGGCTTTTTTTGGAGAGCAGTCAGGGGCTTATCGGGCTATGTTTGCGATTGAAAAAGGCTTTGCTATTGCGAGTGCAGCACTAAGTATACAAGAATCTATAGGTAAGGCAATGGCAGCGGGTGTAACGCCAGTTGATAAAGCTGCCTATGTTGCTGAGGCTGTAGCTTCAGGTACCACACTAATGAGTAATATCGCAAGTATTGCTGCTCCTGCAGGTATCGCCCACGGCGGGCTAGATTATGTGCCAAAAGAATCTACTTACTTACTCGATAAGGGTGAGCGCGTATTATCGCCTAAGCAAAATAAAGATTTTACTAGCTTTATAAATAATGGTGGCTCAAGCGGTGGCGATGTGAATATCAGTGTAACAGTCGATGCCAAGGGCAATAGCTCAATACAAGGCGATAATGAGCGTATAGGGCGCGATATGGCTAACGGTATCAAAGCCGTAGTCATGGACGTTATGCGTAAAGAAAAACGTCAGGGAGGTATGCTGTATGGCACTTAGAACGTTTGACTGGTGTGTTGATGCAGGAGCAACACGCACCACCGCATTAAAAACTAATACCGTGCAATTTGGTGATGGTTACGATCAGGTATCGAGCTTTGGTATCAACAATGTGCGCGAAACATGGCAGGTCGCAAAGACTGCCTATAAAGCCGAGATTGACGCTATCTATGATTTTTTGATTGAGCACAAGGGTGTTACGCCTTTTTATGTAACGATTGCAGGTGATACAAAAACCTATCGCACTGATGGCGCTATTAGTGCGCCGCACCAAAGTGGCAACGTGTGGCAAATATCCTTTAATCTCAAGCAAGCATTTATACCTTAACCCCTTAACTGGGGTTTTTTATTATCTAATTTTGGAGATAACCATGGCAGTACAAATACCAGACCCCGGACAAGGCGACAGCAAAACGGGCGATAATGAGTATGTATTTCGCAAAAAAGTACAGAACAACTTTAGCGACCAGAGTAACGCAGCTAGTCGTTTGGTTGGAGAATTGCCTGGCAACGTAGCTCAGATGACCACCACTGGTGTAGTATTTAGTGGGTGGGGAGGAGAAGGTCAGAGCCTTGGTTCTGCAACTAAAGCAGATTTGGTTGCAACCTTGAACTCGCGGTCAAGTGTATTTCGCAACTCTCAAACCATCGCGGGCAGCGCGATACTATCGTACTCACCATCTATGTATTTTAAAGTACGAGATACCGAGGCGATTATCTCGTGCGGACTGGGTGGCTTAGGTGTAAATATAGAAGTTTGGAATACTTCTAGCACATCTTTATATACATTACTGCACGATAAAAACACATTAACTGATAGCAACGGATTTATCAAATCTGCGTCACCTATCGTTAAGTTGTTTGCCGACAAAATCGAGCTAAACAACGAGGCTGAGCAACAAAACATCGAGTTTATCAAAAATGGCGTCGGTGACTATACGATAAAAAACACATCAGGACTATCAACTGATGGTTGGTACATTGAGCTGCCAAACGATGCCAACGGCAATACCAAGTTTGCCGTTATTTATGACGAGCTGGCAGACGGCACTATTAATATCAAGACATATAAGCGCAAGTTTGATTTTGAGCTGGTCGCTATCGTCGCTGATATTGATAATCCAATCGACATCACAGATGGGCGCTGGATTGATTTGCGACTCAATGAGACTGAGCAGCCGATACAGGAGGTCTAAATGTTATCAAGTGACTTGCAAAAGCTCTCAGTCACAGGACTGGTCACGCTTTATGAGCTAGACGCAACCGCATTAGGTGCTGGTGTGTTTAGATGGCATGGCCACATTTCGCGTGAGGACTGGCAGCACATTTACCGCTACACTGACAAATCGCGCTATACAGATATGACGCGCCATACCGACCCAGTAGGTCAGGAGGATATTGTCAGGCGCGATATTATTTGGGCAGGTCAAACCTACACGCCTATGCCAATCAAATCAGACGGCCTTGAGATGCGAGGCGATGGCAAAGCATCAACGCCCAGCCTTGCATTGGCAAATAATATTGACGGATTGCAAGGCGCGGTATCAGCACTATGCTTGCAGTACGATGACTTTGCAGGCGCTAGATTGACTGTCATTAATACGATGGCGAAATACCTAGACGCTGCAAACTTTAGTGATGGCAATCCTAGCGCAAATCCAAACGAGTACCGCAAACAGGTGTGGTATGTTGAGCAAAAAACCAGCGAGAACGCCAGTGCGGTGACGTTTGAGCTGAGTAACCCTGTGGACTTCGAAGGCGCTAAGATACCAAGCCGTGACATTACATCGTTTTGCCACTGGGCTGTCCACGGTCGCTACCGTGGCGAGGAGTGCGCTTATCGAGGCACTGCTATGTTTGATGCTGAGGGCAATCCAACCGATGACCCAGCAAAGGACGCTTGCGGTGCAAGATTGACGGACTGTCGTATTCGCAATAACGAAGATCGCTACGGTGGATTTCCTTCGTCGTCATTAATCAAGGGATAGACATGCTAACAGCTAAGATAAAAAAGACTATCAACGCCCATGCTAACACTGAATATCCGCGTGAGGCTTGTGGCGTTATCGTGAATGGCGAATATATCCCCTGCACCAATGTAGCAGCCGATGATGCTCAGTTTGAGATTGATGTAATGGATATTGTCGGTGCGTCAAAAGAGGGCGAGATAACAGCATACGTGCATAGTCACCCCGATGGAACGACCGCACCTAGTCAGCCCGACCGTGTGCAGATGAATTTACACGGCCTGCCGTGGATAATTACAAACGGCATTGACGTGGAGATACATAAGCCAGACGACTATCAAGCCCCACTACTAGGGCGTGAGTATCATCATGGAATTATGGACTGCTACACGCTCATACAGGACTACTATCAGCGCGAGCTTGGCATCACACTTGGCGATTATGAGCGAGCAGATGCGTGGTGGGAGGATAAAGACAACAAGCCGCTATATCTTGATGGGTTTAAAAACGAAGGCTTTGTCGAGGTCGATGCAATCCAAAAGCACGACTTGATACTCTGCCGCCTAGGACGCACTGAGCACGTCAATCATGCCCTTGTCTTTATCGGTGATGGTAAGCTCAAATCTGAGCGTACAGACGATGTTATCGGCAATGACTTGGTATTGCACCACCCTTACGGCAGAGAGTCGCTACGTGAGATATATGGCGAGCAATGGCAGCGTAGAGCTGCTGTTATTATCAGACATAAGTCGCTCATGTAGCGGCTTTTTTATGGGCGCAATTTATGAAAACTATCATGCTGCATGGTCAGCTAAAACAATTTGGCGAGCAGTTTAGTCTAAATGTCGATAGCGCAGCCGAGGCATGTCACGCGCTATCGTGCCAACTACCTGAGTTTAAAAAATTTATGCTGACCGCTGAGCAGGATGGTATGCGCTTTGCGGTCTTTTTGGATGAGGTAAATGAGCAGGGCAACATCGGCGAGCGCGATATAAGCAATCATACAGGCGCAAGCGTTATTCACATTGTGCCGCGTATCATGGGCGCAGGCGGTGATGCACTAGGCTGGCTGCAAGTTGTTGCAGGGGCAGCACTGATAGCGTTTAGTGGCGGTCTTGGCTCGGCTCAAGGTCTAGCGATGATAGGCGCAGGTGTCGGCTTGATGGTAGGCGGCGCTGCAAGTTTGCTCATGCCAACGCCTGAGATTGAAAGCCAAGACGAGGACGGCAACCGAGCAAACTATGGCTTTGGTGGCGCGGTGACAACGGTAGCGCAGGGCAATCCAGTGCCTATATTATACGGTGAGCGTTACATAGGTGGCTTTATTTGCTCAGCAGGTATCTACACAGAGGATAATCAATAATGACAGCTATCGCAATCAAAGGCGCAAAAAAAGGTCGGGACAAGCCGCGCCGCCCGTCTATTGCTAAAGACTCAGTAGCAAGTACCAGTACCGCAAAACTGCTGTATGGACTAGCTGAGGGTGAGGTGTGGGGTTTAGTCGATGGCGGTAAGTCAATTCGTCTCGATGGTACACCACTACTAGATGATAACGGTAATTCAAATTTTGGCGGCGTGACATGGGATTTTAGACACGGCACAAACGAGCAAGATTATATCAAGGGCTTCCCCGATGTTAGCAATGAAACTGGCATCGGTGTTGAGCTTAAAAGCTCGCAGCCTTGGATTAAAGCCTTTACTGACACCCAGCTATCAGCCGTCCGTGTGCGTTTTAAGTGGAATCGCCTATCTAAAACCAATCCTGATAACGGTGATGTGACAGGTTATAAAATTGATTATGCAATCGACCTGCAAACAGATGGTGGCGCATATCAAGAGGTTTTAAAAACCAAGATTGAGGACAAGACCAGCGCAGGTTATGAGCGCACTCACCGTATTGATCTACCAAAAGCCACAACAGGTTGGCAGGTACGCGTCAGACGCTTAACGCCCAACGACCCTAGCGAGTACGTGCAAGACACGATGATGATTGATGCGGTCGCTGAGGTGATTGATGTTAAATTGCGCTACCCAAACACCGCGCTACTGGGTGTGCAATATAACGCCGAGACATTTAGCAGTATCGCTAAGTTAGAAGCTCATGTACGCGGCTCAGTCATTCGTGTGCCGAGCAACTATGATCCGGTTGCTCGTACTTACACAGGCATTTGGGACGGCACATTTAAAGACGCTTACAGCAACAACCCTGCATGGGTTTATTATGACCTATGTCGTCAGTGGCGCTATGGCCTAGGCGAGCGACTAGATGCGACGATGATTGATAAATGGTCGCTATACACGCTTGGCCAGTATTGCGATGAGATGGTATCAGACGGTCAAGGCGGTACAGAGCCGCGATTTACGTGCAACGTCTATCTACAAAAACAAGCCGACGCTTATCAAGTATTGTCTAATATCGCTGGTATATTTCGCGGCATTAGCTACTGGAACGGCGAAAAGATATTTGCCGATGCTGACGTACCGCAAGACCCAGTTTATACCTTTAGCCGCGCTAACGTCATTGATGGTCAGTTTGAATATACCGGCACACGAGCGCGTGACCGTCATACTCTAGCAAAAGTCGCTTGGGATAATCCGCTAAACAGCTATCAAACCGAGTACGAGTATGTACGTGACGAAAAGGCGATGGCGAAGCTGGGCGTTAAAGTTTTAGAGCTAAACGCCTTTGGTTGCACCAGTCAGGCGCAGGCACAGCGAGCAGGACTGTGGGCGCTCAAAACTGAGCAGTTAGAGACACGACAAGTATCGTTTGGCGCAGGTCTTGATGCGGTAAAAAACATCACTGTCGGCAATATCATCAATGTGTCAGACGAGCTATTTGCAGGTCGTGCCAATGGTGGCCGTGTATCAACTGTAAACGACACGCAGCGCATCATAGAGCTTGATAGGGAAGTCGTGGCTGCTGCTGGTGATGTGCTTATCATTAATGGCGGTAGCGGCAAATCTGAGCGCCGCAATATCAGTCATGTAAACGGCAATCGCATTACTGTCACCGCTGGATTTACTGGCGCTGAGCCTGAGCACGTTTGGGCGATTGAGACTGCCGATCTAAAACTAATGCGTTTTCGCGTTATGTCCATCACGCAAAATGATGACGTGACATTTAATATCACAGCAATACAGCATGAGCCACAAAAGTACGACGCTGTGGATTTTGGCACAGACGTAAAGCCGACTGAAATCACTATCGTCAATCCTGAGACTGTGGATGCGCCAGAAAGTGTTACGATCACTAGCCGTCACCGTGTCGTGCAAGGTCAGACAGTCACAACGCTTGTCATCGGCTGGGCGCAGGTGCCGGCAGCCGTTGCGTATGATGTTGAGTGGCGTAAAGACGATGGTAGCTGGGTTAAAGCACCGCGTACTGGTAACGTATCAGTTGAGATTGAAGGCGTATATAGCGGTAATTATATGGCTCGTGTACGCTCAGTGTCTGCGTTTGATGTGCAATCGCAGGCCACAACATCAACACTGACATCGGTTGAAGGCAAGGTAGGACTACCGCCTAAGATTGTCGGCCTAACTGCCACAGGCGTGTTGTTTGGCATGGATTTGAAATGGGGGTTTCAAGCTGGCTCAGGTGATGCAGCCTACACTGAAATACAAGTAGGCAGTGCGCCCAATGTCAACGTGGCAACGCTGGGGCAATATAGCTACCCAACTAACACCCATACCATTAACGGTTTACAAGGCAATCTAGCGCAGTCATATCGTGCGCGTTTGGTTGATAAGCTGGGCTTTAAGTCTGAGTGGTCGGCATGGGTGACAGGCACGACAGATGCTAATGCTGACAAGGTCATGGACTTAATACAAGGTCAGATTGACGAGAGCAGTCTTAGTCAGTCGCTAACTGAAAAAATCGGCAAGATTGAAGATAACGAGCTGGCGATCAGTCAAGAAACACAAGACCGCATTGATGCGATTATTGATGCAAATACTGAAATTGGCAAAAAAGCAAACCAAGCGGATTTTATCAACTATCAACAAGATATAAGCGATGAGTTTGGCGTACAAGGTGAGCGATTAGATGGCATTATTGCCGACTACAAACCTCGTTACACAGACGCAAACCGCTACACAGATGCAAGTCGTAGTCAACAATGGACTTACTGGAAAACAGTTGCTAAAGACGGCTATGCAACCAATGAGCGCATTACTAATTTACAGTCAGAGGTTGCAGACAGTAATGCTCAGTTAGTCAAACGCATTGAGACTGAGGCAACCGCTACAAGCGCATTAGCTCGCGAGGTGACAACACTCGAAGCGACTGTAGGCGAGAATACTGCATCGCTGCAAGAGACAAAAGAGGTGGTCGATGGTATCAAGGGCGAGTACACGCTTAAACTTGATGTTGGTAACAAGGTTGCTGGCTTTGGCCTTGTAAACAACGTCGGCGAGCCGTCGGCTTTTGATATACGCGCTGACCGCTTTAGCATCTCAGCGCCAGTCGGCAAGCCTAATGATGTAAACGGTGACAGCCCATTTATGGTGCTAACCACGCCGCAAAACATTGATGGGGTGCAAGTGCCTGCTGGTGTTTATATGCGTCATACATACATTGCTAAAGAGTCTGTAGGGTTTTCGCAAATAGATACAGCGTCTATCACGTCTTTATCGGCGTTATCAGCCACTATCGGACACTTTAAATCTGCGCCAACTGGTGCCAGACTTGAGATTAAAGATAGCTTACTGAGCGTTTACGATGCTAACAATAAACTGCGCGTTCGACTGGGGTTATGGTAATGGCACAAGGATTACAAGTATTTAACGAGCTGGGGAGTATCGTCTTTGATACCAACACAAAGACAATTAAGGTTTTAGAAAGGTTTAAAATCACCCCAAATATGGATAGAACGTTTACTCACCCATTATTAGCTAGTGATGCGCCTTTCTACCTCATCACGCCTGTTGCTACTGGCTATCTTATCGATCAGATCACTGTCACAAAATTAAGCAACGGATTTAGAGTGCAAACCAACAACCTGAGAATGTCGAACGGCAACTTATACCCGAATGCTAATTTTTTAGAAATAACGATAGGGGTTTACTGATGCCAAGCGGATTTGAGGTTTATGGCGATAACGGCACTGTGCAAGCGTCTGATAAACACTATGATTTAAGCCGCAGTCGCGCTCAAAAGTACAGTGGCTCACTTACGTTCCACGACAAAATTTACGCGATAGAGCCTGACAACACGAAAGGCGTTAATGTTAAGTTTGTAGAAGACCCGCCCGTTTTGACGCAAGCGGTTCAAGGCGACGGCACACTACATATCTTTGAGTTTGGCCATGTCCCAAAGGGCAAGATGGGTCTTGAAGTGTATGACGAAGCAGGCTTGCTCACATTTTCATCTGACCTTAGAAGTTGTAATGTCATTGATTTTATCGACATACCCAACTATGAAAACATGAGTGGGTCTAATGGCACGTTATTCACCAAAGACTATGGTGTGAGTAGGTTTGCAATCATACCGATTCGCATACCATTCATGGCGTTAGCGTCAGACAATATTAATACGCACCATTTAGGGACGCTAAGTTTTATAAAAAACAGCACCAGGTTAGAGATACGTAGAGTAATCAGCGAAAGAGACTACCTACCATCTTTTGTGGGGTTTGTTTATCCTAAACGCCTAAGCTTCGCTGTTATCGATGTTACTAACTTTTAAGAGAGATTTGGTATGAAATATCTACTATTAACAGCGTTATTGGTTGGCGGATGCGCTACCACCGCCAATCAACCTACTATGCAAGACGCTATCGATATTCAGTTGCAGCGCGATTTTGAGAAAGAGCAGCAAAAGCGTGTACAGGATATTATCAATGACAATATTATACAAAGCCAAATAATCTAAATACCTCGCCAAATAATTATTACCGCCCCTAAAAGGGGTTTTTTTATATCTAAAATCTGAGGAAAGACGATGCCAAACAACATGCCGTTTTGGGATATAGTGCTGCTAAAGATGCTCACATACCTGCCCAAAGTCTTTGCTGCCGTCATCGGTGCTATCTTTGGGCTTATGCTCAGTGGTGACATCGGCAAAGACGGTAAAATAAAAATTAATATGTCGGTCATCGTCAAATTTACGATTGCTGTAACGATCTCATTATTCGGTGGCCAAGCACATATTGAGTTCATGGGATATCAAGATTATAGCGTGATGGCGCAAGGTGGCATTATGCTGGGCTGGGCAGTATTCGGCATGTTGGCGATTGGCGTCTTTTATCAGTCCGTCGCTCTATTGCAGGGCAAGCCACTATCAGCAGTCATCAAAGAAATCAAAGATGCGGCTTTTGCGATTTTTGGTAAATAAATAGGAGTAAGACCATGCGATTTAATCTAATCAAAACAGCACGTCAACTGACAAACATCGCAATCAAAAACAGCGAGATTGTGCAGCCGTATGTCAAACCACGACATTACCGACGCGGACTACTCGCACTCAATGCACTGCATTACGCACTGCGTGTTGCAGATAAAAACAAATAACAATCAGCACTAAAAACCGCCCCATATTTGGGGCTTTTTTAATGCTCAAAATAAGGTATAGGCTATGAGTATTTATGACATGATTTTTGATAGATTGATGGATCACGAAGGCGGCTACGTTAATCACCCAAGCGACCCTGGTGGCGAAACCATGTATGGTGTGACTAAGCGAGTAGCTCAAGCACATGGTTATTGGGGCGATATGCGCCGCCTGCCCAAATCTCTTGCAAAAAAAATCACCGAGCAGTCATACTATAAAGCAGTAAAAGGTGATCAACTCGATCGCTTGATTGCATGGCAGTTGACAGATGCGGCATACAATCACGGCAAACGCCAAGCTGTTAAATTTTTACAGCGCGCTGTTGGTGCCAGTGACGATGGTTTGATTGGTCCACGCACATTGGCAGCAGTCGCAGCGATGGATAAAAATGATGTGGTATTATTATTCAATGCTGAGCGCTTAGAGTTTTTTACTAACCTGCGTATCTGGCAAACTTTTGGCAAAGGATGGGCGCGGCGTATCGCTAAAAACCTACGTTATGCAGCTGTAGACAATTAAATCTGTGACACGATTTTTGACAGCCTGCCACCAATAACTATCACATCTAATCACATTTTGTTATCGTAAGTCATTGATTTTAATAAGCACTGATTTTATAGCGTGTGATAGTGTTTGATGTAATCGGGTTCAACTCCCGCCATCTCCACCAAATATTTTAAAAAAAGTCAGTCACTTAGGTGGCTGGCTTTTTTTATGACAGGCTTTTAGGTAATGCTGACAGACGACCGTTGCCTTGGTTTTTTCTTGCATGGTCTGCATGCCAAGTAGGTCGTAGTGCGCGAGGTGATAAATCAGCTCGGTGCTTTGTTGCAGCGGCTGCCAAAAAACCAAAGGGAATGTGTAAAAATAAGCCAATACGGTTACGCATACCAAGCTACCGACTTTTTGATACCCATACCTGTTATTGAGGGAGAAGGACGATCTGTTAGGTGGTTTTTGATGAATGGGCTAGGAGTGGCGCTGTTCTTTAGAGACGGTTGAGACTCCAGGTCTCCTTGTACCGCAGCGAATCCCACTTCATCAGTGATATTATCTCTAATAAATATCGAAAAAATCGGCTTGTCAGTTTGGAGGTGCTGTAACAGCGTGAGGTTTACCTGTTTTAATATTCAATTTGGATATGGCGCTACCACCGTTGACATAATGTGATGAGCAGTCCGAGCCAAAGTAGGATTTAGCCGCTAATGCAGAGTAGCAGAGTGTGGTTTGTCTTTTAGTATAAAATCAGGGTATGACCGACATGCTCGACGAATGGCGTGTTTTATCTCAATCAGCGCAGTGTTATCTACTGACACCGTGCTTATTACGTCACGTCATTAGCGCCGCTTTGGTGAGTGTTATTAAGGCTGCTCATTGCTATTTGTAAGCCGTGTGAAGCAGTAATCGGCAGATCCATAGGTATCAGAATGTGCTCCGATAATAGGTTTGCTCGATTTGTTATCAGTTCTGTAATTTATGTAGTTGACATAAACGCAAAAAAACCGCAAATCGTTACGATTTGCGGTTTTTCTGTACTGCTATAATGGTACCCGGAGCCGGAACGATTATTGATAGCTAAGATATTGATTTTATTATAATAGTGAATATTAGTACTTTTCAGTGTACATGGTAGTGTACATAAAATTTAAGTTTCGGATTTCAGCTATCTAAGCTAATTGAGACTATTATACTCTTTATCAATCATTTGCTGAAGATACTCCTTACTACTTAAACCATATTCATCCGCTAATTTTTTTAGCTTATTCATATGGCGTCTCGTCAAGAAATACTCTTGGGCGGTCTCAGCATCTTTTTTATCACGAAACTTTTTCTGACTCCAAGCGTTACGCATTTTATTCAACACGTCCTTTTTGAAAAGGCTCATCTTATAAGAACGACTGTTTCTATGATTAAGAGTGTCTAGTGCGTCTAGAGATGCGCAAATTTGCACATAGTAAGTGCTCAGATCATTACACAAAAATAATGGGTTCTGGATAAGATATCCATGTGTGCCTAAGTAGCTATGCGCCCATAAAATTTGTTTTTCATTTTTACTATCCAACCACTCTAGGTCTTGTGGCATAGTCCGTATATTATTATATATACCTTTAGCTTTGTTTATAAAGTCTCTTTTCCATTCAACCTTATAGTCAAAAAGTTTAGCTTTATCTCTATGTGGCAAACGTATGTTTGTTAGATCAAAGCATGTGATTAAGTTGCTTTGGAAGTCAGCAGAGTAATTTTTCCATTGAAATGAATCTTTATTGTAATAATAAGAGTAATGATCAAACCATAATGCTGCTCTCAAATCATCTTGTAGCCAAGCTATAGACTCATCAGGCAATACATTAGATTTAGAAAAACTAACAAGTGATTCTCTATAACTTTCTGTTAACTCAAGGCTATTACAGGCAGTGTTTAGATACTCTAAATCGTTAGGAAGGTCCACGTTATATCTATCTAAAATCAATTCGTTTAACGCAATATTAACCTGCCTCTGAGTTAATTTTAACTTTATATTCTTTTCTGGATTAGGCTTAATCACATCATTAGTATCAGTCATTTTACATCTTCTCTTCAATATTTTAAATAATATTTTACTAACAATACCATAATTTAACGATGATATTTTAATAATATTTAAATAAATTTATAGTAATAATATAGTAATGATTTAATAAATAAAATTTATCTGAACCCTCGATATTACTAGTGTAGGGTGGTATATTAGCATCAGTATGTTAAATAAAGAACGTTAAATAATAAATATAAAGAATATTTGTTCTGGTGTTTTTATTATCATCTGCCGCCTATCACAGATATGCTTGTGAATTCTTCTATATGCACAAAAGCTTTTGTTTATAATTTCTAGTGTCTTGATTACGAAAAATATCAGTTAAATGCATGATTCGAATAACACCTTGATACACGGTATATTTCACACAAATAGGATCGACTATACCGCTAGTATTCACATGCTCCACTAGCAGGTTATTTATATTATTATATGTAGCAGCGTCACTACGCTGACTATCTTCACACTAAACCACCAGTAGTCAGAATAAAAAAATATGGTGTAGCTCTACTATGTGCAAGACAAACCACATAGGAGAAACATCATGAAATACAGTAACCATAATCAAAATTTTCTAATGACTAAAGTCCATCAATTAGTCATCAATATTATCTACAGTCGAGCTAAATCAGACTCTATTATTTCTGACTCGTTCATTAATGAGCTGAACAACTTGTATCAACCATTCATGTATTGTTATGAGCCTGTTACTGAGCTGGTTTACTCGATGCCCATCAACGCTTTTTTTATTAGTACGCAGCTTATTGTCGGTGATCAATATCCTAATGAAGTGATTTGGGATAATAGCAACGTAGCTGAGCTGATCGATAGATTACGTTGCTATAAAAGAGAGATTAATCGTGAGAAATGTGTTTTAAAATATGAAGAAGGGAAAAATAAGGAGTCGTTAGGTCAGTACATCACTCAATTATTCAATCATCATGCACGGCTGATATTTGTTCGTGTCGATCTCAAATACGCTAAAGATTGTAGCCACTTGATTACTATCGAAGACTTTCACGACCATATAAAAAAGCTATGTCAGATGATAAGAAATGAAAACACTTGCTTTAGATGCTTACAAGGTTATGCATGGGCGCTTGAGCAGGGAGGTATCGAGGGCGGATTACATTGTCATTTGTTGCTGATATATGACGGTAATAAGAGACAAAATGATTGGTATATCGCAAAAGAGGTTGGTGAAAAGTGGAAGGTCATTACTGGTGGTCTAGGCGAGTGCTATAGTTATCACGATAAAGAGACTAAGCAGGGTTATGAGCGAAACGGTAAATTAGGTATCGGTATGATTCATCGTAATGAACCTCAAGAGGTTGAAAATGCTGTAGATTCAGCTTTATACCTAACAAAGCCAAGCAAGGAAGATCAGCACTTAAAAGTATGGCTCCCAAACATGAACACCTTTGCACATGGTCGATACCGCACATCCGACCGCCGAGGACTACCACCCATATCAAAATAATCTCAGATATATACTATTACCATGAGAATACGTACAGCCTGTTTGTATGTACGTGACTTCAGCCAATAAGGTCTGCTTTTTAGCAGGCCTTTTTTATGCGCAAAATTTAGGAGTATATATGAAAACCCTGTGTCCTAGCTGTGAGTCATCTTTGGTCTACGAGATGACTGATGGTAGTCAAATCAATCTTATTGATCAGCTGTTATCCCCTGCGGTATTAGTCAGCCTTGGCGTTAGTCTTTGCAAAGCACTTAAAGTACATCCTGCTATAGGTGTGGTTGCAGGAACAACGGTAGCAGCGCTTATTGAGATCACTCAGTCTCATCAAGCGCTACCAATGCTGGTCAATAAGCAATATCGCTGTGATGACTGCTCGCATGTCTTCACCACCTTTCACTCATTCACTTAAACTCAATTTAATCATAATACAAAAGGAAAATTATCATGGCACATTTAGTAGAAACTATGGCATACGTTGGCGACACCCCTTGGCATGGCCTTGGCAGTGAGCTATCCCCTAAGCAGCCACTTGAGGTTTGGGCGCGTGAGGCAGGTATGGATTGGCGTATTGAGTCATCGGACGTCAATTTCATGGCTGAGAACGATCGAGGGCATAATCTTATCTTGCCCTTCGCTGAGCAAAAGGTCTTGTACCGCTCAGATACCTTTGATCCGTTGTCAGTTGTCAGTCAGCGCTATCAAGAAGTACAACCGGAAGAGATATTAGAGTTCTATCGTGATCTCACTGAGCACTCACACTTTGAGCTTGAAACTGCTGGTGTTTTAAAGGGCGGTCGTAAGCTCTGGGCACTCGCTCGTACAGGTCAATCCGCGTCTTTACGTGGCGGCGATGTCAGTCATGGCTATTTGCTACTAGCAACGGCTTGTGATGGTACGCTGGCAACCACGGCGCAGTTTACCAATATCCGTGTGGTGTGTAATAACACCTTAGCAGTAAGCTTAGCTGATGGTAGTGGCGGTGTGGTGAAAGTACCGCATAGCACCTCGTTTGATGCCGATAAGGTCAAGCAGCAATTAGGCGTGTCGGTTAATCAGTGGGATGAGCATATCTATGAGATGAAGCAGTTATCCGAGCGGCGTGTTACCCAAGCAGAAGCCGCTAACTATCTAAGCCGTGTGTTTAACGATCAAGACAATGACATCATTCTGTTTAACAGTGCTAAGAAAGAGAAAGACGCGGTTCCTAATGCCAAAGCAATGAATAAGGTGATGACCATGTTTAACGGTCAAGGACGCGGAGCAGATCTCGATGCTGCCAAAGATACCGCTTATGGTCTGCTCTGTAGTATCACTGAGTACGTCGATCATGAACGCCGCGCGATGAATACGGACAATCGCTTAAACTCAGCTTGGTTCGGCGCTGGCGCTAAGCTTAAGCAAAAGGGCTTAGAAGAATCATTACGTATGCTGGCCTAACTGTCTTATCACCACACATTAAACCACGCTTAAAAGCGTGGTTTTTTTATGCCGTTTACTCAGATCATCAGTTATCAACGATTAATTTAATAAGGAATCTATCATGGAAACTATCGCATTAAATACCACCAGTCAGCCAAGTCGTCGTAAGCGTAAAGCGATGCAATCTAAGCAAACAAAGCCGACTGCTACTATTAATGTTAAGACTAACCGGCCTAGCCTTAGTGAAGATAAATCTAAGCAAACTACATCATCTCAGCCCAAACGCTTAATTAACACCAAAGACCTAAGCCGTGAAGAGTGGTTAGCCGTTCGCAAACAAGGCATAGGCAGTAGTGACGCTGCTGCTGCTTGCGGTATTCATCCATATTTGTCGATGCTTGAGCTATGGATGATTAAGACCGGACGCATGAGCTCAGACTTAGATGAAAGCATAGAAGGCTATGCGCCGCTGTATTGGGGCAATACTTTAGAACCGATGGTGGCTAAATACTATCAAGAAAAGACAGGAAACAAAGTACGCCGCGTCAATGCCATATTGCAGCACCCTGATCCTGACAAAGCCTTTATGCTTGCCAATCTTGACTATGCGGTAACAGGTAGCGATGAGGTACAAATACTGGAATGCAAAACCACTGGTGAGCATGGCGCGAAATTATGGCGAGATGGCGTACCGCTATACGTGACTTGCCAAGTGCAACATCAACTAGCCGTTACAGGTAAACAAGCCGCTCATATCTGTGTCCTGCTTTGCGGACACGAAGCAAAGATCTATAAGGTTGAGCGTGATGAGCGTTTGATTGCATCAATTATTGAGCATGAGCGTCTGTTCTGGCAGTACGTGGAGACGGATACTCCACCCACGCCTGATCACTCTGAGTCAGCCGCTCGTGCGCTTAAGCTGCTTTATCCTGAGCCTAAGCCTACAAGCAAGATAGACTTTAAGAGTGATGAGGGCGCAAATAAGCTGTTCGATAAGCTGCTTAGCTATCGCGCGTCAATCGAAGATCTAGAGCAGCGCCACGATCAAGTTAAACATCAACTGCAAAGCTTAATCAAAGATAATGAAGTAGCGGTCTTTGACAAAGGCGCAATCTCGTGGAAGCGCTCGAAGGACAGCGTGAGCTTAGACAGTAAAGCCGTCACTAAAGCCCATCCTGAGCTGATGGATAAATTTAGTAAAACCCGTCAAGGCAGTCGTCGCTTCGTCATCTTAAACGATAATTAAACCAAGACAGCTAATCTCATTAACCAAACGCATAAAGCCCACCTATCACAGGTGGGCTTTTTTATGTCGATTTATTCAAATTATTAAACAAATAAGGAATATCATCATGATTAAAGGTCTAACGATTACCCCGCCCGTACTCGGTCGTATCAGCATTGGACGCGTTATCCAAAAGGATGGCAAACGCCTACCTGCCAAAGACGATCAATTCACCATTACCAGCCAAGTGCAAAATAAAGACGGCTGGGTCAATCATCCGCTTGATGAAAAGCTCCGCGCACGTAGTGAAGGTAAGCTCAGACAAATACCCGTTCGTATGCTGTTCAATGATCCTGATCTTAATTTACGAGCTCAGTACACGCTATTCGATCGGCAAACGGGTCGTCCGTTATGCGTGGGAGATGGCGAACACTGTCAGCGGCGTACCAATAACGGCATGGAGCAACTGCCTTGCCCATCACCTGATCGTTGCCCATTAGCACAAGGTGGTGCTTGTAAACCTTACGGTCGTCTGTACGTCAATCTGTCTGAGGACGATGAGCTGGGTACGTTTATCTTTCGTACTACAGGCTTTAATAGTATTCGCACCCTTGCGGCACGCTTAAGCTACTTCGCCGCAGTATCAGGTAATAAGCTGTCCTGCTTGCCCCTGCAATTAACCTTACGAGGTAAAAGCACCACCCAAAGCTATCGCACACCCATTTACTTTGTGGATTTAACGCTAAGAGATGGGGTAACACTCAAAGACGCGGTACAGCAAGCTAAGGCAATTGATAGTGAGCTTAGCGAAAACGGCTTTGATCAAACAGCGTTAGAGCAAGCTGCCACGCTTGGTTATGCCAATTCGTGCTTTGAAGTTGATGGCGATGAGATGTCTGATGTGGTGGAAGAGTTTTATCCGCAAGATGATAGCAATCAAATGCCTAGCAAGGTAGAGAAAACTATGCAGCCAAACACCCGCAGTATCGCGCAAGGCTTACGTCAAAGCGTGACAGCGGTGAGCTAACTCGTGACAGATAAATAATGGCATAGAAAGGAGTTGATCAGATCAGCTCCTTTTTTTATTACCTGCATCAAAGGCTAACGCTCGGACTGCATGGGAGGCCATAAAAAAATATGGGACTCGGTAAGTATATGAGAGGTGATGCTCTCGTTCACTTACAAGGAGATAATCATGGAAAATTTAAATGCAACACAACCAGCCATCGAGCAATGCAATCACATTCCACAACTGCTAAGCATCAAAGACGTTGGGCACTATACTGGGCTTAGCCGTTCGACTATTTATGAGATGATCAATGAGGAGTCTGACCGTTACGATCCAACGTTTCCTAAAAAGGTACAGCTTACAAAAGTAAGGGTAGTATGGGTAGCGAGTGAGATTGCAGGTTGGATTGAAAGTAAGATAGCTGCTCGTGTTAGCTAGAAAACGATATGACAATAAGTCGCGTCATGCGGCTTATTTTTCCTGACTGTTGTTTTTTTTGTCTTTTTTATCTATTAGGTGTAATGGACAAAGTTTTCTTAATTTAACTGTTTCTATTTAACTTCTGTTTAGTTATTATATGTAATTTAATATGAGGGTTTTTAGATGAATGGCAAAATAATTAACTTTGATGATTATAAAAATACGGGAATAATTATAGCTGATGATGGTGTTCAGTATTCTTTCGATGGCAAGGATTGGATAGAGAGGTATGCTCCCAAAGCAGGTGATAATGTAGATTTCATGTTCAATGGTACGGGTAGTATCAATCGAATATCTTATCAATCCAGCCAGTCTCAGGCTTCTACTCCTCCATCATTACTTAAAGAACCTCAAAACCAAAATATATCAACTACACCAGAACTTGAAGGTTACGGTCGTCCTGATAATAGTCAGTATGATGAGAATATCGGAAGCTTATACCTAGCAGAAAGTAACTATGGAATAGTAGATTGGACAAAAAAAGTGTTCAGTAATTATGCGACTTTTACAGGCCGTGCTAGACGAAAAGAGTATTGGCTGTTTTATCTAGCAACCATTATTCTATCTGTAGTCTTTGGATTTATGGAAGGTTTTTTTGGAGGGCTTTTGGGTATAGGAATAGGAGATGAGGCTATATCACCATTAATTTTGGCTTTAGTATTCTTTATTCCTACTATAGCCGTAGCTACAAGACGTCTGCATGATACTGGACGGTCTGGTTGGTGGCAGCTACTATGGTTTATTCCGATTATTGGTTGGATTGTTCTTGTCGTCTTTTTGGCTCAGCAAACATCACCACAAAATAATCAGTGGGGATTACCAGCGAAGCGTGTTTAATAGCCAGTGTGGTCAAAATAATTTTGTGCACCTATCAATGTTACCAGTGTGGAGTAATCAATGTACGGTATCCCTGTCAGTAGAAATTATATAGAAGCGCAATATTTAATCGGAGTAGATTACCTACTAGGTAATAAAGTAGCTCAAGACTATACACAAGCTTTAGAATGGTTTCAAAAGTCAGCGAGTGAAGACTATGCGCCAGCTCAAGATGTTATAGGGTGTATGTACAGCTACGGTTTTGGTGTTGATCAAGATTATACTAAAGCATTCGAATGGTGTGTAAAATCTGCAGAACAAGGCTATGACATTGCGCAGAATAATGTTGCTTATTTATATAAAGAGGGTTTTGGTGTATTGCAAGATAATAGTAAAGCTTTTGAATGGTATCAAAAAGCATCTGAACAAGATAATGCAGACGCTCATTACGAGCTGGGTAATTTTTATAGCGAAGGCATAGGAGTTGAAATAGATAAAGACAAAGCTAATTATTACTATAATAAAGCAGTATGTAAGGGTCATTTAGAAGCAGAACAGCGTTTGCAAAAAAGTAATAAGCCACTTGAAGAAGATAAGCAATCTAACGAAAAATTGGTAGAGGACGCTGATAGTCATATCGAAAGCATAGACTTTGAAAATGATGGAAGTATTTCATTTAAAACGTTCTTTGACAATTACTTCCGTGATGAGTCAAAAATGTTGCCGCAAAATCCAGGCGGAGGTGTTTGGTTTTATGAAAGTATGGATTTTGACGAAAGTTCCAAATTTTATGATAAAGCAAGTGCTGTCAGAGAGAAAAATGACTATATGATTGACACTACGTATGCAGACTTTATCATCGACACAAGCTTTACTAGAAATTTTGGTGTTGGTCTCTTCTTACATGTACATCAAAATAGTTATCAATTTCATTTAAAAAATGATACTAAAGACTGGGAGATATTGAACGATATCGAAGAAGCCTACTACAGCGAAAGTGATAAAGCTCTGTATATAGAGGATTATAAAATAAATCTGATAGGAGATGTCGCTCGTTTTTATGGTAAAAGGCTTGTAGAGTGTATCAATGCATATTTAAATCAAAACGAACTTGATAAAATCGATGAAGAAATAGTGTCTAATTCAGAGCTTGTGACAGATGCGCTGGATAATATTGATGACAGACTCACTGAAATTAACCAAAAGCTTAATGATCTACGTGAAGATAGCGCAGCTTAGAGTACATTAATCATGAAGTTTCCTTGCAATCAATGTGGTTGGTGCTGTCAAAATCTTGATAAAAATGAAATATATGCAGCTTTAGATAGAGGTGATGGCACATGTGAATGGTTCGATATAGATAGTAAAAGTTGCACTATTTATGAGTCAAGGCCGCTTATATGCAATATTGAAGCAATGCATCAGGCTTATTTCTCTACTATCCCTTACGATGAATATATAGCGCTGAATATAGAGGTTTGCCAATCGATTCAAGTTAAGCATCGACTGCCAATAATTCAGATATAACCAACAAAGGACTTTGCTATGCCCATCCCTCTAATCATAGGTGCAGGCGCACTAGCTGCATCAGGCTTTGGAATCACCAAAGGCGCTAAAGGCGTATCTCAATTATCTGACGCTAGCGCCACTATTGAAAGAGCGCAAAGAAGGCTAGATAAAAAGCGTAAAGCACTAAGTAACCTTCGGATAGATACTAACGATGAGCTTAGAAATTTAGGACAGCTAAAAGTTGATATTTTTAACAATCAAATTAAGCATATTATAGACACTATTAAAAAGATAAAAGATGCGGGCTCTAAACTTGAAAATTTTAGTCAGACGATTACAGAGCAAGACTATATTGACATACAGCAAAAGGTAACCGCTTCACTTGAGTTAGAAAACGGTCTTTTAACAGGTGCGGCAGCAGGTGTCCTTACGGGTATAGGCGCTTACGGGTCTGTTGGCTTACTTGCTTCGGCTTCAACAGGCACAGCAATTTCAGCATTATCAGGAGCAGCTGCCAAAAGCGCTACGCTTGCATGGCTTGGTGGCGGATCTTTAGCAGCAGGGGGATTCGGTATGGCAGGCGGTACTTTGGTACTAGGAGGTATAGTTGCCGCTCCCGCATTAGCTATAACCGGTCTACATCTTGCTGGTAAAGGTGAGAAGGCGTTAACCCAAGCGCGCGATGCGAAACTTAGAAGCAATTGTAATATAGCCGCGATTGAATTAATGGAAGTAGGCGTCAAAGCTGTGATGACTAATGCTTTAGAAGTTCAGATGGTACTACTCGAAACGGTTAAACGTTTTGAGAAAATTAAGGTATATGATAATTCAGATCCAGTAGCATTCCAGACAATGCTTGCTTTAGGTAAGTCACTGAAAAATATTTTAGATCAGCCTCTTTTAAATAATGAAGGCGAAGCAGTACAAAATATTCGCTACAAGTGTGAAGGCTATCTTGAAATCTAATAAGGAATATAAACATTATGAAAGATGTGATTACAGCAAGCTCTAAGAAAGCTATTAAGACGGTAAGTTCCAAAAACCCAGCTTCTAGCGCTTATCAAGGATTTGAGATGCTAGTCAAAGCTTACGCAGATTATAAAACTATTTGTCAGACTGAATATACAAAACGTGAAGCGATAGCTGCATGGGAAAATGTACATCTTACTAAGTCCAATAACCAAAGAGAGTTTCTAGAGTCTTATCTAAAAGAACGCTTCGCAGAACGTCGTCATGTGATAGATGAGATGTTCGTAAGGCTTGATCAGGGGATTGAAAATGATAATCCTGAGTTGATCACGATGGCTATGAGCGCGATAGAAAACACGGTTAAATCTTCACCACTTCAAGAAGCCGGTCAGGTATTAATGGCGATGAATGACCCAAACATCGACAAAATTGAGTTTTAAAAGTAATAAATACTTGAGTCGATTTAGTGCTATAAGTCTATATTACTAAAATAAAAACTAATTTACTTAACTCTAGCGAGCAGGGCGGTTTATTTCTTGCCTAACAATGAGCGCAGCTGTTTAATCGTGGCATGAATGCTTTGATCGAGTACAGGTTTTGCAAATAAAGGCTCATAGCTC
Source organism: Psychrobacter sp. Rd 27.2 (assembly GCF_001921755.1). NCBI lineage: Bacteria > Pseudomonadati > Pseudomonadota > Gammaproteobacteria > Moraxellales > Moraxellaceae > Psychrobacter > Psychrobacter sp. Rd 27.2. The sequence continues at coordinate 116,488 of NZ_MRYB01000006.1, read as the reverse complement.
TTTGGTAGGGCAGGATTATCAGACAATTGTGGATGTAAGGCACTTTTGCATTTTTGTGCAGTATGGGGCGTGTTTTGGCCTAGCACGTTCAGCAACATACCTTCTAGGCATAACGGCTTTGAATATAAGATTGTAATGCCAGAACCTTTAGCGGCTTTAATATCTTGTTGATTAACAGGGACGTCGCTATCCATCAAAATAAACTTTTTATCATAACCAATATGGCGGCTCTTTTTGACTGTATCTTTAATGATATCGTGCGGTGAGCCACCACTAGAAAAGTCTAAAGTAATTTTACTGCCAGAGCGCCTTTCATGATAAATACCTTTCATATGACTTAAGAATGCTTTGTCATGCTCACCTTCGCCCATCACCAGCAAAGTGGTTTTGTTGACTGTCCGAGATTTGCGCTTTGCCATAATCTAGCCCCTTATAGATTTGGTATCGCGTCAAACGCGCCAGCCATATATTTGGCATAAAGGTTGTCATCGTTACGAACCCCTTCCATCTCATCGAGCCGCCAAGCTTCTGAAGCCTGCTCATACTTTTCAACCAAGTATATTTGATGCTTATTCAATAAGTTAAATACTTCAGGCGTATGGCAACTAAAAATAAGCTGAGCATTATGAGGGTTATGATGCGATGAGCGGAATAAGTCGAATATGGCAGGCAGTAGTAGGGGATGTAAGTCGTTATCAAGCTCATAGATAATAGCTACGCCACCATTTTTAAGCACAGGTAGTATTAGGCCAAGTAAGCTATAAGCAGATTGTGTGCCATTAGACTCTTCATAAATCATAAGCTCAAATGAGTCATCACCGATCTTATGAACACCAAAGGGCAGCAGTACTTCTTGCTGCTTGCCTTCATTGACTGTCATGACGCTTTTTATATTAATCTCATCGATGCCCGTATCAAACTGACAAAGTAGCTTTTCAGCGGTTTGTTTTAAGCCGTCATCCTTAGCAAACAACTCAGTCATCTCAGGTATAGACTGGCTAAGACTCCCAAGCCTACCCATTGAGACGACATTGGTTTTATAGCCTTCAAACATCTCAATAATTGCTTCTGCCAGTGGCTCATCAAGCAAATTAGCATAACTGATTAAGGAGGCATTTTTTTTCACGTCATCTGCAAGTGATGGGATGACAAAGCTGCGATGCTTATAGACCATCTCATCACCATCATAGTGACGGCTGAAAACGTAGCTAAATAAGCGACTGGTCTTTTTATATAGAGCTTCATTGATCACGCGGCTTTGGCTAAGCGTTAGCTCGTAGCGATACTCCTCATAAACACCATCAGCATTTTTGAGTAAAAAACTCATCTCAAATTCAGATTCCTTGTCTTTGCTCATAGCAAAGGGGCTATACGGGATACAGTCTTCTGAATCAAGGCTGCTGGTAGAGCCACAGATAAACCAGCGCAAGAACGATATTGCTTTTAGCAGCTGTGTCTTACCAGAGCCATTCGCACCTAAGATCGCTGTGACTTTATTGAGCCGATACTGGTCATGCGCGGTATCAATGTAAAAGTCATAGTTAGACTCAGTCGGTTGCTTACCCAGCGTAAACGATACTTCCGTTGATTCTGGGTAAGAGTAGAAATTATCGAAACGAATATAAGTGATCATAGTCAGCCGTTTTTAACGATATTTTGTGGTTTATAGGCTACGATAGCATAATAATGATCACGTAGTATAGTTTAGCTTGTCAAGATGGTCATGTTTTCAGTGTCCTCGCAATACTTGATTCGAAGCTCCTTGAAACTGACTTGACCATTTTCGATCGCTTGCTTAATAATTTTCTGACGCACATTTAATCTAGCATTACCTGTTTTTACCTCAGCAATAATGATCTGTACATCTTCTACATCAGCCAACCCTTCTGAGCATGCATGAAGATTTTGAAAAATCATATAATCAATTGGTTCTCCTAAGAAGCGGCAATCAGATGGATTGTAAGGAAAATCAGCGATAAAGGGAGTGAACTGTTCACCGATTTGACCTTTTAGTACATTACGCTGCATGTTATTAGAGCGCTTTTTAGCGTCCTTAATTTTTTGAGCAAGCTCAACTTCAAAATCAGCTTGTTGCTGGGTTATCGCGGTTTGAATATTTGCAATATCACGCTCGCTTTGTAAAATAGTTTTGTTTTGCGCTAATATTTTTTGGACGGCAAGTACCAGCAAAACCAAAGCAACAAGTATAGTGAGTAGTAAAATAGTATTGTTCATAATCGGTTCCTAAGTAAAATATAATAAACGTGGCTAGGCTTTCGGCTATTGCTTTGGCGTCATATCCATTTCTTGCAAACGAGCAAAGACAGTATCTGAAAACGGCTTAAAGTAATTCCATGATTTGTATTTTTGGTTATATTTGCCGCCGCCTTCGTTACGCCACTGCTTTAATATTTCGATGACATCGTGGTTATAGGTCACGCATTTCACCGACACCATGCCTGAATTAAATACTCTTACATCTACCCAACTGTGCTTGATCGTAAAGCGATAAGTGCTATAGCCCTTATCAAAGCTTTCATTATTAGCCTCTTCAGTGATTGTTTGGCAGTTATAGATAGGTTCAACTGATAGAGTAGGTGCTGTTAAAGTACTTGCTTCAGGGAACACCCATTGTTTATTACTCACACAGTCTAAAATGTAGTCTTTCGCTTCAGTGCTTGGCAGCTCCATATCTTGTTTAATAATCTCACGCAAGTCGATCTCTACCGTCTTTATACCAAGCTGCTTAATAAAAGCGGATTTGTCTGCGTCGATAAATGACGTTACTGCCACTTCGATAAACATTATTTCGTCGTCGATAGTCGCTACTAGATCAGGTCGTATAGAGCCGATAGCTTGTTCTGCGATTAGATGATCAAACTGCCATGTTTTTTCTTCATTGTGTTCATCATCAGGTAGTGCTGGTAGTGTTAAATATTTCTCTTCCATAATGACTTGCTTAGCAAACTTGTGTAGGATACTTTCAGGGTGAATCGTGCAGCTTTCTTTATTACTTAGATGCGAGAAGTGATGCTCATTTTTCTCACCTTTACGAGCCACCACGGGCTCACCGCACTCAAAGCAAAAACACATACAAGCTAGCCCTCGCTCGACTTGTTTAACGTTGACGATTTGCTTCTGCTCATTAACAGCGATTGACATAGACATAGTTACCATCCTTTTGTTAGTTGGTTAGGAGTGAGGTAACTATGCGATAAAATTTGATCTTGAAACAGGCTGCTATAGGGATGTTAATAGGGGTTTAATCGGTAAATTTATATGAAAAATAATCACTTAGCAGTATTCAGTGAACTGCATGATCAGCTATTAAATTATCCCCGTGATACGCTTTGGAATAAGTATCTAAGCATTATCGTCAGCGAGCAGCTTAGAAAAATTGAGTATTCGGACGATGGGTTTAAGCCTGAAAAGTTATCAAGACAAAGAATTTATGCGAAAGCGAAAAACATCGATGAAAAAAGTGTAGATAGTCAAACCGCCAAAAATGCGGTTAAAACGACCAAGTTAAAAGCAACTTTAAAAGCATTTATTGATGATCATCCGGACTGTAAAAAGGCGTTTATCAATTTAGGGTATAAGCCAATAATTGTCACATCGGCTTCAGGAGGAGGCTCGAAAAATAAGACGCTACTATGGATGGATATTCAAACTATCGATAGTGAACAGTCAGAGCAAGAGCAGATAGATAAGTTGGCTACCGTTGAAGCCGATAGCGATATTGAAGAGGATGAGGACTTAAGTACTATTACGTACGAGCGTAAAGCCACATCCGATGTTAAGCCATCATTATTTACGAGACTGTTTTTTAAGCAAGGTGAGCTTAAGATGATGAGCTTTAAAGGCATTGTGTTAATGCTACTGCTACTATTAAGCTTTTTTCTAGACATCTTGATTGCCATATATGCTGTATTCGTTGTCATGCTAATGAATGAGATACCAAACTTAAAGCTTTGGCAAGCGTTCTTATACGCTATTCTTATTCCGGTAGCATACTTAAACTGGCGATACTTTTTTATACCGCTATATATGCTGCCTTATCATCGTGTTGTTAAAGCGCCTATGTTCTTTGCTAATATCAATGTTGTTAATGCTGATATCGAGATGTATTGGGACAAAGATAAGCTAAATGTAGCGAGAGTTACTGAGTTTACGGCAACCTGCCCAATTTGTTCTGGAGTAATAGAGCTAGCGAATGGTAAACCTGATCAAAAGCAGCCATTAGTGGGACGCTGTAGGGAAGCACCTCATGCTCATGTGTATAGCTTTGATCGGATGACGATGCAGGGGTATTTTTTGGGTGTGGCAGACTATCTGACAGGTTAAAGTTTAAGAGTTTGAAAGTAAGGCAATATCAAGGGTCTTGAACTGACAAATATGGCAGACAGAAATATATCATTAGTAATGATATTTCAAGCTCGCATGATAGACTATTCCGAATAATTTAATCACAAAACAATAATCTTCATGTATAAGTTAATCTTTAATAGAGAGTTTACGAATGAGCAAAAACCTTAGCGGTGCGGACTACCCTTTATCAAAAATATTTAGCTCAGATTTTGAATACGTTATTCCACCTTATCAAAGACCATATGCATGGACGATAGATCAGGCTTCCGAGTTATTTGAAGATTTACATAGTTTCTATCAATATGAACCTGATGAGGAGTACTTTCTTGGTAGTATTGTTCTGATCAAGGAAGAAAATAAGCCTCATGCCGAAGTAATTGATGGTCAGCAAAGATTGACCACTTTAACAATCCTATTAGCTGTGCTATCAAATAAACTACAGGGTGATGATAGGAAGGCACTACTGCAATACATACTAGAGCCAGGGAATAAATTTGAAGGACTAGAGAGTAAGCCACGATTGACTGTTCGCAGTCGAGATCGAGATTTTTTTGCAGCTTACGTTCAAGGCCTAAAGTTTGACGAACTTTTCGCAATGGATGAAAAAGCGCTTGAGAATGAATCACGTCTAAATATTAAACGCAATAGTCAGCTTCTAGATAAATACGTTTCTGAAAAGCTTGGTGATGATGTAGAGCAAATTGAGATTTTTACAGCTTTCCTACTTCGAAAGTGTTATTTAGTAGCGGTATCAACCCCTAATCAAAAATCAGCCTTTAGAATATTCTCAGTGATGAATAGTCGAGGGTTAGACTTGCAGCCAACTGATATCATTAAGGCCGATACGATTGGCATGGTTGAGTTAGATGCCCAAAGAGAAAAATATAATGAACGTTGGGAAGATATGGAAGTCGAGCTTGGACGGAATCGTTTCAACGATTTGTTTTCTTATATTCGTATGATTCATGCTAAAGAGAAGGCAAAACGTTCGTTGTTAGAAGAGTTTAGAGAACACGTACTGAGTAAAGGTATTGGTCCTGAAGATCTGATTTCAGCAGTCTTAGAGCCTTATGCAGAAGCATTGTTGATTGCAAAAAATAGTGATTATATAGCTGTAGCCCATGCCGAAGAAGTTAACAGATATTTAAAATGGCTGAATAGAATTGATAATTCTGATTGGGTGCCAACAGCAATCGAATTTATAAAGAATAATAAAGCTAAGCCTGAGTACATGGCTTGGTTTTTTGAAAGATTAGAGCGACTGGCAGCATTTATGCATATTTGTGCCTATAACATAAACCAACGCATCGAGCGTTATAACAAGGTGCTTAGCGCACTCGAAAACGATCATTCTCTTACTAATCCTATAAGTGAGTTAGAATTAACAGATGATGAAAAGCGTAAAATGATCAAGGTACTTGATAGTGATATTTATGATTTAACATCAAGAAGAAGAAACTACTTAATATTGCGATTAGATGCATTTATATCAGATGGGGGAGCAACTTATGACCCTACTATCTTAACTATTGAGCACGTTTTACCTCAGACAGTAGACAAGGAAAGTGAATGGGCCCAATGGTGGCCTGTAGCAGAAGAAAGAAAAATATGGGTACATAGATTAGCCAACTTAGTACCCTTAAATAAGAGACGCAATTCAAGCGCTAGAAACTTCGATTTTGATAAAAAGAAGAATGCTTACTTTTTAGGTCGTAAAGGCGTCTCTTCGTATGCCCTAACTACACAAGTCATTGGCTATGATCAGTGGAAGCCAGAGGATTTACCTAAGCGTCAAATGGAGCTTATCGACATCCTAGCTGAAAACTGGCGATTGAAGCCCGACGCGTAAAGACTCTATACCGCGACTAATACTAAGATTTAAGCTATGAAAAACATAACCAACCACCAACTAAAATATTTCGCTTGGGAGATCACCAAGCAGCGTAGTAGCTCAGATGATGCGCGTATTGCGCAATCATTGTTTGACGCTCAAGTCGATGTTAATCCACACCAGATCGAAGCGGCTTTATTTGCGCTTGGCAACCCTTTAAGTCGAGGTGTTGTCTTAGCGGACGAAGTAGGCTTAGGTAAAACGATTGAAGCGGCTTTAGTGCTTTGCCAATACTGGGCAGAGTATCGCAGACATTTATTGATTGTTTGTCCAGCATCGTTACGTAAGCAGTGGGCATTAGAGCTACAAGATAAATTTAACTTACCAGTACAGGTATTAGATGCTACCACTTGGAGGAAGCTACGCGAAGACGGCGTCTATAACCCTTTTGAAAATAAAAAGATCACGGTTATCTCCTATCCATTTGCCAGTCGTATGGAGCATGAGCTAGCAAAGATACCTTGGGATATGGTAGTCATTGATGAGGCGCATCGGCTACGTAATGCCCATCGACCAAGTAACAAAACAGGCAATAGCTTTAAAAGGTCTCTAGTTGCTCGCAATAAACTACTCTTGACAGCCACGCCACTACAAAACTCATTAATGGAGCTATACGGACTCAGTACTATCATTGATGAGCATTTATTTGGAGATGATAAGGCGTTTCGCCGTCAATACGTCAATCAAGATAACTTGCCAGCGCTAAAGCGTCGCTTAGATCAGTTTGTGCATCGTACGCTACGCAAAGATGTTTTAGAATATATCCCTTATACCAAGCGTCATGCTTTGACCGTCCCCTTTACGCCTAGTGAAATAGAACAGCGTCTGTATGAGAAAATTAACAGCTACTTACAAAGGGAGTTTAGCTACGCCTTTCCTGTACAGCAGCGACATCTAATCACCATTGTTTTACGTAAGCTACTCGCATCTTCTACTTCTGCTGTTATAGCAACATTAGAATCAATTCGTACTCGTCTCCAAGCTCTTTTAGATAACCAGACCATTGATGCTGAATGGATAGCGCACTTTATAGACGATGAGGATATCGACGAAGAGCTTTTAGAAGAAGAGGAATACGATCAAGACGGATATGAAACTCGCGGCGTTGATGCTGATTTGCTCAAAGCTGAAATTGCTGAGGTCGATCAGTATCTTGCGTTAGCACACGAGATTGATGAAGATCGTAAGTCCTATGCGTTATTGACCGCCTTGGAGCGCGGCTTTGCCCGTATGTTCGAAATGGGAGCGCCAAAAAAAGCCGTTATATTCACTGAGTCGCGCCGTACACAGACCTATCTATTAGAGTTTTTACAAGCGCATGGTTTTGATGGCAAAGTAGTTGCTTTTAACGGTAGCAATAATAGCCCAGTCAATACAGGTATTTATCACAGGTGGTTAGCTAAACATGTCGGTAGTGATAGAGTAACAGGTTCATCCTCGATAGACAGACGTACAGCACTGATCGATTACTTCAGAGATGACGCTGAGATTATGATTGCTACTGAAGCGGCAGCTGAAGGGGTTAACTTACAGTTTTGCTCTTTAGTGGTTAACTATGACTTACCTTGGAATCCACAAAGAGTGGAGCAGCGTATTGGTCGCTGTCATCGCTATGGCCAAGCCTTTGATGTTGTCGTCGTGAACTTTATTAATGAGCGCAACGCTGCTGATAGGCGAGTGATGGAGCTGCTTAGTGAAAAGTTTGATCTATTTGAAGGAGTATTTGGTGCCTCAAACGAGATACTAGGGTCGATAGAGAGTGGTATTAATTTTGAGAAGCGTATTCTTGAGATCTACGATAAATGCCGTACAAATCAAGAGATAGAAGCAAGCTTTAATCAGCTTCAGTCTGAGCTTGAAGCCCAGATTAATCAAAAAATGCTACAGACTCGCGACTTACTACTTAAGCACTTTGATGCAGATATTCACGAATTGCTGAAGATCCATAAGCAGCGAGCTGAAGAACAGCTTGATCGTATCAGTAACTTTTTTTGGACGATTAGCCGAGCGCTACTTGCACCTTATGCTGACTTTCATCCTAGTCAGCTCCACTTCACCTTGCATACATCGCCTAGTCTGGATATCAAGGTAGGGGATTATCAGCTCATCCGTAAAGGCGAGTCTGTCCCTGATAATACCTATATCTACCGTTTGACCCATCCGCTAGGAGAGTATGTACTTAATAAAGCAAAAGAATTACCGACTGAGACGGTGAGCATTGATTTTGACTATAGCCATTATTCCAAAAAAGTCTCTAGCCTTGAGCCATTAGTAGGGCAGTCAGGGTGGCTGGCACTGAGTGTATTATCATTAGATTCCTTTGCCAAAGAAGAGCATGTCATCCTCACAGGTATGAGTGATGATAGCACTATTTTAGACGCTGATATCTGTGAGCGTATTTTGCGACTAGATGCTACTTTGACCAAGGATCAGTCGTTGCCAGCGATTCCGCAGCTATTTACCGATACATTAGCGCTTCAACACAAAAACAAGCTCAGTCAAGCATTAGATGACAATCAAGTATACTTTCAGCGTGAGCAAGAAAAGATTGAGCAGTGGGCAGATGACCATATGGCCTCAGCAGAAGCGGCGCTTGATGATATCAAACTAAAAATACGTAGCCTAAAGCGTGAAGCACGCCAAGCCAGTACTATTGACGAGCAAAAACAAAAGCAAGAGCAGCTCAAAAAGGCGGAGCGCGAGCAGCGTAAACTGCGGCAAAACATCTTTGATGTCACTGATGAGATTGAGGACAGACGCGATACCTTAATAGAAAACCTAGAGCAGATGATGCACAAAAAAAGCCAGTTTGAAACGTTTTATCACATCCGCTGGCAGATATGCTGAAACCGTTTTTCACTAGCACGGTTTATATTTTTTAAGTTACCAAAACCCTGATCTGCTATAATATTTGGTTAATTTTTACTCTCTTAGAGCTAGCTTGGTTTTGGTAGTTATAACTAAGCCAGCTCGTTTTGTTATGGACGCTATGACAAAATACTGCACTAGCAATATAGAAACATTGAAGGATGACTCATGAGCCAATACGCCAATCTCAATCAAAAACTAAAAAACATCTTTCAAATTGATCGCCCTGATCTAGACTTTGGTATCTATCGTATCTTGAATGCTCGTCGTCGTGAGATTAGCGATTATTTGGATAATCGTCTGAAAACCAAGGTAGAGACCTATTTAGCAGACGCAAAAAGCGATGTACATGACAGTCAGCTAGAGAGCATTACTAATCAAATCAAAGATGAGTTTGGTAAGCGTGCGTTTGATGAGGCAGGTAACTTAGTCAACGAAACCGCTATTGAAAGCTCACTTGGACAGCAGTACCAAGAGCTAAGAGGTCATGCTGATAGCACATTTGATCAAGCGCAAGTGTTTAGTCATTTGTACACCTTCTTTAGTCGCTATTATGATGAGGGCGATTTTATCAGTCAGCGTCGCTATAAAGGCGATACCTATGCCATTCCTTATTCTGGCGAAGAGGTGATGCTGCATTGGGCGAATAAAGACCAGTACTATACCAAGTCAGGTGAGATGTTTAGCAATTACCGTATTCGCTTCAACTCGATAGGTGAGTCAGACAAATCTGTCTTATTCCGTCTGCTATCTGCTGATACGGCGAAGGACAATCAAAAAGACAATGACAAAAACCGTCGCTTCGTTATTCTCTCTAAGCCGAAGACGCTAACTCGTACCGATGAAGAAGGCGAGGAATATGAAGAAACTGTACACCCTATAGAGTTTAATGACGCTGGCGATGAGCTGACGGTATGGTTTGAATACGCGGTCATGGACAGTAAGGCCAAGCAAGATAAGCTCAATAAAGAAGCTCATGACGATATATTGGCAAATACCAAAGTTGATACAGCATGGGCTACTTTACTCAAGCATCCAGCACCAACTGAAACACAGGCTGATCGTGACTTACTGCGTAAGCATTTAGACACCTATACGCAAAAGAACACAGCTGATTATTTCATTCATAAAGACTTGGGTAAATTCTTAAATAACGAGCTGGACTTCTATATCAAAAACGAAGTCATGCATTTAGACGATGTGGTTAATAACTCAGGCTTTATAGAGATAGAGCGCCAGCTTGTGCTGATTAAATGCTTACGTAAAATTGGTCGTGAGTTAATTGACTTTCTAGCGTCGCTAGAAAAATTTCAAAAGAAGCTATGGCTTAAAAAGAAGTTTGTAGTGTCGAGCCATTATTGCATTACGCTTGATCGTGTCGACGAGTCGCTGTATAGCGAAATTGCTGATAATGAGGCTCAGTGGCAGCAGTGGGAGAGCTTAGGGTTTAATGTGGCTGATGATAGCTTACCGTATTGGGGTAACAGCCATTATCTAAAAGAGCATCCGTATCTCATGGTGGATACTAGCTTGTTTGATTTAAGCTTTAAAGCCAAGCTATTAAATAGTCTTGATGATTTGGATGAGCAGACGGATGGTCTGATAATCAATAGTGATAATTTTCAAGCTTTAAATCTATTACAAGAAAAGTATGAAGATAGAGTCAAATACAACTACATTGATCCACCTTACAATACGAACTCAACACCAATTTTATATAAGAATGAATACAAACACTCGTCTTGGTTGACTTTATTGAGTAATAGATTAATTTTAGGAAAAAATCTATTAAGTCAAAATGGTATACAGAGCGTTGCTATTGATGATTCTGAAGAGAATAACTTAAATTTCATTCTTAAAGATATTTTCATAGACTATAGACTATCTAAAATAACAATTGTGCATAATCCTAAAGGATCAATTACGAAGGATTTCAATAGAATTCATGAATACTGTTTGTTTCTAACGCCTGACGATAAAGGTAAGTATATTCAAAGAAGTTTAGAAAAGAACAGTACGCCTAGAAAAATGCGTCGTTGGGGAGAAAACTCACTAAGAACCGAGAGGCGTTTATCTTTTTATCCTATTTATTTAAATCAGTCAGGTGAAATAATTAAGATAGGGACGGTTCCAGCAGACGATTATCACCCAATATCAAAAAACATAACAATTAACGATGAAATTGAAGTCTGGCCAATTGATCAAAATGGCATTGAAAGGCGCTGGAATTTTGGATTAGATTCAATCAAGTCCAACCTAAATAGAATAGCAGCTATGAAAGTTAACGATGAATATGATCTCTTTGTCACTCATGAAGAAACTGTACCTAAAACTGTTTGGAAGGGGGGTGAGTACGATGCTGGTAAATATGGTAACTCCTTATTGATTAATCTTTTAGGACAGAAAATATTTGACTTCCCAAAATCGATAAATTTGGTTGAAAAATGTGTCCACCTCAGTACTTCTAATAGCAATAAGGATATTATACTAGACTATTTTGCAGGGAGTGGCACAACTGCTCACGCTACTATATCTCTAAACCGAGAAGATGATGGTAACCGTAAGTATATTCTAGTTGAGCAAGGTGAATATTTTGATACTGTAGTTAAGCCACGTATTCAAAAGGTTGTTTATAGCGAAAACTGGAAGGGTGGCAAGCCTGCACTGCCGAAAAGCAAGAGTGATGAAAGCATAGCAAACCCTTATAAAGGAATTAGCCATTGCCTAAAAGTCGTCAAGCTTGAGAGCTATGAGGATACTTTGAACAACCTTGAGCTCAACCGTAGTCCCGCTCAGAATGATTTGTTTGCTGACTTGACACCTGCTCAGCAAGATGACTATCTCATGCACTACATGCTGGATATTGAGAGCAAAGACTCGCTACTTAATGTTGCCGACTTTGCAAACCCTTTTGATTATCAGCTCAAGATAACTGCTGATAGTGCAGGTGCTTATACCGTACAAAACGTCGATCTTATCGATACCTTTAACTATCTCATAGGGCTAAAGGTTAGAAATATAGACTATCAGCTAAAACAAGGCTATGTGCAGGTCGTTGGACATTTGCGGACAGGAGAATTTGTCACCGTGTTCTGGCGTGATTGTGAGCGTATTGGTTATGACAAATTAAATCAGCTGCTTGACACCTTGTCTATTAATCCAAACGACAAAGAGTACCGCTACATCTATGTCAATGGTGATCACAACATTAATAGCAAATTGTCCAAAAAAGACGATGGCAGTAGTGAGTTAAAAGTCCGCTCGATAGAGCAGGTATTCCTTGAGCGTATGTTTGCAGAGTAAGTTATGGCTAAATCCAGTAAAACAAAAAGCAAAAAAATAAACTTTCATGAGCAGCTGGTATTGACGCAGTGGCTGTGGTCAAAGTTTAACCCGAGCAGTATCGAAGGAATGCAGCAGCTTTTAGATTCACCTGAGCATCAAGGCATAGAGCTTGAAGGTGACAATGCAGGTCAAACCAAGTTTTTTACTGAGCTGACTAGTAGAGACTTAGTTGGTAAGCAGGCTTTAGATATCGACACGTTAAGGCGCTATGATAGAAATATTGTGCGTCACTGGCTACAGATCAGTGAGGCTCGTAATGAGAAGGAAAACAGTGAACTAAATCCTAAGTACTTTCAGTATTTATCACTGCTATTTACTGAGTACTATTTAGATCACTATTTTAACCACACGGATCAGATGCTAGCTGAGCTTAACGATACGCTTGCCGCCTACAACACGGATAAAAACGACAGCGAAATCCTCCAGCCCTACGTCGCTGAAGATCTAAACAAAGTAGCGTATTGGAGCGCTACAGGTAGCGGTAAGACGCTCTTGATGCATGTCAATATTTTGCAGTATCAATACTATATCGAGCAAGCGGATCATACCGATAAGATTGAGCAAATTATCTTACTGACACCTAATGATGGCTTGAGTCAACAGCATCTAGAAGACTTTGCGTTATCTGGCATCGATGCCATGATATTTAACAAATATAGATCTCGCGATCAGTTTTTAAATTATGTGCAAATCATCGATATCAATAAACTCGCTGATCGAGATGGTGACAAGACAGTAGCGGCTGAGTCTTTAGAAGGCCAAAACCTTGTACTGATTGATGAAGGACATCGCGGTACTAGTAGTGGTGGCGTGTGGATGGGCTACCGTGATACTTTGACCAAAAACGGCTTTAGCTTTGAATATTCAGCGACATTCGGGCAAGCTGTTAGTAGTTCAAAAAAATCTAAGAACGTCATTAAGCAAGAAGAAGACGAGCAAAAAAGCAAAGCGAAAATGCTCTACGGTACCAGTGCCTTAACCAAACTTGATGATGTACAGCTAAAGTCACTAGCACTGGACGAGCTTGAAAAGCAAAAGGCACGCCGTGAAGCCCTGCGTGAAGTCTATGCCAAAAATATTTTATTTGATTACTCTTATAAGTACTTCTACCAAGATGGCTACGGTAAAGAAGTCAATATTCTTAATATGAAAAAAGGCGAAAGCCGTGACAGTCAGCAGCTCTACTTAACCGCCTGTTTACTGACCTTTTATCAGCAGCAGTACCTGTATGCTCATAATGTAGCTCGTCTTGAACCTTTCAAAATCGAAAATCCACTTTGGGTATTTGTTGGTAACAAGGTTAACGATGATGATTCAGATATTTTGACCATTATCAAATTTTTGGCAGATTTTTTAGACAGTCATCATAAAGCAGAAACCATCAACTGGATTCATGACTTTATCACCAATACTTCACGTCTGGTCGATAACAAAGGTAACAATATTTTTGTTAATCGTTTTGCTCCATTGCATGGTAGAGATGCAGAAGCTATTTATCAAGATATACTTAGCCAGTTCTTTAATGCAGGGAGTAATCAGCGCTTAAACGTCATTCGTATCACTCAAAATACCGGCGAGCTGCGCTTACAAGTGGGAGAGAACGAGCCGTTCGGAGTGATAAACGTAGGCGACGAAAAAGGACTATTCGATCAGTGCGAAAAACTGACAGATAGCCATTATCTAAATGCACGTGCGGATGCATTTAACCCATCGCTATTTGACACTATTAACGATGACAACAGCAAAACCAATCTACTTATCGGCTCACGTAAGTTTACTGAAGGCTGGAGCAGTTGGCGTGTCTCTACTATGGGTTTGCTGAATATGGGCAAAGGGGAAGGCTCGCAAATCATTCAGCTGTTTGGTCGTGGCGTGCGTCTAAAGGGGGAGGGTTACTCCCTTAAACGCACTCCGCACAACATCTATAGTCGAGGTGAGTATCAAGACTTGCATCTTGATCTATTGCAAACCATCAATATCTTCGGCTTGCAAGCTGACTATATGGAACAATTCCGCGAATACCTAAATGATGAAGGGATCGTTCTAAATCAGGATTTAGTGACTTTAGACTTTAAGACCAATCGTATCAAAGCGCCGCATCGACTCAAAACTCTGACGCTTAAAGACGGTTACAAAGACAATCAGCCAAATGGCTTTAAAGCGCAAATGAAGCTATCACTGTTTGAGATACCTAAACAGTATCAAGGAAAAATTAAAACGCCTTTTGTCGTGCTTGACTTATACCCGCGTTTGCAGGCTTATCATACCGATAAACGCAAACGCAATGACGATCTACAAGACAAGCGTCAAGAGCAAGAGATATCACCGAACATCATGCCATTCTTTGATTTTGATTGGCTGTATTTGCAGCTACAAAAGTATAAGATGCAGCGCGGCTATACCAATATTCGTATTGACCTTAAAGATCTACGCGCATTTTGCTGTAAACCAATAAAAAATACCCATGACGATTGGTATAAGCTACTAGTAGATAGCGAAAAGCTCACCCAAGATGTGAGCGGTATTCGCTTTCAACAAAGCGTTCTGCTAGAGCTACTACAAGCCTACATGGACAGATTTTATAAGACCATGAAAAACGCGTACGAAGGTCAGTACTACGAAGTGACTGAGTTTGAAGTAGGCGATGATGATTTGCCCGTACATATGTGTGACAAATACGTGTTTACATCAAAAGAAGGTCAGAATAGTGAAGCTCAAGAATACTTTGATCGCCTCGATAAGCTGCAAGAGATTGTCAACAAAGGGCAACTAGATAAAGTCAAATGGGAAGACGGTAGCCTCCGTACCGTCGTATTTGATAAGCATCTGTACTATCCCTTGTTTAGCAAAAACGATGACAGTTTACCGTTTACGTGGTCGCCTGCTGTTTTTGATTATGATAGAAAGGGCGAGAGCAGTGAGGTCAAGTTTGTTGATGATTTGCAGCAGTATATCAACTCAGCTAAACAGATCGATGCGCTCAAGGACTATCACGTCTATCTATTACGTAATCCTGATAACCGCTATAAAGGCTTAGGTTTTGCATTGGCAGGTAATTTTTATCCAGACTTCTTGTTATGGCTTATACATAAAGAGACAGGCCAGCAGTATCTAACATTGATTGATCCTAAAGGTATTCGTAACATGAGTACCGATGATGCCAAGATTAATCTATATAAGCAGATTAAAGAGCTTGAGAGCCAGTTAGACAATGATCTTGTACTCAATAGCTTTATCTTAACCACCACACCGCTAAGAGAGCTTATTAATAACTCACTTAGCGAAGAGGAGCTAAAGGCGCGTAATGTGCTGTTTATGATAGGCAATCAGACAGCTTATTTGGATGATATGTTTGAGGGGATTTTAGGTTGATGCATTCTCAAAATAGCTTTATTGTATAATTTAGTGATAAGTTATGGTTTGTTTCAAACCATATATATTTTTAGATAGAGTTCAAGTCTTATGGAAACAACTGATATAGCAATCTCATCTGAAGTCTCTATATTTGGATGGGTAATATTGGTTATGGTTTTAGTCATACTGATATTTGCTGGGGCTAGAAAGCTATATAGAAACAAACGCTTCAAATTATCAAAACTTAGAGTTCCCAATAAAATAAAATCCACGTCTATCGATGAGTCGAGTATCGACCATCAGTCTGTCGAAACAACTAGTCTTAGGTACGATGAAACTTATCTAAAGTATATTGCTGCTTTCAACAACCATATCGATGCAAGAAAGCAAACTAACATGTTACTTAAAAAATTAGAAACTACAACTTGCCATAATTTCAAGATAATTGAGAAAAGTAAAAGTTTATGTAAACAGCCTTACGATAAGAATGAGCTTCAACAGAGGCTTAACTCCTATAGTTTCGTACCAGAAGAGCTTTATACTTTAGAACGCATATCAAAATTCTATATACAACCACTTGTAGCAATAATATTTGGTGCATTAATAGGCGCTATTTTAGTTATGGCTGGATTAAGTTTAGTTACAATACTAGGAGATGCTTCTACTGGTACATCTATTCAAACTTTATCAGGTGCTGCGCAGGAGAAAGCTACACTAGCATGGTTTGGTGGTGGTTCTTTAGCAACGAATGGTGAAGGAATTAAGGGAGGTGTTATTACGCTGTTAGTAATTTTCTTTACTCCGATCATAGTTCTATTTTTCCTATCAATTAACGGACGTGAACGGAAAATCCAAAAGTTTAAACAAGAAACAAAAAAGTTAAAATATGATGATGTACAACTCAGAAATAGCAATAAGCTTATAGAAGCTGAAATAGCTCACATTAAAACCCTATATCAATACATAGAAGAATCCTATCAAGAGATCTGTAAGCTGATATATCCTAAAGGAAATATAACTAGAGTCGGCAGAGGATTATTAAGTATAATGAACAGAGATTATTATAATGACGAAGAAGCTAAAGCTATTGATAGACTATCGCAAGCGATAAACTATGTTGACCAAACATCTGATAAAATGAGATAAGTTTATTATCGATCTCTATAGAACGTATTTTGTGTTTTTTATTAATAATATATTTCTGAATAAGTTTAGATAATTAGCTTTAGCTATTAGTCCTAAGAAGCTTAAGTACCTGATCCTCTCCTAATTCTGCGATTAACGCTTTTAGTTGGGCAGTAGAGTCAGCGTCGTCTTTTACATCTGCTCTAAACTTAGCGGTATCCTGACCGTCTCTAAGCGCATCTAAGTAGTCCGCCCAGTTTTGCATCATCTGCGCCCGATCATCGATGTATTCAAACCGCCCATAAGCTGTGCCATTAGGATCTTTGGTTGTATGACCCAAAGCCATCTCAACAAGCACGAGAGGATACTTTAATTGCTCTTGTAAGATGGTCTTCGCTGTGGCTCTAAAACCATGAGCGCAATGAATGTCTTTATAGCCCAAATCTTTTAAACGCTTATTTGCCGTCGCATCAGAGATAATCTGGTGTTTTTTTGCCGTCTGACTAAAAAACACATATGGAGTATGACCATTGATCTTTTGCTGTTCTCGTAAGATTGCCACGGCCTGACGAGGTAGGGGAACCACCATGTCCTTGACCATGTTTACCTTACCTTGTCCCTTTAGCGGCTTTAATGTCCACCTGCCAGCATCTAGATCAACATCAGCCCAGCGCATACGCCTAAGATCACCGTTACGCACGAACAGTAACGCCAATAGCCTAAGGGAATTAATTGTATTTAGATCACCTTCTATAGTCTCAATATCGCGTAGTAGTTTAGCTAATTCTTTAGGTTTGGTAATAGCAGGGCGATGACCATAGCTTGATTTAGCCAGTTGACTCTTGATTAGCGCCGCAGGATTGCTCGTACAAAAGCCGCGAGCGCCAGCATAAATAAATACTTCACTAGCGATACCTGCACAGCGTTCAGCCTTGTCTGTGGGCTTGCCAGCTTTGTTTAATGAGTTGGCTTGGATGTCTAATAATACTTCAAGCATTTTAGGCGAGCTGATCTCACTGATCGGCTCATCACCTATGTAGGAGCAAATCAGCTCAAGCCGACCTCTTTTACGAATAAGCGTATTACTCTTTTGAGTTTGATCCAAGCTATCAAAATACTCCCAAGCAAAATGACTAAAACTATTGTTAGTATTGCTTAATAGTGTTTTCTGTTCTTCTTCACGATGATCTTTAGGATCGATATTACGGCTAAGCAGTTCTTCATAGTCACGCCATATCTCACGGGCACGTGCAAACGACACACTTGGATACACACCCAGTGAGATGCGTTTATTTTTAGATAAGGTAGGGGACTTATAACGATAGATCCAAGACTTAGTGCCATTTGGTCTGACCATAAGGTAAAGCATTGGATGATGTCTGACAGTCACTAGGTATTCTTTGTCAGCAGCTTTGTGGCTACTAATACTCCGATCGGAGCTAATAGGTTTGCGCTCTTCCATGACGACACCCTCAATGTACATTTAGAAACCAGTGTACATCACAGTGTACATTATATGCACGGATTGGGCTAGATAAGACAGGACAGTATAAGACGTCAGATACAGCAAAGCCCCTGATATCAGGGGCTTTGTCTACTCTATGAGATAGCATAGAACTATATAATGGTACCCGGAGCCGGACTTGAACCGGCACGCTATTGCTAGCGAGGGATTTTAAATCCCTTGTGTCTACCAATTTCACCACCCGGGCAAAACTTGTGTTATCTATACATTAAAAAGCGTTGATAGTGCTTTTCGCTGGTAAGATAAGTGGTCGCTATTATAAGCGGTTATGCTGATAATGCAAGCCTAAATTAACATGACGTTAATAAATAATTGGAGGCTGGAGTCGGAATCGAACCGGCGTTAACGGAGTTGCAGTCCGCTGCATGACCACTCTGCCATCCAGCCAATCAAGGTGGACTATATTAGCAAAAATAATTTAAATTACAAGTCATTTTTTGGCTAAAAATAGCTTATTTGTTCACTTGTGCTGATTTTAGTGCTTTTTTATGAGTTTTTTACGTATTCAGGCTCATCAGTGAGCCGGACCCACTGATGAGAGTACTGATTATTGAGTATGTACTTTTATAATATCTCTTCGTTATTACGTTTGGCTCGTTTGATATCGCGATAAGTCGCGGTACAAATCAATACCAGCACGCCGAGCGTAATGGCTGGCCAAATTAAAATATATAAGCCGTAGATAAAGACGTTGTCCATGATATCTCCTTATAGTATTTATGAAGGGTTGCCTGTGCAGCTGGTCACATATTGACCAACTGCCAAACCCGCAAGCGGTGCTCGCTACCTGTGTTTATGAAAGCTCAGAGGTCGATGCCTTGGCTTTTTTATCATAATCGCCAACACGTTGATTGATTAAAGCAAAATCAAAGTGTTCATCACCCATGAGGCTAACGATGATACAAACGATGGTGCTGGCACCATAGGCCGTTAGTGAGGCCAGTAGTACCATGTACTGACGTAAGAAGCCTGTGGCAAAAATGAGCATCAGTACCAGCGTGATCGCTGCCGCTACCATGCCGATTTTACGACCCAAAAAGCCAAAGACCATCAGTCCAATCACGACTGCGGCGCCCACACTGGCCAGTATTTCAAAGAAAAGGGCAGTAAAGCCTGTCATCGGTAGCAGCTCAAAGCGTACCACACAGAATAGCAGCAGGCCGATGATGACCGCCGAGGTAAAGGCGGCATTGGTCACGCGGTTCCAAAACACACTGGCGATGACCGGGAAAACAATCGCGCCCCACAGCGCCCCTACAAAGACCAACATCACCAAGATATCTAGCTTAAAGCTGGCAAAGATCAGTCCGGCAGCGGTGGCGATAATCATCGTGCTACGACCAACGAGCATCATCGTTTTAGGCTTGACGCGGCCTTTGGCAATGTTTTTGCCATACACGTCCGCCATCATAATGGTCGATAATGCCGACAAATCCGAGTCGGCTGTCGATGATAGTGAGCCAATGACCAAGATAAAGAACAAGGCGATAAATACAGGGTGCAAGTAAGTGCTGACCATCTGCGGGATGAGGTTATTCATATTGCCATCTAGTGGCTCGATACCGATGGTCAAAGCCATCAATCCGATCATACCAAGACCGATGACGATACCAGCATAGCCGACTGTGGCGGTAATAAAGGTCTGTTTAATCTTAGTCTTATCGATCGCAAACAAGCGCTGCGTGATGGTTTGGTTACCAATCGCATAAGCAAGTACAGCGACAAAATAGGGCGCCCCTTGCTGAAAAAACGCTTCGGATGAAAAGAAATCCTGCTGTTCAAGCGTGAGGTTAGAGAGGCCATCGACCATGACTTGTGGCCCGCCCATCGCAAACAGTACCGCTGGAATAATGACAATACCGATGGCCATCAAAGCGACCAATTGCGCAAAGTCTGTAAAGACGGAAGCGCGAAACCCTGAGGTTAAGGTATAGCTTAGCACCCCGATACCTGCAATCATGACCCCTGTCTGAAACGATAATGGCGATAATACCGACACCAATGCCCCAGCCGCAGTAAAGTTGACCATCAAGCTAATTAAGCTGCCCATAAGGTTGGATATGGCTAAAATTAATTGGCTTGATGAGCCATGGCGGGCGTGGATAAGCTCACCTAAGGTATGACCATCGGGCGCAAGCTCACGAAAGCGCATACCAAAAGGATAGATGAATAAGATCATCAGCGCGCCCCAAAAGCCGTAATGTATCGGCCCTGACACGCCATACTTGTAGCCAGAGGTCGCCGCGGCATAAAATGATGCGGCCCAAATCCAAGTAGCGGTCATACTAGCAGCACCCATGCCAAAGCCGACACCGTGGCCTGCTACCATAAATCCTGAAGTGGTTTCTTTGTCTTTTTTGATCAGCAATGACAACAAATACGTGCCGCCATAAAACGCTAACAACAATAAAATAATGGTTAACGATGAAAATTGGAACAGTGACTCAGTTTTCAAATTCATACCTCGCGATTATTTTACATAAATAAAAGTTTAATAGGATATCTCTACCCAAAACTGTTAAGAATACAATAAAGCCCATAAAATTCTTATGTAGAGGCATCACACAGTGCTAACAGTTGGCCGTCATAAAAAGCGGTCAGCGCCGATCCAAATGCAGCGCGCTGGCGCACTTGGTGTTTTAAGAGTAGATCCTGCAACCTGTAAATGACAACTGCCCATTGACATCATGCCGGTTACTCACTGTTGTACGTCATTTGAAAAAATCACATGCAACAGTGAGCCATGTCTCACAAAAATCGCAGGGCAGTCATCAGCATGCGTCTATTGATGGATAATCCATCACGCTGTCAAGTGGTCATACTTGATAGTAGCTGGCTGCTATAGAGCGCTGACAAGGCAGGTATCTACAGCAAAATTATGGATAAGCACTCAGCCATCTGCTGATGACGATGCTAAGTGTAGACAGCTTTATCGGCTAATATTATGTATAGCCGGCTGAAATACACCCAAGCATGAGCGAATTTTTGCCCATGATTAGGTAATTGACGCATTACCTGTAGTTAAGTATCAAACACGCTACAGCCCTGATGCGTCGCACCATAGGCTCGGTATTTATAAATAAAACTACAGCTATGTTAACTATGTGTAACATACTCGTGCGCTAAGGGTACCCTATTCTGCCGTGAAGCTCAAATCTATCGGTCAGTTATTTATCATCAATGACCAAAAGGCAGAGACCGACCTCAAGAAAAATGGCATTGACAAATGGGGTTTATGAAAAGGTGTTTGTGAGGGTGTCAATAAGGCTAACGTATTGAATGGTGGCAGTATTAAATGCTCAATGTGAGGGTATCAAAGTAAACGAATCGGTGATAACGACAGGATTTAGAAAATGTGGTTAGGCAATACTCATCAAATACCAGTGTAGTAGGTGACTCTATTGTCACGCAAAAACCCAGCCAGCCCCAAACCATAGCGCTGGGCGACCCGTACGGCCGTACTGGTGGGCGCAGACATGCCAACAAGCCAAGGGATACGCCCACGAATCGATTTTTGTACCAGCTCGATAGACAAGCGTGAGGTCATCAGCACACAGTCTGCCTCTCGCTTGTTGCGCAGCTGCCAGCCAATCAGTTTGTCTAGCGCGTTGTGGCGGCCAACATCTTCAAACAAATACAGCTGCTCGTCATGCAGGGTCGCTGCAGCGTGTACCGCCCCTGTTAGCTGATGGGTATGTTGCATGGCAGTGATTTGCTGGCGCATATCCAATAGATAATCCAGACGCGGGCAGGCTGCCTGAATTGGTTGGCTATCTTGCGTATAAGCGCTCAAATCAGGTAGGGCTTGTGTCAGCCCCGTGATACCGCACATACCGCAGCCCGTTCGTCCCGCCAGTTGTCGCTTTTGGGCTTGGATGCGCTGATGGCAGCGTTGGCTCAGTCTGAGCTCTACCACATAGACGTCATAATCTTGCAGCTGTGTGAGAAGTGTCTCAAGCGTATCTGGCAAAGCGGCTGTATCTATTGCATTGTTTATAGGCGAGTTTTTAATAAGGGGCGCTTGTGCCCATGGTTGGCAACTGGCGCTGTCTGTCAATTGGGTGACTTCCCAATCGAGCAGCTCATGGCTATGCTCGATCAGCCCTTCGCTAAACAAAAACCCAACCGCCAAATACTCTAACTGATGAGGGCTGGCCATTAAGACGGCATAATGGATACCATTGATAACGATAGCGACAGCTGCTTCCACTGCCAAGTCCGCCGATTGCTCTTCACTGTGAAGCTGAGACTTATCCATTTGTCCAGTATTGTCTGGCATACGGCTATTGGCAAAGGTAGGTTTATCGGGCAGATAAAAATGCTTTTTCGCACAGTGGCTGCGGGCGAGTGGGACGGTGGTAGGCGATCTCGTAGAGACAGGCAGGGTGTTTTTTAGCGGATAGCTTCGCTCATTATCACTCTCAGGTATGGGGTTGCTTTTGCTTATCATGATGACTCAACACGCTTTATTGCCATGACAGATCGTCTGGCTGTTTTGGAATAACAATCAATATGGATAACACACCCATACGGCGCTATGCTAAGCGCCTTTATGGGACACGGCCTACGCTGACAATTTATGCTGATAGTACAGGGTCAGATAATCGCGCGGCTGTCGCAACACGCTGCAAAACCACCGTTGTCGATTTGTAGGCAGGTATGTGCGAGTCTGGCGCATGGGTATCCAAATCAAACAGGTCGTTACATTCAGGATAATAGGCGGCGACGGCATTGGCGGCGATATCCATTTCAGTCAATATGAGCGGCCCTAGTACGCGCGGCTTGTTTTTATGCGCTGTGTGGCTTGAGCTGCTGGCGTGCCGCGATACCATTACCTGATCTCCTTTTTGCCAGCCTAGGCGGCTCATCTCGTCTGGATGCATAAATAGCACGTCGCGGCGGTTGGTCTGGCGATAGCGATCGTTATAGCCAAAAATCATGGTATTAAATTGATCATGACTACGTACACTGGTCAATTGCCAGATTTTTTGTTCGATATTTTGGTCGCTGTCATTGCCAGAGGAGTTTAAGCCATCATTTAAGGCAGCGGCGGTGTCGGCCATTTGGGCTGCGACATAAGTGATGGGGTATTTCGGCACGATAAACTGTGCTTTACCACTGTCTGTATTCCACATGCGGTGGCGCGCTGGGTGGTATAAATGAAAACCGCGCTCGGCTGCCCGAATGCGCGTGTTGAAGTTCTCAAAGCCGTCAATCGCTTGGGCGATATAGTCGCGAATGAGATCGAAGTCGGTACTCATCGCCTGCCAAGGAATGTCGGTATCAGTCTTGAGCACATGCGTGGCGATATCGGCGACGATCTGCGCCTCGGATTTGAGCGCGTCGCTGACGGGTGTTAGGGTGCCTTGCGTCGGGACAATCTGACACATAGAGTCTTCGATGGTGGCAAACTGCTCACCTTTGGCCGTCACGATACGCTCAGTACGCCCTAGACAAGGCAGTATTAGGTTATGCGCCCCTGGGTAGAGCATGGTTTCATTGAGCTTGGTGCCCACAAATATATTGAGCTGTGTGGTGGTGAGTGCTTGCTCGATAGCGCTGGTATCGGGGGCGGCCACGGCATAGTTACCGCCCATACTCATAAAGACTTTGAGTTTGCCGGCGATCAATGCTTTGGCACCTGTCACCACATCAAAGCCTGCTGCTTGCGGCATTGGGCGCTTAAAGACGCGCGCTAGGCTGTCGAGTAGCTTTTGCGCTGGGCGCTCATGGATACCCATGGTGCGATCGCCTTGTACGTTAGAGTGTCCACGCACAGGAGATGCGCCTGCGCCCTCAATGCCAATCATACCCATCAATAATAATAGGTTGGTAATCATCGCTACATTGTCATCGCCTTGTACATGCTGAGTGATGCCCATGCCCCATGTGCAAATGGTCGCTGGACTATCGACGACCAACTTAGCAAGCCTGATAATCTCTGTCTGAGCGATACCGCAGCCTTGCTCGATATCCGTCCAAGATTGCTCGGTCAGCCATTGTTTTAATGGCTCGAACCCTGAGGTATGCGTTGTAATAAAATCGGTATTAATTTTATTATTCTCAATCAGCCATTTGGCAATGCCGGTCAGCAGCGCCGCATCGCCGCCGATTTGGATTTGCACGACTTCATCGACCATGGTGTCGCTTTGGCCTGCTGCCATATGCGTGGGTTTTTGTGGGTTTCGAAACTTACTCAAGCCTTGCTCGCGCATGGGGTTTATCGAGAGGATTTGGCAGCCTTGCTCATGGGCATGAGCGAGCATTTCGAGCATGCGCGGATGGTTGGTGGCGGGGTTTTGACCAAACATCAATATGAGCTTGGCTTGCTCAAAATCCTCTAGCATGACTGTCGCTTTGCCGACGCCCAGCTGTTTACCGAGCATTACTGAGGTCGGCTCATGGCACATGTTCGAGCAATCTGGTAAATTATTGGTACCAAAACAGCGTACAAACAATTGATACATAAAGGCTGGCTCGTTGGTCACGCGCCCTGAGGTATAAAATAACGCCTCATCTGGTGAGTCAAGTTGACCTAATTGCTCAGCGATACACTGATAAGCCGCCTTCCAAGAAATCGGTACATAGCGATCTTGTGCGGCGTCGTAATATAAAGGTTCTGATAAGCGCCCGCTATGCTCAAGCTCATAGCCCGACCAGCCTTGTAGCTCGGTGACGGTATGCCGCGCAAAAAATTGCGCATCCGCCTTTTTCGTCATGGTTTCGCTGGCGATGACTTTGATGCCGTTTTCGCAGACGTCGATGCGCTTGTGTGACTTATGGTCTGGCCACGCGCAGCCTGGGCAGTCAAATCCGCCTTTGGGTTGATTGCTTTTTAGGACGCTGACACTACCGCGTAAAAAGGTCTGATAATCCATCAGTTTGCGTGTCGAGGAGATCAGCGCAGGCCAACCGGCAGCAGGGTGGGAGTAAACAGGAATTTTGCGCATGACAGACCTCATCGATAAATGGCGGCATAATAGTGGTATTTCATCACTATATAATGCTCGCTGTACCGTGTGTAGCAGTAGTAACCATAGATAACAAAAAACCTTTAAGAAAAGCGCGTTTTCTTAAAGGTTTGCTTTGTTAGAGTGGTTTTATCAACAGCAAAGAACAACCACGGAGAACGCCGCGTTTAGGGCGATCAGTAGCGCGCGTCTTTGGGTTTTTTACCACTGGGCCAGTCATTGACTTTGCCTGCAAAATCAGGGCGCGGCTGATGGGTAAAAAAATGCGCCACGTCGACAGCATCTTGATCGCTTAGGACATTGCCGTGGCCCCATAGCCCTTTGGTCTGAATGCCCATGGGCATGTTGTATTTAATAAAGGCGGCAGCTTTATAGGTGCGAGCCATGCCTGCGCCGATATTAAAGGACTCATCGGCCCATAATGGCGGAAAAACGATGTCACCGCGACTGTCTTTGAGCCCTTCGCCATTGTCGCCATGGCAAGTCGCGCATTGTGCCTGATAGATTTGCTCGCCGCGTATAGGGTCCGGTGTCAATGAGGTATCGACAGCGCCTGCGTTTTTGATATCGACTTTGTGCTCTTTTGGCGTGTTTTGTGACAGCCATTTCATATAAGCCATCATCGCCTGCATCTCAGGTGACTCACGGTCTAAGGGTTTGCCATTCATTGAGCGCTGAAAACAGCCATTGATACGGGCTTCTAGATCGATTTCTTTGCCAGCACGCGGCATCACCCGTGGGTAGGTGTTATAGCTGTTGATATAGGGGTCGCCAAGCGGGACTTTGCCTTGTGATATATGGCAGCTATTACAGTTCATCTGCGCGCCGACGTGCTCTGGTAGCAGGCGCTTGGTTTCGTTGAGGAGCCGTTTGCCATAAAATATTTCCTCAGCATTTGGCTCATATAAGATGGCAGTGTCTTGCGGCAGTATATATGTGCCGATGTCTTCGTTGGCATCGTCGGCTGTGACCGTGTTAAATTCAGGCGCATTGCGCTCAGCAGGGGTAGGATTGGAGCAGCCACTGAAGGCGCCTATACTGATGACACCTAAGACGGCATAAACCGCGGCGCGCGGCCATGTAAATAGTAAATGGGTCATTGGTTTGCTCCTTTTTCTGCAGCGTCAATGCTTAGGTCTGGGGCGATATCGGTACTGGTTTTTGGTTTTTTGGCGAGAAAGGCGCGCATTTTTACCACGTCATTGACGTCGATTTTGGGCGCTTGGTTGGTCCAGCTGTTGCGAACATAGTTGACCACCTCGGCCACATCCGCATCGCTTAAGTTAGAAAACTCAGGCATGGTAAATGCCATACGGTCATAAGGGGTCTTGGGCATCCGGCCGCCGCTTAAGGTGATTTGCAAGACGGAGTCCGCGTTTTTAGAATACACCGCGCTATTACCATCAAGGGCGGGGAAGATACGGGCGACACCTTGACCATCGGCGCGGTGACACACTTGACAATACTCTGCGTAGAGGATTGCGCCGCGTGAGTCATAGTTGCCATCTAACAGTTTTTGCGTGGTGGTGTCTGCTTTATTCGGCAGGGTTTCTTCTTTGTTTGGTGCAGGGCTTAGGGTTTTGAGGTAGGACGACATGGCGTTGATATCGTCGTCAGTCATGTATTGGGTGCTGTGCTCGACCACTTCAGCCATGGCACCAAAGGCAGCAGTGGTGTCGGTACGGCCAGTCTTAAAGAAGTCGTTTAACTCTGCCACTGTCCACGTGCCAAGTCCGCGATGCTCGCCGCGTATGCTTTTGGCACGCCAGCCATCGATGACCGCGCCGCTTAGATATTTGTTGGAGTCCGCGTTACTGAGCGCGACCTCTTGAAAGCCGATACCGCGGCCAGTGTGACAAGAGCCGCAATGTCCAGGGCCTTCGATTAAATACTGACCACGAGTCAAGAGCGCATCGTCCGTCTCAGGGACAAACTCACGCTTGCGATCAAATAACACCTGCCAGTAGGCTAAGGGCCAGCGCCAATTGGCCACTGGTGGTAGCTCGCTCTTTAGGTTAGCTTGCTGAACGGGTTTGACATCAGACATAAAAAACGCATACATCGCGGCCACGTCCTCATCTGGCATCAGCTGATAAGACGGGTAGGGCATCGCAGGATACAAGGCTTTGTTATCACGTCGTACCCCGTGTTTGACCGCATTTTTGAAATCATCAAAACTATAATTGCCGATGCCCGTGTCTTTGTCGGGGGTGATGTTGGTTGAGTAAATCGCCCCAAGCGGCGTCAGCATCGGTAGACCGCCTGCATAAGTCTCGCCGTCAAGCGTCGTATGACAAGCGACACAGTCTGCGGTACGGGCGATGTACGCGCCTTTTTTTATCAAGGTCGGGTCGGTGATATCGACCTCGATATTGCTCGTGCTGGTGCGCATATTTGGCAGTAATTGTCCAATAATAAAGGCAATGACCAGCCCGATAATACCGATGATCAAGATAATCAGTGGCCACTTTTTGTTTTTCATCCGTCCACCCTCCATAAGATAGCTGTGTCCAGCCCACCGTGCCCTAGGATTGCATACGGTGCGCATGACGATTTAAAGGTCGTACTATGATGATTGAGTATAGGGCAGGCGCGCCAATGGCGATATTGTGGAAAACCACATTATAATTGGGGTTTTGGTTTATAATGTCGACTGATAGGTCCAGTGGGAAGTGAGCACGATGTACAAAGGCTCTAAAAATAAGGCGGCGTGGCATGCGTCTGTTGGTGCCGTCTTGCTGCTTGTGATGACGTTATATAGTGGGGTAGGTGTCGCGACAGCATTTGCGCAGACGTATTATTTGGGTGTGCTAGCGCCGCAAGGCGAGAGAGCCGCGCAAGATCGCTGGCAGCCATGGTTAGATGATATCAATCGGCAACTCGCCGAGGACACGGTGATATTAGTGCCGTTGGCATTAGAAAACTGGCAACAGCAAATACAAGCCAAACAGTTTGCATTTGTGCTGGGTCCGCAAGTTCAGTTTATAAAAATGAATACCACTAAATGGCGCTGGCTGGCTACGTTGCAGGCGCCGACAGTGTTGTCTGAGCCGGCGCTGTCGGTCGATGATAAGGTGCAAGGCTTTCGGGCACATACGCTCACCCAACGTGCGTCGCAGGCGACGGTTAGCTTGGCTCAGCAGTTTCGCCAAATACCTGAGCCGATAGCGCAGCAACAGCCCAGCGCGATGGAAGCGGTCGCCAGTGCCTTATGGGTGGCAGCCGATAGCGACATATATCGTTTGTCAGATTTACAGCGCCGTACGGTGGCCGCAGTCGATGCCGATGCGTTTGGTGGATATTTGCTGGGCGCGCATTTACTACAGCAAAACAGCATCACGCCCAGTCATTATCACGTACAGTTCACCGGCTATCCGATTGAGCGGAGTTTGCAGGCTTTGGCCCATGGCAGGGTCGATGCTGCCATCGTGCCGCTATGCTTAATGGAGGAGATGACGCGGCAAGGGAAAATACATGCCAAACAATATCGTCTACTGCATCCAGTCGCGACCGCATCAAACTGCCAGTCTTCTACAGCGATCTATCCCAACTGGACGTTGGCCGCCACTGAGCAAGCACCGGCGGCATTGGTACGGCAAGTCAGTCAGCAGGTATTTGCCCCGCCGCCAGCAGAGCAAATGTCTACGGCAGGGCTGCGCTGGCTACCTCCAGAGTCTAGCATGGAGGCTGAGCGTGTCTTATATGAGATGCAGCGTCATCCAGCCCAAAAACCGCTCAGCGCTCATTTGCTCGACTGGATACAAGCGCATCGGCTGGGGGTCGGCGTGCTGGTGTTTATTATTTTGATATCGACCATCAATTATGGCTGGATGAGTTGGCTGGCATGGCGTCGACGCCAAAAAATACTGACGCAAAACCGTCTCATTCGTGACTATGATGAGCAGCTGCGTCAATCAGAGCGTTTTGCGGTCATTGGTGAGATGAGTGGTGCCATCGCCCATGAAATCAATCAGCCGCTGGCAACCATCCAAAACTACGCACAAGGACTGCTAATACGGCATCAGCATAAGACTAAGACAGAAACAAATAATAAAGAGACACAAAATGCCTTAGAGCAGATCGTCCATGAGACCAGACGTGTCGCGGCGGTCGTCAACAACATCCGTAGCTGGGCAGGACGTCCGCAGCGGAGCGCCGCCGATGACGTGAGGGTCGACATCATAGCGACCTATCGGCAGTGTGTTTTATTATTGGGTGATAAAGCGAGCGGTATCGATTTTTGGCTGATAACCGACTATAAAGGCGTGACCCTGCCGCATCTGCTCTTAGATCAACTGCTCATCAATACCATGAGCAATGCCGCCCAGCAAGGTGCGACAAATATCTCGTTACGCTGTCAGATAGATAGCCGCCATGACAAAAAGTGGCTGGCGCTGCATGTCAGTGACGACGCAGGAGGGTTTGATGTGCGGCAATTGGCTCAGTCTCATCAGCACGAGGCTGCATCTGGATATTATGCCGCGCAGTCGAGCAAAGCGGACGGTCTGGGGCTGGGTCTGATGATTTGTCAGCGGCTGTGTAAGTCCATAGAGGCACAGATAGCGCTAAGTAATATCGAAGTAGCCGCAGAGCTCGATAAATATCCTGTGGCAAACGCTCAGACCTATCGCTTTCGGCGTACCTTACAGGGTAAACTGCAGTCGCTCCCCGCGCATCTAGGCCAGCCGCCAGCAAATACGCTGGGCGCGCAAGTCTCTTTTTATTTGCCGCTGTCTGTAATAGATAGAAACAACAGGCAGTAATATAGCCAGTTGAATAGAAAACGGTTATAAATTGTGAGGCGTGATGGGGATAAGTTTTACGTGTGTGCTGCATGCCTTCGATGCTGCGCAACCTATATTTAAAAACACCATCATTTATCATCACTCAATTGGGCCAAAAAGGTTTATATGATTTTCTCCCCTTTGACACACATCTCTGAGCAGGGTCAAGATACGCCTATGATGTCATCTGACCACGTACCAAAAACCAGCGCTGAGCCCCTTGTCGTTCATATCATCGATGATGAAGAAAGCGTGCGCCTCTCTTGTGAGTTTTTACTTGGGAGTTTGGGGGTGCAAGCGCAAGGATGGCCGAGTGCGTTAGCGTTTTTGCAGCAGGTAGATATCTATCGTCCCGCTGTCATCATCAGTGATTTGATGATGCCGGAGATGAGCGGGCAGGCGCTACAGGAGTATCTGAATACTCATGATAGCCCTATGGCGCTCATCGCTTTGACAGGTAATGGCGAGATTGCTGATGCGGTAAATATGCTCAAACAGGGCGCAGCCGACTATTTAGAAAAACCCATAGGCAGTCAGCGTCTACAGCAAGCGTTGGCACAGGCGCAAGCATTAACCATCAAGCGTGCCAAACTGTACGAGATTCGCAAGCTGTATGCTCAGCTGACGGATAAAGAAAAGCTGGTAGCCGATGAGCTGCTACAAGGTAATATCAATAAAGTCATCGCCGACCACTTAGATATTGCCGTGCGCACAGTCGAGGTGCACCGCTCACAAGTGATGAAAAAGATGCAAGCGCAGCATGTCAGTGAATTGATTCAAAAGCTGGTGCTGCTTGACGCTTAGGGCATGTCCTTACTGGTGACTCATTTTGCGGTCTACTTACCAGCTATCGAGGACCTATTTTTAAATAAGCACTGTGCATAACATCAATGACTTAGCTTAAAATCAGGCTATCATCTTCGACCTTTTCACCACGGGTTTGCTCGAACATATCGAGCAGGTCATGGACGGTCATGCCGCGACGAGTGTCTCCTGCGACATCTAAGACCACTTGGCCTTGATGTAGCATCACCGTGCGCGTGCCGTGCGCCAGCGCCTGCTGCATAGAGTGGGTGACCATCATCGTCGTAAGGCTGTTGTCTGTGACGATCTTATCAGTCAGCTCCAAGACAAACGCCGCTGTCTTCGGGTCAAGCGCGGCCGTGTGCTCATCTAGCAATAAGATTTTGGAAGGCTGGAGCGAGGCCATCAGGAGGCTAACTGCCTGACGTTGCCCGCCTGATAGCAATCCCATGCGGTCAGTTAAGCGGTTTTCTAATCCCAGTTTGAGTACGGACAGCTTTTCGCGAAACAAATCACGGTTATTTTGGTTTAAGGCAAAGCTCAACCCACGCTTGCCGCCGCGTTTGTACGCCAGTGCCATGTTTTCTTCGATGGTGAGTGCCTCGCAGGTGCCCGCCATCGGGTCTTGAAACACGCGAGCGACCCAGTGCGCGCGCTGATGCGCGGTTTTTTTGGTGACATCAATACCATTGAGTAAGATTGAGCCACTATCGACACGTGTGGTACCACTGACAGCATTCAAAAACGTGGATTTACCGGCACCATTGGTACCAATCACCGTCACAAACTCACCATCAGCAATGTTGAGATTGATGCCGCGTAGCGCCGGATTTTCGATAGGCGTGCCTGGGTTAAAGGTTAACTGCAAATCTGTGGCTTGCATCATAGTCGTTATTCCTTATTGTCACTTTAAGACAGTCACTTCAAGCTTATATTGCTACTTTACCCACTATTAAGCGCGAGCCTTACGAGATAAAAACTTGGTTTTGGCTTTTGGTAGTACCAGTGCCAGTACCACCAGTAGGGCGGTGATTAGGTTTAAATCCTGCGGACCAAAGCCGATGCTACGTAGTGTATCGCTCGATAGCGCCACCTGAATAAACAGCTTATATAGTACCGCCCCGACGATAACAGCAAAGGTAATCAGCCAGATACGCTTGGCAGGAATGATGGTCTCACCGATGATGACGGCTGCTAGACCAATGACAATGGTACCGATACCGATAGAGATGTCCGCGCCGCCTTGTGTTTGTACAAACAAAGCACCTGCCAGTGCGATTAGACCATTGGATATGGCCATACCGATGATGGTCATCCATGAGGTGTTGATACCTTGGGCTTGTGCCATCCGTAGGTTGGAGCCTGTGGCGCGCATCGACAAGCCAGTTTCAGTGTTATAAAACCAATCTAAAAACAGCTTGGCCAGTAAGATCACCACCCCAATGATCAAGCAGCGCATCCAATAGCCGTTGCCATCGGTTACCAAGCTGCTAAATACAGTGGTCTCACCAAGGAGCGGTAAGTTTGGCGCACCCATGATGCGCAAGTTGACAGAATATAGCGCGACCATCACCAAGATACTGGCAAGTAGCTGCAAGATACCCAGCTTGACGTGGAGCCATGCCGTGACGATACCTGCGACTGATCCTGCGAGCATACCAAACGCGCAAGCTAGCCATGGGTTGATACCAGCGACGATAGAGATACCAGCGACAGCGCCGCCGAGCGGAAAACTGCCATCAGCCGTCAGATCAGGAAAGTCGAGCGTACGAAATGAGATCAGGACGCCAAGTGCAACAAGGCCATAAATCAGACCGCTTTCAAGCGCACCAAAAAAAGCAATTAAAGACATAAGAGATCAGTAAGTCATAACCAAGTGTCCGGCGCGTGAGAGTCACATAAATGCGCGGCGATTGCCACACTCATATAAACGCCAAACAGCTAAGCGGTGAATTTAACAGATTAAACAATCTGCGGTTAGGGTAAACCAAAATATATCACGATGAATAACGATCATAAGCTACCTTGGTTTTAATTATATAGCCCCATCGGACAAAACCAACGACAGACAGCCATGAATAGCGCTGTCTGTTTGGTGGTTTTGCTGATAGATAGACGCTGCTATGTGACGTCAAAGATAAAAGGCCGTTATTCTATCACTTCTTTGGCGTTATCGATAACCGCTTGTGACAAAGTAATGCCTTCTTCAGTCGCATGTTTTGGACTGACATACAAATCTAGCGCTTGCGGCGTATAGACAGGGATAGCGCCGGCTTTTTCACCATTTAAGATACGCACAACGATTTTGCCAGTTTCGCGGCCAAGATCGTAGTAGTTGACGCCCAACGCCGCCACCGCACCGCGCTCGACTGAGCTGGTGTCTGAGGCAATCAGTGGGATCTTACTTTCTTTGGCGATTTGGTATAGCGACTCATAAGCCGACACCACGTTGTTATCGGTTGAGGTGTAAATCATATCCACCTTACCCTCAAGACTGCGGGCGGCCATGGCGATGTCGTTACTACGCTGTGCTGGCGCTTCATGCACATTGATACCAAGTGGCGTCAGCTTTTCTTTTAGGTTTTTTAGGATGATGGTTGAGTTGACTTCACCTGGGCTATAGACGTAACCGACGTTTTTTAGGTCTGGGATGATCTGACGCATCAGCTCGATTTGCGGCTCATAGGGTAGCGCATCTGATGCGCCAGTGACGTTGGTGCCTGAGCCATCAAGTTTCGGTACTAGCTTGGCGGCGACAGGGTCAGTCACAGCCGAAAACACCATCGGAATGGTGCTGGTCGCTGCCGCAACAGACTGAGCGGATGGGGTGGCAATCGCGACGATAGCGTCTGGCTCATCCGCGACGAACTGCTTGGCGATCTGTCCGGCTGTTGCCGTATTGCCTTGTGCGCTTTGAAAGTTAACCGTTAGGTTTTCACCGTCTTTAAAACCTGCTTCATCGAGCTCGTCGATCACGCCTTTACGTACGTCATCTAAGGCAGGATGCTCGACAATGGCGGTAATGGCGACCGTTTTCATTTGCGTGGCGGTACTGTCTGTCGCACCGTCAGTACTGTTGGTGTCTTGGGCTGTCTGATTACAGCCAGTTAAGATCGCAGTACAAACGCTGCCTAATAACAGCGCCTTACTGAAGTTGAAATGACCAAAACGGTTTTGATAAAACATAGCTCTCACTCCTGAAAATAATAATGTGTCCGTACATTATTTAATAAATGGGTAAAGGATAACGTCAGTTGACTGTGTCATACAATTACTGCATCACACGCCCTATGACTACTGCGCAGTGGCTTGTGCTTTTTTGTCGATATTGATGGCGTTTTTTAGCAAATCCTCACTCAAGCTGACGCCTTGCTCAGCGGCATGCTTTGGACTGGCGTACAAGGTTAAGGTGTTCATGACCTCAGGCTTGATGGCACTCACGGTTTCACCATTTAGCACGCGATAGACCATCTTGCCTGTGGTACGACCAAAATCATAATCATTGACCCCAAGTGCGGCGGTCGCGCCGCGTCGTACGCTAAACTCGTCCGAGGCAATCACCGGAATATCCAGCTCGTTGGCTGCGCCTGCCATGGCTTCAAAGGCGGATACCACGTTGTTGTCAAGCGAGGTATAAATGACATCGGCACGACCTGAGAGGCTGCGCGTTGCCATGGCGACATCGGTTGGGCGATTGGCCGTGACATCTAAGATAGTAAGGCCATAATTTGGCGCGGCTTTTTTGAGCTGATCGAGCACCACCACAGAGTTGACTTCACCTGGGCTATAGACATAGCCGATGGTTTTGGCATCGGGGACGATTTTTTTGATATTGTCCAGTTGCGGCTCGATAGGCAGCTCACTTGATAGGCCAGTGACATTTGACTGGATAGGCACATCATTGGCATCGATGAGTTTCGCCGCCACAGGGTCTGAGATGGCGGTATAAATCACAGGGACGGTTTTGGTAGAGGCCACCACTGACTGTGCCGAGGGCGTCGATATGGCGACGATGGCATCAGGGTTGTCGCCGGCAAACTGTTTGGCGATTTGCCCTGCGGTGGCAGTATTACCCTGCGCACTTTGGAAGTTTACTGTGAGGTTTTGACCTTCGATGTAGCCATTATCAGCCAGCTCATCAATGATACCGCGGCGCATCTCATCTAGCGATGGATGTTCGACGATCTGGGTGATGGCCAAGGTCTTGGCAGGTTTGTCGGCATCAGTACCAGCGCTATCGGCGGCGGTGTCGGTGGCGTCTGAGCAGCCCAGTAGTCCAAGGGCCGCGCTCATGGCGGCACCATATAGGCTAAAGCGTAAAGTAGTAGCAAAGGTCATGTTATTCTGGCTCGTCGGTTAAAGAAGTGCAGGTTACCCGAGTCAATATTATGTACATGCTGAGATAACGGGCGAACATAAAAGTAATCAATCCATGATTATTACGTCCATATTATGACAGTAATGTAAGTTATCGCAATAAAAAATTAAGGCGAGTTCGTCATGAGTCATCTCGCCAAATATATTGACAATGGGGTTTCTCAGCTTTTATCGGCAAAAACGCAAAAAAGACGTCACTTGGACGTCTTTTTTGAAACAAAAAAATCATAAAGGTACAAAGAGCATGACGCTCAAAACCGACTTTACGCTAACGTATCGCCAATCACGCAGTCATCTGGCAAGGTGACGACCGTAAGCCCTGTCTTTGGATGACCGGTTGAGAGTACCATGCCTTCTGAGACACCAAACTTCATCTTGCGCGGCGCCAGATTGGTGACGCAGATCACCTTTTTATCCAATAACTGCTCAGGCTCATAAAATTTACGAATACCGCTAAACACATTGCGCGGAGACTCTTCGCCGACATCTAGGGTAAATTGCAATAGTTTGTCCGCGCCTTCGACATGGTTGCACGCGACCACGTGCGCCACTTTCATCTCAACCTTGGCAAAATCCTCGATACCGATATAGTCGTCTGACTCGCTTGCGTTGTCTGCGGCAGAAGCCGGCTGATCAACCGCTGGCGTCTCACTCTGGGTTAGCGATGCTTTGGAGTCTTCAATCATGGCGGTGACGTCTTTTTCTTCGATACGCTGCATGAGTGGCTTGAATTTATTGATTTTATGACCCAGTAGCCACTCATTGCGGCTGGCAAAGCTTAAGTCTTCAATATTCAAAAACGTTTTGGCATTGGCGGTCAGCTCAGGCAATACTGGCGCCAAATAAACCATGAGCTGACGGAAGATGTTGATCGCCACCGAGCAGACGTCTTGCACCTCTTGTTCAGTACCTTCTTGCTTGGCAAGTGACCATGGTTTTTTGCCATCGATATATTCGTTGGCCTTGTCCGCACACTGCATGATAAGGCGCATGGCACGGGAGAACTCGCGGTTTTCATAAGCGGCGGCAATCTCATCGCCCGTTTTGGTGATGTCTTCTAATAACTCAGGCTCAGCGCAGGCCTCTGAGAGCATCCCGTCGTATTTTTTGACGATAAAACCGGCGCTGCGACTGGCGATATTGACCACTTTACCCACCAAGTCAGAGTTGACCTTTTGCATAAAGTCTTCTAAATCAAGGTTGATGTCCTCGACCTTGTCCGACAGCTTGCTGGCGAAGTAATAACGCAAATACTCTGGGTGCAAGTGCTCGGCATAAGTCTCAGCTTTGATAAAGGTGCCGCGTGACTTACTCATTTTTTCGCCATTGACCATTAAGAAACCATGGGCAAAAACGCCCGTTGGCGTGCGGAATTCACTACCGGCTAGCATGGCAGGCCAAAATAGCGCATGGAAATACACGATGTCTTTACCGATGAAGTGATACACCTCGGTTTTATGCTCATTTTCCTGTGCCCAGTAGCGGTCAAAGTCCAATTCGTTTTCGGTTCCCTCTCGCTTATCACAGAGGTTTTTAAAGCTGGCCATGTAGCCCACTGGTGCATCGAGCCATACATAAAAGTATTTGTCTGGCTCATCGCTTGGCGTATCAGGTATCTGAAAACCAAAATACGGCGCATCGCGCGAGATGTCCCAACTGGTGAGACCCGCTTCAAACCATTCTTGCAGCTTATTGGCGACCGAGACTTGCAAACGCTCATCACTGCGGGTCCAGTCTTTTAAAAACTGCTCAAATTCTGGCAAATCAAAGAAATAATGCTTTGAGGTTTTGAGTACCGGCGTGGCATCCGACAACGTCGAATAAGGGTTTTTTAGCTCGGTGGCATCATAGGTGGTGCCGCAGACTTCACAGTTATCACCATATTGGTCTGGGCTAGCGCATTCTGGGCACTCTCCCTTGACAAATCGATCGGCCAAAAACAATTGTTTTTCGGGGTCAAACAATTGCTCGACATCCTTTGTGCTGATGTGGCCGGCGTTATTTAGACGACGATAAATCAGCTCAGAAAACTGTTTGTTTTCTTCTGAGTGGGTGCTGTGGTAGTTGTCAAATTCAATCAAAAACTTCGCAAAGTCTGCTTCGTGTGAGGCTTTGACCGAGGCGATTTGCTCTTCTGGCGTGACGCCATTGGCTTCTGCTTTGAGCATGATGGCTGTACCGTGCGCGTCATCGGCACAGACATAAGTGACCTGATGGCCTTGCGCCTTCATGGCACGTACCCAGATGTCTGTCTGAATGTATTCTACAAGGTGCCCCAAATGGATGTAGCCATTGGCGTAGGGCAGCGCACTGGTTACTAAAATCTCACGCACTTTTATCACCTATATTTTTGTATAAATGGGTTGATTATCAAACGTCACACGCTGTTTATAAAGGTATGATGATGACGTTATCAAGGCTAAAAACTTCTAAAATAAGCAAAAGTCTAAAAAGTGTGCCTATGATACCGTAATTCGGCCAAATTTGTGATATTCCTTAGTAATTAACGCTAAGTGATGGCTGAATCTTTATAAAAAACCAGCATCGCTTTGACATAAAAAACCCACCGAGCGCAGGCTAAGTGGGTGGTATTCGTGGTTATCATCAATCGAAAATAAAACGACTGTAGAGTGAGGTGCGCTAAGGCTAGGCGAGCGGTGCGATCAAAAAGAACCAAACATCGTCCCTAAGATGATGATAGCGACCACTGCGACCAGCGGAATCACGATGGTGACCATGGCTAGGTTGAGATACGACTGCTTATGAGTCAAGCCACAAATCGCCAGCAAGGTGATGACCGCGCCACTGTGCGGCAAGGTATCCAGACCGCCTGCTGCCATGACCGCCACACGGTGCATCAGCTCAGGGTCGATACCAGCATTGACTGCCATTCTAAGATAGTCTTCACCCAAGGTTGAGAGAGCGATACTCAAGCCACCAGACGAGGAGCCAGTGATACCTGCCAAGGTCGTCATCGCCACCGCTTCTGAAATCAAAGGATTGTCAGGGTTTAGGTTTAAGATGCTATCACGAATGATAAGAAAGCCTGCGAGTGAGGCAATCACCGCGCCGTAACCCACTTCCGACGCCGTGTTAAAAATCGGCAACATCGAGTCGTAAGTACCACGGTTGATGGTTTTTTGTAGATTATTCCAATGACCGATACGCAGCACAATTAAAACCGTACAAGCAACGACCAATGAGATGATAATTGACCAAAGGCCAAGCGAGCCTGCGATATTGAGATCAGGGAACTGCGCTTGTAAGGCGCTAAATTCCATTGACGGAAAGATGAAATAGGTCAGAACGGCGTTTAGAGCAATAACCAATACCAATGGAATCATAGCGACGGTAAATGAGGTGTGGTGCGTACTGAGGGTTTCGGTTTCTTTTTTAACCGCACCAACACCGCCCACATCTGTTTCGTCATGCTGACCATAGCCTTCACCTGCGGCATTGGCTTTTTTGGCGCGTGTCTGTAGCCATAGCCAGCCGCAGACAAACATAATGGTACCGCCGATGATACCCAGTATCGGTGCGGCAAAAACATTGGTATTGTAGTATGGGATTGGGATGGCGTTTTGAATGGCTGGCGTGCCTGGTAGCGCTGTCATGGTAAAGGTAAAGGAGCCAAGCGCAATCGCCGCTGGAATCAAGCGCTTGGGTACATCTGCAGCCTTAAATAAATCCTTGGCGATTGGATAAATGGCAAAGGCCACAACAAACAACGACACACCGCCGTAGGTCAAGATAGCGCAGACTAAGATGACGGCGAGAATGGCTTTGCTGGCACCGAGTTTTTCGACCACAGTATTGGCGATCGCTGTCGCCGCGCCTGAGTCTGCCATCAAGCGCCCAAATAGCGCACCTAGCAAAAATATGGGGAAAAACTTAAGCAAAAACCCACTTAACGCGCCCATAAACACATCGGTATAAGCCGGAATACTGCTAAGAAAGTCGCCCGACAGTAATACGGCCAGCGTCGCCATAATCGGTGCTAATATCAGCACTGAATAACCGCGATAAGCAAAGAACATCAATAATAATAATGTAATGACAATAGCAAATGTGCTAAACATAATCGCCCTCCTTGGCAAAGTTCAATCAGCGAGTATGCAGGGCATGTTTATCGGGGTCAATAAAATTAATCAAAATATGTGATTTTTGATTTTTTATCAAACATTAATCTAGAATAATATGATATTGACTTACCTCATACCCCGCCACTGTGCTGTCTCGTTCGTTCTTAGTGTTATTGTCTTCTCGCTACGAGATTTATATGTTAAGTTAGCATAAGTATTTGATATATGATATATCGATATAAAGTGTATTAATATAAATTTAAAACAGTCAATACGCTATTGATTGGCACAGTAAATAAATCATGATAGATAATGGACGTTAATAACAAAAACAGACTTGCAAGGAGATAAGCATGAGTCGCTCAAAAGTATACAGTAGTGCCGAAGAGGCGCTAAAAGGTGTGGTAAGTGATGGACAAACACTTGCTATCGGCGGTTTTGGTCTGTGCGGTATTCCTGAAGCGTTAATCGAAGCGCTACGTGATAGCGGTGTCAAAGATTTGACTTGTATCAGTAATAACGCCGGTGTCGATGACTTTGGCTTAGGATTACTACTACAAACCCGTCAAATTAAGAAAATGATTTCGTCTTACGTCGGTGAAAACAAAGAGTTTGAGCGTCAATACTTGGCCGGCGAGTTAGAGGTTGAGCTGACGCCGCAAGGCACCTTGGCCGAAAAACTGCGCTCAGGCGGTGCAGGCATTCCTGCATTTTATACCGCCACAGGCGTTGGTACGTTGGTCGCTGAAGGCAAAGAAACCCGTGAGTTTGACGGCCGTACGTATGTGCTAGAGCATTCACTGCGCGCCGATGTGGCATTGATTAAAGCGCAAAAAGCAGATAAGGCAGGCAATTTAATCTTTAATAAGACCGCTCGTAACTTCAACCCAGATTGCGCGATGGCAGGCAAAGTGACCATCGTCGAGGTCGAAGAAATCGTCGAGACAGGCGCTCTTGACCCTGATGACGTGCATCTACCTGGTATCTTTGTGCAGCGTATTGTCTTAAATAATAACCCCGAAAAACGTATCGAAAAAACCACCACGAAAGCCGCTGAGAGTGCTTAGTTAGTGGTTTTATCCGAACCTTTCAAAGATGACGTTAATAATAGAATATTGTAATACCACTTCTAAAAATTGAGCAGCAAGTAAGATAACTCTAAGTGCTACATTTTGTAGACTAAGCGAGTTTGATGCCGCTAATCATATTTCTTGGAGTGATTATAAAAATAAGGAAATCACCATGGCATGGACAAGAGAGCAGATGGCACAGCGTGCCGCACAAGAGTTGCAAGACGGCTATTATGTAAATTTGGGCATCGGACTACCGACCCTCGTGGCCAACTACATTCCTGATGATGTGGATGTTTGGCTACAGTCTGAAAATGGCTTATTAGGTATTGGCGAGTTTCCAACGGCGGAGAATGTCGATGCCGATTTAATTAATGCAGGCAAGCAAACGGTGACCGCAGAGCCGGGGGCCAGTTATTTTAGTAGCTCAGAGTCGTTTGCCATGATTCGTGGCGGTCATGTCAATCTGGCAATATTAGGCGCGATGGAAGTGTCAGAAAAAGGGGATTTGGCCAACTGGATGATTCCCAAAAAAATGGTCAAAGGCATGGGCGGGGCGATGGATTTGGTCGCAGGCGTACAGCGCGTGATTGTACTGATGGAGCAAGTCAACAAACACGGCGACCCAAAAATCCTTGCAGAATGCGCGCTACCCTTGACGGGCAAAGGCGTGGTCGATCGTATTATCACCGAGCTTGCAGTGTTAGACGTCACCCATGATGGCCTAAAGCTGGTGGAATTGGCAGAGGGTGTCAGCTTTGAGGAGCTACAAGAAAAAACGCCAGTGAGCATTGTGCAATAACGGCGGCCAACAAAGACTGAAAACAGCCAACTGATAAAGGATGATCGCATATGGCGACCCAATTACAACAAGATTTGACAGGCAAAGTGGCCTTAGTCACAGGCGCTGCAAGCGGTATCGGACGCGATATCGCCGAAACCTATGCCAAGGCAGGCGCTGCGGTTGGTATTGCTGATATCAATCTGGCCGCCGCCCAGCAAACGGTTGATGCCATCGAGTCAGCTGGTGGCCGTGCGCTGGCAATCGCCATGGATGTCACCGCAGAGCAAGCGGTGGGTGAGGGCGTGCAGCAGCTGGTAGATACGTTTGGTAGTATCGATATTCTCGTCTCCAATGCCGGTATTCAAATCATTGATCCTATCGATAAGATGGCGTTTGCGGACTGGAAAAAAATGCTCGCCATTCATTTGGATGGGGCGTTTTTGACCACCAAAGCGGCCACGCAGCACATGTATAAAGATGACAAAGGCGGTACGATCATCTATATGGGTTCGGTGCACTCGCACGAAGCATCGCTATATAAAGCGCCGTATGTCACTGCCAAACATGGACTCCTAGGGCTGTGCCGTGTGTTGGCAAAAGAAGGCGCGCCTCATAATGTCCGCGCGCATGTGATCTGCCCTGGGTTTGTCAAAACCCCACTGGTCGAAAAACAAATCCCCGAACAAGCCGCCGAAAAAGGCATCAGTGAAGAGTCAGTGGTGAATGACATTATGCTGGTCAATACCGTCGATAAAGCGTTCACCACAGTCGATGATATTGCCCAGCTGGCTTTGTTTTTAGCGGCATTCCCAAGCAATGTCTTTACTGGGCAATCCATCGTCGCCAGCCATGGTTGGTTTATGAATTAATAAAATCCAAACTGAGCCAGTCGCGGGTTTATGGCGCTTTTATATAAATTGATACCATCCATGTTTGTTTGTGGTATCAACTTTGGCAACACTGACCGTGATTGTGATTTGCTGGCTATTTGAGGCGTTTGACCATCATCAGCTTGCTAATAAAAGACCAATCCATTAGGATTTGATTTTATGTTGACTTGAGCCAATTGTATTGGCTCTTTTTTATGAGCGCCTGTTGCCTGACTTCGCGCTGCACGGAGTGACAATGATGAATGAGAAAGATTTTGCAGAAACGTTTGCAGCCAAGTTAAGCGACGCTGTCGCACAGCAGCAAATTGATCAGTCGGTACAGCAGTTGCAAGACCTGCGACCTATCGATAGCGCTGACGTACTGGCATTAATGACGCCTACGCTTGCGTGGCCATTACTACAGCGTCTGCCCAATCGTGCGACAGTGTTTGCCTACTTAGCGCCTGATATTCAGGTTGCCATGGCGCAGGTGTTCCCGCGGGCAAGCCTAGCAAAGATTGTCGGCGAGATGCCCGCTGATGAGCGTACCGATTTATATAAGCGTCTCAATCAAGCGCAGCGTGATGCCCTGCTGCCAGCGTTGGCACAGGCAGAGCGCGAAGATATTCGCAGACTCTCCGCCTATGAAGAGCGTACCGCTGGGGCGCTGATGACCTCAGACTATGCGACCTTGAGCGCTCAGATGAGTGTCGCTGAGGCATTGGCCGCGCTACGCTTAGAGGCGCCGGATGCTGAGACCATTTATCATGCTTATGTCATCGATGCGGCGCGCAAGCTGTTGGGCGTGGTGTCCTTACGTGTATTGATTTTGGCATCGCCTGAGCAGCGTATCGCCGATCTGATGATGAGTAGTGTGGTGTCGTGTAATGTCCATGATGACCAAGAGGACGTCGCCAAAACCATCGCGCGTTATGATTTGATCGCCTTGCCCATTACCGATGACAGTGGCGCTCTGGTTGGGATCGTCACTCATGATGATGCGATCGATGTGGTCAATGATGAAGCCACCGACGATTTTCATAAGTCGGGTGGTGTCTCGACCATGGTC
This sequence comes from Psychrobacter sp. Rd 27.2, assembly GCF_001921755.1. Classification (NCBI taxonomy): domain Bacteria; kingdom Pseudomonadati; phylum Pseudomonadota; class Gammaproteobacteria; order Moraxellales; family Moraxellaceae; genus Psychrobacter; species Psychrobacter sp. Rd 27.2. The sequence goes on along the minus strand of NZ_MRYB01000006.1, from coordinate 73,202 downwards.
GGTAAGCTAAAAGATGTCAGTATCCGTATGCTCTACCGCAAACGGGTGTTTTGGCTGGTGTTTTTGGTGTTTGGTAACTTGCTATCTGGTTTGAGTATTGCAAATTTTGAAGAGGTGATTGCCGCCAATTTAGTGCTGGTGTTTTTTTTGCCGCTATTGGTCGATAGTGGTGGTAACGCCGGCTCGCAGTCTGCAACCTTGATGGTACGGGCGTTGGCCACGGGCGATGTGGTGATGCGCGATTGGTTTTCCTTGCTTGGCCGAGAGGCTTTGGTGGCATTGATGCTCGGTGCGACTATGGCGGTGGCGATCTCTATCATCGGTTATATTCGTGGTGATGCCGTGGTGTCGCTGGTGCTGGCGCTTAGCATGATGTCGGTGGTGATGATTGGTTGTGTGATCGGCATGAGCTTACCATTTGTGCTGAACAAATTAGGCTTTGACCCTGCCGCCGCCAGTGCGCCTTTAATTACTTCAGTGTGTGATGCATCGGGGGTGCTGATCTATTTATTTATCGCCTCGAAGTTTTTGGCGATTGGTTGATTTGGTTTTTGCCATAGGTATCGTCGGCGCGCGTGTTCCCACTGGCATTGTGGTTTTTTTATAGCGTCAATTGAGCTACACTGTCGGATAATAAGGGTAGACAAAAAGCTGATGATGTATTATTGACCAGCGCGACGACGGTATTGCTCGAGTTGTCCTACCGGCCCACTTGCAAAATAGGTAGTCATGATAGCCATGTTTAATTTTATGAAAAAAAAGCCCAAAGCCGAAACACCGCAGCAGCGCGCCGAGCGTGATAGCGCGGTCGATAAAGTCTTGCTCGGCTATGAAGTCGGCACCGTTAGCATCGCCACGATGGTGACGGGACTTGAGCGCGACGGGCAAGTGCTCACTTTAGATTTGCGCTTACCCAAAGACAGTAACCCTGAACAGATACAACAGGAGCTGGGGCAACTGCTGCATCCGCATGGTATCAGAACCATTCATATGAATGTGCGCCTACCAGCCGATGCTAAAGGCGCCGGTGCAAGCTTGCCCAAAGCGCCGCCCAAATCGATGCCAAAGACGACAGATGCCATGGCCACTCACGCCAAACCTGCTACCCAAGCAGACCAAGAACCGACAAGCAGCGAGCCGCCGATTACTAAGGCTGCGCCGACGCAAGCATCGCTGGCAGCGCACCCACGTATTCGTCATATCATTGTGGTGGCCTCAGGCAAAGGCGGCGTCGGCAAATCAACGACGACAGTCAATATTGCTTTGGCATTACAAAAGCTTGGCAACCGTGTGGGCGTGCTAGATGCCGATATCTACGGCCCTAGTATGCCAACGATGCTGGGTGTGGCGGATATCAAGCCTGAGCTAGAAAACGAGCAGTTTGTGCCTGTCGAGGCGCACAGTATGGCCATGCTATCGATAGGTAGCTTGCTCGATAGTGACAACACTCCTGTCGCGTGGCGCGGCCCCAAGGCCACGGGCGCCCTGATGCAGCTATACAATCAAACCAACTGGCCACAATTGGACTATTTGGTGATTGATATGCCACCAGGTACAGGTGATATTCAGCTGACATTGGCGCAGCGTATTCCTGTCACAGGGGCGGTGATTGTGACAACACCGCAGCATGTGGCCTTGATGGATGCGCAAAAGGGCGTTGAGATGTTTCATAAAACCAATATCCCCGTACTGGGTGTGGTGGAAAACATGGCCTTGCATACTTGTAGTAACTGCAACCATACCGAGGCCATCTTTGGCAGCGGCGGCGGCGAGTTTATCGCAGAGCAGTATCAGGTGCCGCTACTAGGCCAGCTGCCACTTGCCAGTGGTATCCGCGCCCAAGTGGACAAAGGGGTGCCAAGCGTTTTGGCTGACGATGAGTTTGCCTCTTATTATTTGAGCATTGCCAAAAACATCGAAGCCAACATTGCAAAATTTGCCAAACCAGTCGATGATAAGCGGATTTTTTGATAGGTTTTGCGCGCTACTCGAATAATAGCAAGATAACCTAAGCGTATTTTTCCATTTTTTCCATAAAGAACGTGGTTTACAGCAAGGAAGTATGGTGAGCGTATCGATTTATCGGCGTTATTTGGACGATATTCCCAAGCAGTATGTGTTATTAAAATTGTTGCGCCCGCCGATATATGTGATCGAGCTTTCAAACAATCAAATAATTGCCGTTTGCTATAACAAAGATGGTAGTAGCAAACGGTATCAAATCAACGCCGAATTTAGCAATCGCCGCATGGTGATCGCTGACTTCAATAAGTTTTCAGCAGTGTTGGCTGAGTTATTAAAAAAATTTCCTCGGCACTTTTTATGGACGAGCGCGATAGCCGCTACCGATGTGGCACAAACGCTGACAGATGGTTTGACCGATATAGAGATTAAGGTGATAAGAGAAGCCATTTGGGTGTCTGCAAGACAAGCAAAAAGAAGCGTCATAAGCACCACCGTTGGCTACCAGGGACGGGTAGTCTCACGATAAAATTTGGCTAGGATGCCGTAAACATGAACCAAAACCCCAGCCCTAACGCACAAAATCAGCCGCACTCATCTGTGAGTGCAAGACCAGTTATTGAACAGCTTATCCAAGAGGGACAGCCCTCTTTTGGGGTGTTTACGCAAGTCAAAAGCATCAATTATCTTGACTACCACAGTCATCTGATCTCGCAAAAGACGCTGCCAAACTGGCGAAAAGACCTCAAAGCCAATCAATTTTGCTTTATCCAAATTATCCAGCCGCCTTATCGCATCTGTTTGGCACTGGCGACCATCAAGCTTGCTACCAGTGCCTTTGTCTATCTTTATAACGATGAGACTGATGAGCTAGAGGTTTGTGAAGCTTTGCAGCCTTTGACGCGGCAGACGCAGCTAATAGGTGATTGCTATCAAGGGCGAATGGCATTTACCCATAATAAGCTGACCGTAACGTTGGATTTTACGCCTTCACAAATCGCAGTAGCATTGGATAGTAAACACATTACGCTTGATGCGACGCTACAGCGGCAAGCGCAGCCACTTGCGATCTGTACCCCAACGGGCAGGCGCGGCTGGACATACACGCAAAAAGAGCCACTGACAGCAATCATGGGACACATGCGTATCAAAGAAGCGTCAATACTTAATATCGCTGCGGTTACGGCTGGCAGCCAAACCAAGCAAATAGACTTTGATGCGTCTGCAATTGCCAATCTAGATTGGACGCTGGGCTATATGCGCCGCGAGACCAATTGGTTTTGGACATGTATCAATCACTATTTGCCCGATGGTCGCCATTTTTTATTAAACTTATCGATGGGTGTCAATGAAACGGGTATGAGCGAAAATGCCTGCTGGCTAGATGGGCAGATACATTATCTACCGCCTGTGATGTTTGTACGTAAGGACTTGCAGGCAGTTGTGCCAAGTACTTGGCGTGTTTATCATCAAAACCTTGGCTGGAGCAATGTCGATATTGATTTGACCTTTACGCCCATGACTGTCTATCAAAAAACCGATAACTTTGGCGTGGTGGCCAGTATTTTCGAGCAATGGCTTGGCTGGTATAGTGGAGAGATACGGCTGGGCGATACCGCCATCAGGCTCGATCATGTCATGGGATTGGCAGAAGACCATTTTGCCAAATGGTAGCCTAGAGGTCTTGCCTGCTTTTTATAAAGTTACTCGGTTGACTCGGGTGTTAAAAGTTTGGTTGTCAAGTAGTTTGGGTGTTAAGGGTTTGGCTGTTAAATGGTTTGCATGATAAATAGTGACAGCTCTATAAATTCAGCGCTCAATTCCGTATAATCACCGCTACCAATATACGAAGCGTGTCTCTTAGAGGGTGACAATCATGATAGCCTCTGGGTCATTGATGCGCTATCGTCAGCGCCCAACCCCTATATTATTATTTGCTAAGGAACAAAAATGTCTATCAAATCTGACCGCTGGATTCGCAAAATGGCCGAAGAACATGGCATGATTGAGCCATTTGAGGCGGGTCAAGTACGTTTCAACGATGCAGGCGAGCGTTTGGTCAGCTACGGCACATCAAGCTACGGATACGATGTACGCTGTGCCCCTGAGTTTAAAGTTTTTACCAATGTACACTCTGTGGTGGTCGATCCCAAAAACTTCGATGATAAAAGCTTTATCGATATTGTTGGTGATGAGTGCATCATTCCGCCCAACTCATTTGCGCTGGCGCGTACCGTTGAGTACTTTCGCATACCGCGCGATGTCCTGACTATTTGTCTTGGTAAGTCTACTTATGCACGCTGCGGCATCATCGTCAACGTCACGCCACTTGAGCCTGAATGGGAAGGGCACGTGACACTTGAGTTTAGTAATACCACCAATCTACCTGCGCGTATTTATGCGGGTGAAGGGGTTGCACAGATGCTGTTTTTCCAAAGCGATAGCGATGATGTATGTGAAACCAGCTATAAAGACCGCGGCGGCAAGTACCAAGGCCAACGCGGTGTCACGCTACCAAGAACGTAATTGGCAGCCGCTCAATTATCGCTGTTTGGCGATAGCTTAGGTCTTTAGCCTTATAGAGTAAAGTTATAGAGTGTTAAATAAGCAAAAAGCCAGTCATATGAACCATGACTGGCTTTTTTCGTGGGCTAAAACCAAGGTGTTGGAGATTTCTGTTACTTTAAGACTTTTAGACCCGCTTTGTTATCGCGTTTGGGTTTAGGCTTGTCAACCTTGGCCGTCGTGTGCTGCTCTTCTGGCACATAATTATCATACTCGTTTGGATCAAAAAACATGCCTTGCGAGTTTTCTTTGGCATAGATACCCATCACCGCCGTCAATGGCACCCAAATCTCTTGTGAGACGCCACCAAAACGAGCGCTGAACTGGATATAGTCATTGTCTATACGCATATTGCCTGTCGCACGGCTGGCAATATTGAGCACAATACGACCATCTTGCACATGTTCAGTTGGTACCTGGACGTTTTTGGCCGTCGCATCGACCATCAGATAGGGCGTCAGCGCATTGTCCTCTATCCATTGATAAAGGGCGCGTACCATATAAGGACGAGTTGGAGTGAGAGAAGTGGTATCGCTCATCTAATGATTTCCTATATTAAATATGGGGTATGAGATAAACGGTCATCTATGACAACAGTCTACTATTTTAAATAATACATTGTTTACAACAGACAAGTATGGCGGGACTGATTTTTGCGTCGTCACTGTCTGTTTGGTTTTTATTGTTTTTACATTTTTTATTTTAAGACAGACATCGAGCGTTGTCTAATTAGCGCACGCTTCTTTGAAAGCTCTCACGCTCAAAGATACGCTGCTGGTAGTCCAATAAAGGCCGACTGATCGCACGCGGTAGCGCTATGCCCATGTCTTCTAGTCGCCACAGTAAAGGCGCTAACAACACGTCACACCAGCCAAAGTCATCTGCCATAAAATAAGGCTTATGCGCAAACAAAGGCGCAAGCGTGATTAAAGAATCACTGAGCTGTTTTTTGGCAATGACAGCTTTCGCTTTATGAAAACTATCAGGATGTGTCAGTAGCTGCTTGCCGAGCACCAGCCAATCATGCTGGATGCGCCATGCCAATTGGCGAAACTGTGCGCGCTCTTGCGGGGCTTCAGGGAGCAGCTTATTGGTATGGTAGCGCTCTTCTAAGTATTCAAAAATCACGTTGATTTCATAAAGGGCAATATCACGCTGCTGCAACACAGGCAGGGTATGATAGGGGTTTAGCTCAGTCAAGTCCTCGGGGCGCTCAGAGTGCAAACGTGACAAATAATAGTCGAGCTTTTTTTCTTCAAGTAATAGGCGCACCACATGACTGTCGTAGCCGTCATCAGCATATAAGATTAGCTGACTACTTGGAATGTCGTTTGCATCAATCATGAAAGCTCAATGTTCATAGTAAAGGATGTCATCGTAAACAAAGTAGAGCCGATTATCAAGCCAGCGTACGTAAACGCGATGGATGAGTGCCATATGGATAGGTGTTTGTCCTATTATCAGTCTCTATTATCTACGCTATCCTCGATTCGATATAAAAACGTTTCATTGAGCGACTTGATAGCCATGTATCTGATTTACTTGGATCAAACTATATAGTAACACGTACAAAATACGGTGCGGCAAAATGAAAAAAGGCACTACCAGAGTAGTGCCTTTTTGTGTCTATTATGACCAAGTTTTTATAGCGATAGGCTATGTTTATGATTCTATTATTTTACGTCTTTCCAGAACTCTTTATTGAGTAAGTAAACTGGGATCAGTAATACTAACAAGAATAAAATTACAAAGAAGCCAATCACTTGACGGTCATGACGGACAGGCTCTGCCATCCACGCCATAAAGTTGACCAAGTCACCAACTTCAGATTCAAACTCTTCAGCACTAAGCTCTTCTTGCATGTTATGCAATACGTGCGGCATGGCCGCGTTTGCCAGTACTAAGTTGTTTGAGCCCCAAGGACGGCTTGGATCTTCATAAAATGACAATAGATAAGTATAAACCCAGTCATCACCGCGTAGTCTGGTTTCAAGCGATAAGTCTGGTGGCGCCGCCCCAAACCATGCTGCTTGGACATCAGGGTCAATCTCCGCTGTGATATGGTCACCGATTTGATCGGTGGTGACCATTAGGTATTTTTCGACCAGCTCAGGTGGAATATCCAAGTCTTTGGCGATGCGCGAATGACGGACGTACTGTGCAGAGTGACAACCAGCACAGTAGTTCATAAAGATTTTTGCACCGTTTTGTAGCGAGCCTTTATTGGTAAAGTCAATGGGGGCTTCACTACAAGCCAAATGTTCTACCACGCCGTCGGCATTGGTGAAAGTACCACATCCGCCGCCGCCTGCTGCCAGCGCACTACCAGCAGTCAAACTCAATGCCGCGCCTAAGCCTAGACCAGCTAGGGATTTGATTAGCGTGCTCATTAGTGACCTCCGGTAACGCGTTCTGGTGGCTGTTTACACTTCTCGATTGCAGTGTAAAACGGCATCAACAAGAAGAACAAGAAATACAGAATGGTGAATATACGTGACATGATCGTCGCAGTTGGCGTTGCAGGTGTTGCACCCAAGTAGCCTAGTACTACAAAACTAATAGCAAAGACAGTTAGTGCAATCTTAGACAAGATACCTTTGTAGCGTATTGAGCGTACAGGTGATCTGTCGAGCCATGGTATCAAGAATAGTACAGCAATGGCTGCACCCATGGCGATGACCCCGCCCAGCTTACTTGGAACCGCACGCAAGATGGCATAGAACGGTGTGTAGTACCATACTGGCGCGATATGCTCTGGTGTTTTTAGAGAGTTCGCTGCTTCAAAGTTAGGTGGCTCAAGGAAGAAGCCGCCGCCCTCAGGGAAGAAGAACACCACCGCAAAGAAACAGATAAAGAACACTACGATACCCACCATATCATGCACAGTGTAGTATGGATGGAATTCGATACCGTCTAATGGTACGCCGTTTTTGTCTTTTAGCTTCTTAATATCGATACCATCAGGGTTGTTAGAGCCCACATGGTGCAATGCGACAATGTGCATAAAGACCAAGCCCACAAGGACCAATGGGATAGCGACAACGTGTAGCGCAAAGAAGCGGTTTAGGGTGATACCTGAGATGATATAGTCACCACGTACCCACTCAGCAAGACCGTCACCAATCACCGGCAGCGCCGCAGGAAGGTTTAAGATGACCTGAGCACCCCAAAATGACATGTTGCCCCAAGGGAGTAGGTATCCAAAGAAACCTTCGGCCATAAGAGCCAAATAGATGCCCATACCGATGAGCCAAATAAGCTCACGAGGTTTCTGATATGAGCCGTATAGCAGTGCTCTAAACATATGCAAATACACCACGACGAAGAACGCTGAGGCGCCAGTCGAGTGCATATAACGGATGAGCCAACCGCCTTTAACATCACGCATGATGTATTCTACAGACGCAAATGCGCCCTCGGCACTAGGGTTGTACATCATCGTCAACCAAATACCGGTCACCAACTGGTTGACCAATACGATCATTGACAATACGCCAAAGAAGTACCAAAAGTTAAAGTTCTTTGGTGCATAGTACTTTGACATGTGGTATTCATAGGTTTCAGTCGCTGGGAAACGCGCGTCTACCCAATGCATTAACTTTTTACCCATACTCATATTAAGCCTCCCCAACCGTCAAGATGGTACCGTCCATGCTATATTCTGGAACAGGTAAATTCAGCGGTGCAGGAACGCCACTATAAACACGGCCTGCTAAGTCATATTTTGATCCGTGACAGGGGCAAAAAAAGCCGCCGTACCAGTCGTTACCACCCAAATCGGTCGCGCCCACATCAGGACGGTAGTTCGGTGCACAGCCTAAATGCGTACACACGCCTTCGACCACCAAGACCTCTGGTGTTAAAGAACGCTCTGGGTTTTGGCAATACTCTGGTTGTAACGATGCCTCTGAATTAGGGTCAGATAGTAATGGCTTAACTGACTCAAGCGTGCTCAACATGTCTTCGGTACGTTTTACCACAAAGATCGGTTTACCGCGATATTTGACGACAATCATCTGTCCCGCTTCAATAGAGCTGATATCTTGGGTGACTGCAGCCCCTGCAGCCTCAGCTTTAGCGCTTGGGTACCAAGAGCGGACAAAAGGTGTTGCCACAGCAGCTACCCCAGCTGCACCAATTGCGGCAGTTGAGGCAATAAGAACTCTACGGCGTTGTACGTTAACGCCTTCGGCTTGGCTCATTAATACTTCCTCCAGGTGAATGAAATGGGATTATCCCACACTGGGTTTGTGGCTTAGAAAATATACAATATCAAGCCACTTTAGCTGTGCCTAATTTTGCTAATTGTTGCTATTCTAAGCTATTTCGGTGATAAAATAAATTATTGCGTTAAAAATAAAGCAACTTTGAGAGAACACAGTATAAGGTTGAACACGGTAACCCATACAAAAAAGCTGGATTATCAACGTCTAACATCCGTTTTGTTTCGATAAAGGGCGCAAAGGCGCTTCAAAGGTTTTGCAAACGATGGTCACGTGATGACCTTATAATCAATAAGGATATTCAGCAATAGCGAATGATACTTGAAATTTAGGCAATGTTCACTAACTTTCAGTACTTAAGCGTTAAGTCTCTCATTGTCAATCAAAAATCACCACTTTAGCGACGAAAGCGGTGATTTTTTATTATCCTAAACGCGTCTCTAGGCGATTAGCCTTCAAGCTCACTCCAGCGTTCAAGCTTGCTCATCATCTCCTCTTCGATGACCAACAAGCGCTCACTGGCGGCCGTCGCGGCATCAAAGTCGGTGGTAAACCATGAGCCATCAGCCAGCTTGTCTTCTAGCGTTTTTTGTTCGGCTTCTAGCGCCGCGATTTCTTTGGGTAAGCTATCTAGCTCGCGCTGCTCATTGAAGTTGAGCTTTTTGGCGGCTTTATTTGGCTTTCCAGCGTCAGCTTTATTGGCTGATTTTGACGTTTTAGTATTGCTAACGGGTGCTTTTGCGGCGCGCGCGGCTTCCTCGCGGTTTTTTTGTATCAAGTACTCTTGATAACCGCCGACATACTCTTTGACGATGCCATTGCCATTTTCATCCGTGTCAAATACCCAAGTGGAAGTGACCACATTGTCCATAAATGAGCGGTCATGACTGATCAGCAAGATGGTACCGTTAAAGCTGCTGACCGACTCTTCTAATAGCTCAAGGGTGGCCATATCCAAATCGTTGGTCGGCTCATCAAGGACTAATATGTTGGCAGGTTTTAATAATTGCTTGGCAAGTAATACGCGGTTGCGCTCACCACCTGATAAGGCCTTGACAGGTGTCCGCGCGCGCTCCGGCGCAAATAAGAAGTCCTGCAAATAGCTCATGATATGGGTTTTTCGGCCGCCCACTTCGACAAAGTCCGAGCCCTCTGAGACGTTTTGTGCGACGCTTGCCTCAAGGTCGAGCTGATCGCGCAGCTGATCAAAAAAGGCAATTTGCAAATTGGTGCCAAGCGTGACGCTGCCGGTCTTGGTGACCTCGTCATCCGACATATCGAGTAGGGCTTTGATTAACGTGGTTTTGCCTGCGCCGTTAGGGCCGACAATTCCAATCTTATCACCGCGCATGACCATGGTGCTAAAGTCATTGACGAGTACATTGCCATCATATTCAAGATGTAGGTTTTTGACTTTACAGACCATCTTGCCGCTTTTTTCGCCTTCACCCATGGTGATGTTGACGTTGCCGACTTGCTCGCGGCGGCTTTTTCGCTCTTCGCGCAGAGCTTTTAGCTCGCGTACGCGGCCTTCGTTACGGGTACGACGGGCTTTGATGCCTTGACGAATCCACACTTCTTCTTGCGCCAGTTTTTTATCAAAATTGGCATTGTTTTTTTCCTCAGCAAGTAGCTGCTGCTCTTTTAGCTCTTGATAACGAGCGTAGCCTTTGGCACCTTGGGTGACGTCATAGCTGGTCAATTGGCCACGGTCAAGCTCTACAATACGAGTCGCAAGTTTATCAACGAATGCTCTATCGTGGGTGACAAACAGTAGAGTTAGACCTTGCCAATCAAGCAAGAAGCGCTCTAACCACTCAATACTATCAACGTCTAAATGGTTGGTTGGCTCATCTAATAACAATACGTCAGGTTTGGTGACCAGCGCACGCGCGAGCAAAACGCGGCGCTTACGGCCTCCAGATAGCGAGGAGAGGTCGTCCTCTGGGTCAAGCCCCATGGTGGTGATTAGACGGGTGGCATCGCGCTCTAAGTCCCAGCCATGGACGGCGTCGATATCATGCTGCAAGGTCGCCATGTGCTCGCAAGCGTCCATGTCGCCATTGGCGCACATCTCCACTTGCTTATTATAATTGATCAGCAGCTCAGCTGTGCGGCGGCTACCGCCCATGACGATATCAAGTATGCGTCCGCTCGACTCGGGGACGTCTTGCTCGAGCATCGCAACGCGCATGCTACTATTGGTGATAATCTCACCACTATCTGGCTGCAGCGAGCCATTGATCAGTTTAAATAAAGTAGATTTACCTTCGCCATTGCGGCCGATTAAGCACACACGCTCGCCTGCATTGATGGAAAAATCAATACCATCGAGAATGGGAGCGACGCCAAAGGCTAAGTGAATGTCTTTTAGATGTATCAGTGCCATAGAGTATCTTAAGCTTATATAATAGTGAGGTAGGGGTTGTTGCAAAATTGCCAGCAGTATAACATGCCACCGCATCACTGTAGTGCGCGTAAGTGGTTTTATCAACACTATTTATTACTTTGCATAGTGGCTGCGATTTAATGCCTGTCATCAAGGGTGACTGGTTATTATTGACGCTGCTGCAAATATGCTGCCGCCGAGTCTATTTGACCTTCTATTTACCATTATTTAGAGAACAACATGAATCAATTCAAAGATAAAGAGGACAGGTTTGGTATGCAAGATGACTTGCAAGCCCAAGTAATCGATTTACAAACGAGCCTAGCGCATCTTGAGGTCACTGTCGAAAGGTTAAATGACGTCATTACGCGACAAGATAAGGATATTCATACATTGCAGCGTCAGTTACAGCTCATTTATAAGCAAATAGACAGTCAAGCTACTGAAGTGGGTATTGCACCATTTGATGTGATGGCAGATAGACCGCCACATTACTGATTTCTAAACCAATATCTGATGCAGGACTGGATGTTTTTTGTTTGACTGTTTTATCATCCAGCGCCGTAAAACCACGTCCTTCTAGGGCGTGAATATCAGGCGTCAGTTGTTGTCGTACAATATTGTGAACCCCTTGATACCCAACTGTATTAATATCATAATGATTCCATGAAAACGCTCAAGCTACGCATCAAAGACAAACACGCCACTCAGCTCAATATCTTGGCTGGGGCGGTTAACTTTGTCTGGAATTATGTTAATGAGCTAAGTTTTAAACATCTTAAACGCACAGGCAGATTCTTTTCAGCTTATGATTTGGCCGCTTATACCAAAGGCAGTGGCGAGTATTTAAACTTGCACAGCCAAACCCTACAAGCCATCTCTGAAACCCATGCCAAGGCTCGTAAACAATTCAAAAAAGCCAAACTCAACTGGCGCACCAACAACCCAAAGGCCAAGAGAAGAAGTTTGGGCTGGATTCCCTTTAAAAAGACCGCGATTAAGCATATCAGTACGCGCCAAAGCGGTAAAAAGTCTTTAAAAAGCACCCTGCAATTTAGCTTAGCTGACCTTCAAAAGCTCACAATAGACCTATGGGATAGCTATAATCTCTCGCTCTACAACATCAACACTTGCGAATTGGTACAAGACAATCGGGGCCATTGGTATGCCTGTATCACCGTTAAAGAGTTTCCAAAAACAGTTTGTGGCACTGGCCAAGTCGGTATTGATTTAGGCTGCAAGGATTCAGCGGTCAGTAGTGATGGTGATCAGTTACAAACCAAAGTCACCCATCAATACGCCGAAAAACTGGTCACCGCCCAAAGAGCTAAAAACAAAAAGTGGGTTAAGGCGATTCACGCCAAGATCAAAAATACCCGTCAAGACTTAATCCATAAATTCACATCAAAGCTTGTTAAAGCCAACAGCCTAATCGTTGTTGGTAAAATCAAATCAACATCATTCACTTCATCCAAACTGGCCAAATCCGTCTATGACGCAGGTTGGTTTGAAATAAAGCGGCAATTGGATTATAAATGCGCGAACGCAGGTTGCCACTATATCGAAGTCAATGAAGCGTACACCACCCAAACCTGCTCGTGTTGCGGCTCTCGCCAAGACAGTCCGAAAGGTAGATCAGGGCTTGGTATAAGAGCATGGTTTTGTCGTTCTTGTAAAACGACCCATAACAGAGATGTTAATGGAGCAAAAAACATTCTCGCGGTCGGGCTTGGCCGTCTTTAGTAGGAATCCCCTCACTTTAGGGAGGGGAGGAAGTCAATAGATGAAGATACTGTTCAGTCATAAACAAGAAATAATGTGTTTTTGTAGTTGTTTTCGTGTGCCAAAATCTTTACTATCTTCACCCTCGGATGCTGCTTACCCATAAAAGTCGGGTTAAGTAGTGAAACAATGCGGATGTTTGGAGATATACAATGCGCGCAACTTTTCATTTAAAAACTCTCACAGTAGCTGTTGCTGCTCTATCTGTCGCTAGCGTTGCTAGTGCTGCTGGTCTTGATCGTTCAGGTCAAGACATCACCGCATTTCTACAAGATGGCACTTATGCCGAATCTGTTTATACTTATATCGATGCTGATGTGAGTGGTCAAGATTCATCAGGCAACAAAATTGACGACATTGCAGAAGATTACGACTTTTTCCGTTACGGCGTAAAAACAGATATCAATGACACCTTTAGTCTCGGTGTCTTATATGATGAGCCATTTGGCGCCGCAGCCGACTATATTGGTAAAAATGACTTCATTACCAATACTGATGCCGATGCTATCATCCAAGATTTTATAGACAACCCTAATGTTACCGAAGATTATGTTGATGATGTGTTGATACCGCAGTTGCAAGGCGCGCTCGCGCCAGGTAACCCAGGCGGTTTGACAGCTGAGCAACTAAAAGAGGCACAGGCTCAGCTAATCGGTCTAGAAGCCGCTAAAGGTCTAGCAGCAGTTGCAGGCGAAGAGACACAAGTTGAAGTACGTACCGAAAGTATCACGGGTATTCTTGGAATGAAGTTTGGTCAAAACAAAGAGTTCCAAGCATATGGTGGTCCCGTTGCTCAGCGTGTAAGAGCGGACGTGAAGCTGCGTGGCGATGCATACAGCTCAGCAAAAGGCTATACCACGCATATTAGCAATGACCAAGACTATGGTTGGATTGCTGGTATGGCATATAGCAAGCCTGAGATTGCGCTAAAAGCGGCGTTGACATATCGCTCTGAGATCAAGCATAGCGCAAAAGCGTTTGAGTCTTTCCCTTTGGCCACCGCTGCTGGTGCCACTGTCGGCGTTCCACTATCAACGACTAGACATGCTGATATCGAAATTAACACACCAGAGTCAGTTAACTTTGATTTCCAAACGGGTATCAATCCAACCACATTAGCCACTGCTAAAGTGCGCTGGGTACCGTGGAGCGACTTTGCTATCGTACCGTCGTTATACAACGATGTGAGTAAAGTTGCTACGCAAGATGATAAAGGCTTGGCATTAGTAAGCTATGATAAAGACCAGTGGCAGGTAGAGTTAGGTCTTGCCAAACGTCTAGCGCCAAAGTTTGCCGTTAGTGGTACTGTTGGTTGGGACAGTGGCGCTGGCAACCCTGTCACTTCACTAGGCCCAATTGATGGCTATTATAGTGTCGGCCTAGGTGGTAAATACGACATCACAGAAAACTGGGCAGTGTCTGCAGGTGGTAAATACCTACGGTTCGGCGATGCTGATGGTCAAATTCCATCAAAGCAAGTCGTCAGCAAATTTGAAGACAACGATGGTTTTGCGCTGGGTGTGAAGTTGTCTTATCAAGCAAAATAAGCACTAAATCAGTTTAATTTTAAACTGAGATAAATACTAAAAAAGCGATCCATTATGGGTCGCTTTTTTTTGGCAAAAACAAATAATATGGTCAGCCTTACTGGTGAATAAACATATGATTCTTTTATTTAGAGTCGACCATAGATGAGATTTTTGCTTAATCAAAATGTCAAATAGCTAGTTAATACTTATCAGTCAGTGAACGATTGTTTTAATACTTTACTGTGCTGTTCTTTATAAAAATGGTGGTCTAAAACGGCCTGCTTTTTTTACAAAAAAAATTTTATAAAATATATCTATTATAATCAATGAGATATAGTGAATCATATAAGGTGGTATATAGACGACAAGAAAGCGTTTGTGAGGTAAAAAATGCCACATTATTGGCTCAATAGAACAGTGGTGAATATTCTATTAACATAAATCTATCTTTGTAAAATCTCTAAAAGAGTATTGCTATAGTATAGAAGTTTAATTATGATACTGAAATCAGTTACGTTGTCTTACATAGCGGTAATGTCTGATAACAACGAAAGTAAGGTTGCGTAAATCATCGTTACTTTCGACAGTTAAGTCGTTTGGCAAAGGATTGCATAGCATCGGCTGACGTTACTAGTACAGGTCACTAGTCTGTATAGTCTCCGAGCTACTTGCCAGTTATTTTATTCATGGAGGATATCTAAGTGTCTCAAAATTTTCCTATCTCTAAACTTACCCTCGCTCTGATCACGCTATCGGCTGCTTCGTTGACGCAAGCTGCTGGCCTCGACCGTTCTGGTCAAGACATCAAAGGCTTTTTTAATCCTGGTACTTATGCCGAGATTGATTACGCTTACATTGATACTGATGTATCAGCCCATGATAATGCTGGTGCTATCACTACTCCAGGTGGTGATATTAATAATGGCATTACTTCGACAGAAGAGGCTTATAGAAAAGGTAAGTCAACTGGTGATGCAACTCCAGATACATATAGCTTTATGCGCTATGGCGTCAAAACCGACATCAATGAAAACTTCAGTATTGGTGTGTTTTATGACGAACCATTTGGTGCAGAAGTAGAGTACTCTGGCGATAGCACGTTTGTCTCTCAAGCAGGTAAGGATACCATTGCCGACTCATCAACTGGGACATCCGTTCCAAACGAAGTTATCAACTCTTCGGTACTAGACCCAGATTACGACAAAAATACCAACGTCAGTGTACACACTGAATCATGGACAGGTTTGATCGGTTATAAGTCCAATGGCTTTCAAGTCTATGGCGGTCCTGTGATGCAAAAGGTAAAAGCAGATGTGCACTTGCGCGGTCAAGCATACGGTCCGTTGACAGGCTACGATGCTAATGTGAATAGTGACACTGACTATGGCTGGGTAGCAGGCTTGGCGTATAGCAAGCCTGAAATCGCCTTAAATGCTGCCTTAACGTATCGCTCAGAGATTGATCATAAAACCCCAGTGGGAGAGAGAATACCTCTATTAGGGTCACCTCTACGAGATACAGCATTAGGCAAGCTTGGGATTGATCCAGACTCTGCGCTTGGTCAATCAATCGGTGAATATGCCACCACTGATGCGACAGTCACAACGCCTGAGTCTGTGAACTTAAATATCCAAACGGGTCTAAGTGAAAAGTATCAGCTATTAGGTACATTAGATGTACGCTGGGTACCATGGAGTGATTTTACCATCGTACCACCATTATACAATGCTTACTCTAAGGCTGCAGTTCCAGAAGGCCTGCCATTATTATCTTATGACAAAGACCAATGGAAAGTCGACGTGGGTCTAGCCAAACGTTTCAATGAAAAACTAGCAGGTTCGGTCGTGGTTGGTTATGACTCTGGTGCTGGTGATCCGGTGAGCTCGCTTGGTACTATTGAAGGGTTTTATAGTATCGGTGGTGGCGTAAAATACAATGTCACTCCTGAATGGGCGGTATCTTTGGGTGGTAAATATCTGAAGTTTGGCGATGCGACTGGACAACTACCTAACGGTAGTATCGTCAGCAAAGCTGAAGACAATGATGGCTATATCGCGGGCGTAAAGCTGTCTTATCAAAGCCAATAAATTGTGATATCTGACTATCTGAAATCTAACTATAACGGCTTATCTAGCTTATGAGCCAGATAAGCCTACATCACGTCGATACATGTATTTAATTTTTAATAAATGAACGTTTGCGTCATGTTTTATCAGCAGGTACTCGCTGCAATAAATTGACTTTGCAAACTAAATTTGATTATCTATATATCGTACAGACCCATCCTATGTCGTACGAATAGGTAAAGGACTATCTATCAATCATCCATGGAGGAAGAAGAATGTCACCTAATCGTCATTCAATCTCAGTTGTATCAACCGCTAAAAAACTAAAAACTCCACTTAAAGCCAGTGTTGTCCTTTTGACGTCAATGATTTTGGCCGCCTGTAATACAACAGATGAGCCTTCTTATAATCTTGATGATGTCTTTAGCCCAATACCTGGTGCTACCGATAAGCAACTAGAAGAAGCGAAAGCTGAAGCCGAAAAAGCAAAACAGGAAGCTCAAAAGGCGAAAGAAGAAGCTGAAAAAGCAAAAAAAGAGGCCGCCGAGCAAATAGCTGCTGCTGAAAAAGCAGCTGAAGAAAAGGCGGCATCGGCCCTCAAAGCGAAAGAAGAAGCTGAAGCTGCTGCTGCTGCTGCTGAAAAAGCAAAAGCAGATGCCATTAAAGCAAAAGAAGAGGCTGAACAAGCATTAGAGGATGCATTAGCAGCTGGGGGTGGTTCAGAAGCGCTTCAAAAAGAAGCTGATCGCAAGGCGAAATTAGCAGAAGAAGCGGCAGCTGCCGCCGACGCCGCTGCCGCTGCCGCTAATACTGCCCAGCAAGAAGCAGAGGCAGAAGCGACTGCAGCTGCAGCAGCACAACAAGCTGCGCAAGATGCAGCATCAGATGCTGAAATCAAAAACGCTGCTGAAACTTCTAAGTCTGGCGTTCAGTCATTAGATATCAATGCAGGATCAATTGGTTTATTCAAGACAACGACCAGTGACTTTACCGTTAGTGAGGATGGTACAGTCGTTAATGCTCGAGCTGACCTAGCCTCTGATAATCCGGAGACCGAAAAAGTAGATGGATTGCTACCACAAGTGCCAATAACGACATCAGGTGCTGATGATACTCAAGTTGCTAATTCTAATGGCTTTATGAGTCATAAAGACAGTACGAGTATTAATGCGTTGGGCATGGATCTACCACTGACTTATACTTCGACTTATAAAGATTTTGGCAATGATGAGATGCGTATTGGTCACATTAATGGTTCGGTTGCCGCGTTAGGACAGACATTACCAGTCAATGGTGTCGTCGTTATTGGCAACGCTACTGAAGCTGCTAACGTGCCAACAGAAGGTAAAGTAGGCTATACAGGGGACGCAACCTATCGTGAATTGGGTTTAGATAAAGCTATTGAGTTTGGGACTTCAGTATTCACCGCTGACTTTGTGGCCAAAAACGTAAAAGGCGACCTAACCTTTAGTGATAAAACAATCGGTCTAGAAGGAACTATAGACGGCAATAAGTTCTCAGGAACTAAAGACGGCTATAACGCAGATGGTGGCTTCTACGGTGGTGATGCTCAATACTTAGGTGGTGTGTACGAAGGTAAAGGCGCTCAAGGTACTTATGGAGCCAAGAGTGACAATCAAACCGCAGCTGAGCAGGCAGCTAAAGATACAAAAGCGCAAGCAGAAGCTGCTGAAAAAGCGTTAGCCGCTGCTCAAGCAGAAGCGGCGGAAGCTCAAGCTGCTGCAGAACAAGCTCAAGCTGATGCGGCAAAAGCGAAAGCCGATGCCGAAAAAGCACAAGAAGCGGCTGATAACGCTGGCAGTGGCGGCGATGATCAAGCACTGCAAGATGCTTTAGACAGAGCAGCCGCCGCAGAAGAAGCGGCGAAGAAAGCTAAAGAAGACGCAGATGCAGCAATCCAAGCAGCAGCAGATAAAGCGCAAGAGGAAGTTAAAGCGGCACAAGATAAAGTAACAGCGGCTCAGTCAGAAGCGAGTGCAGCTAAAGCGAGTGCAGCCGCTGCTGTAGCCGCCGCAGAAGCAGCCGAAAAAGATGCCGCTGCTAAAATAGCCGCTGCAGAGTCAGCCGCCGCAGAAGATGTAGCAGCAGCTGAACAATTGGCAGAAAAAGCTAGATTAGAAGCTGAAAAGGCAAAAACTGCTAAAGAAACAGCTGAAAAAGAAGCACAAGAAGCAGAAGACAGAGCAACTGCAGCAGCTGAAGCACAAGCAGCAGCTGAAAAGAAAGCTCAAGAGCTGCAAGAACAGCTAGATGCGTTAACGCCAAAATTTGAGTCTGCAGCTGAAGCTGAGCAATCAGGTGTACAGCATTTATCTGTTGATGCAAGTGCATTGGAGATGGGCGTCAAAACAACCACTACTCGTGACTTTGAAATCCGTAGTACCTCAGATGTCGATGCTCGTGCTGATTTGGCGCTTACAGGTGTTCTCCCAGGGCCTATAACCATTCAGGTATCAGGTGACAATGATGCTGAAACGGAAAATGGCTTCAAAGCTTATGAAGGTACTGGAAACGTAACTGGTGAAGGTGATTTGGCTTACATTGCAACCTATAAAGACTTTGGTGCTAACGGTGAGATGCGCATTGCCCATATAGATGGCACAGCAGCCAATGGCGCTGTACCTGTAGATGGTGTAGCTGTAGTGGGTAATAAGACAGCGACGCTACCGACAGAAGGTACGTTTGAGTATGCTGGTGATGCCACCAATCGTAAAGTTGGAGTAGACAATGCGATTGAATATGGCAGTTCTGAGTTCACGGCTGACTTCGTCAATAGTAAAGTTGAAGGTAAGCTTAACTTTATTAAAGCTGGTGAAATTGGGCTATCAGCAGACATCGACGGTAATGAATTCTCAGGGGCGGCCGCCGATGAGAGTGGCTACAATACCGAAGGTGCATTCTACGGTGAAGATGCCAACTTTATTGGTGGTATCTATGAAGGTAATGGCTCACAAGGTACCTTTGGTGCAGAGAAGGATGGTACAGCAGCTAATCCAGTAGCACCAGTTGAGCCAGCACCAGTTGAGCCAACTGATCCTGCTGACACAGACATAACCGGCTTTCAATCGACGGCATTAAGTAGTAAAGAGCGTGAACTACCATTTGGTCAAGGTCAATTAGATTCAGCAATTGGTTATTCAGCAATTCGAGATGATAAAGACACTTGGTCTGGTAATCAAGACGATGTTGCTGCCGATGGAACGCTTCCTGCCGATAAAGTACTAAATACCGGTGATAACTTCACCGCATTTGATACATTGTCGTTGCGTGCTGACATGGTTAAACCGCAGTCTGTGCAACAAGCGCTTAAGATAAATCTAAAACAGGAAGGGGTAGGTACCGTAGGTGTTGAAGCAGGTAAGGGTAATTTCAACCCAGACTTTAATTACAATGCTGTTTATAAAAACTTCGGTACACAAATGCAGACAGGCCATGTTTATGGTTTCATAAACTCAGGCGTTGCCGGTGATGTATCTAGAGTAGCCAACGTTTATGTTCAAGGGAACCTAACCAGTCAAGCGTATATGGACTATCTTGCTGAGGTGAATGATGGTAAAGCTCAATATGTAGGCACCGCTACATATATCGAAAACATCCACCTAGGCGATTTCGATATTGCTAAGTCAGGAGGGATTGCTGACAAATGGACAGCTAGTCCTGCAGCAGGTGCTGCCATAGCACCAGTAAATGGTACGTCTAAGTTTGATGTTGACTTTGTTAACAGCAAGCTTGAAGGTACATTGACGTTTGCAGATGGTGATTATAAATATATGCCTACTAACAATGAAATAAAAATCGAAGCCGATATCACAGGTAACACCTTTGCAGGTAACAATGGTATCGATACTGCTGGTGGTTTCTATGGTGACAAAGCAGAGTTCTTGGGTGGTATTTACCAAGATGCAGGTGATGTAGCTGGTGGTAAAGGTGCAGGCGCTGGAACGGGGACTAAGTTCCAAGGCACCTTTGGTGCAGAAAAGCAATAAATTAGCCTATTAGCTCAGAATAAAAAAAGCGCCTTCGGGCGCTTTTTTTTGTTTATAAAAACCATAAAAGTACTGCTTAATAATAGACTTAGGTTTATATTTTTATTTGATTTTATAAAGTATTTAATACACCGTATTAATAATAATGGTGGTAATACTTTTTAAGTATTGCGGTAAATTTAACTAAGTATTCTTGCTTGTAGAGATATTGTTTTTCTGCTTTTAAATTAATTGGGTAGAAATTAATAAATAAATGAGGTCTTAATAAGTTTATTTTTTATTAAAAAATATTGGTTATATATTTTATATAATATATTTATGGCTAATATAACAAGGTTTCGTTATTTATCCTAAAGTATTGATTTTGCTATACTTTTGGTTAATATATTTTTATAAATATCGTAACTAATAAATGAAGAGTGATATGAATATGTAATATTTAAATTACTATCATTGGGTCTGCCAGGAATGAGTATTTTATCAACTTTAAATAAAAACTGATTCAAAACATATCGTTTAAAAGAAATATGAAATTAATTGGTAACCAAAGGTTACATTATTCATAATTGTAGATATATTTATTGACTTTTTATAAGTGATTTGTTTATCTATGCGTGGCACTAGATATTTGTTGTGCCTAGTATGGATAAATAATGGACTGTTATCAATTCTTCATGGAGGAAGACGAATGTCACTTAACCGTCATTCAATATCTGCTGTAGCGACAGCAAAAAAACTAAAAACGCCGCTGAAAGCTAGCGTCGTTATTTTAACTACTGTAATCCTAGCATCATGCGCTAGTGATGGTGGAGACAGCACCACGCCCAAGCCATCCCCTACAATACCTAAAGATGACAGTGGAACTGCAGGAGGATCAGAAACTGAGGGTAGCGGCGTTGATACTGGCAGTAATGCGCAAGCAGAGGCTGCGATCAAAGCAGCAGAAGCCAAAACAAAAGCAGCAGAAGCTGCCTTAAAACAGGCAAAGGCCAAAACGAAGGCTGCAGAAGACGCACTTAAAGCTGCTGAGATGAAATTTGGTGTCGAGTCACAAAAGGCGGCAGAAGCGTCACAAAAAGCGATTGATGCAGCAAGATCAGAGGCAGCAGAAGCGAAAGCCGCAGCAGAGGCCGCTAGGGTAGAGGCGGTAGCAAAAATTGAAGCGGCGGCACAAGAGGCCGAAGGTAAGATAAAAGCTGCTAAAGAGGCGGCAGCTAAAGAAGCCGTAGCTAAAGTGAAAGTTGCTGAAGCTAACGCAAAAGCTGCTGAGGCCCGTGCAAATACGGCAGAAGCCAAAGCTAAAGAGCTACAAGATTTGTTGGCATCAGAAACGGCTGCCAAAGAAGCCGCTGAGGCAGAAAAGAAAACAGCCGAAGCTGAGACTAAGAAAGCTCAGGACAAAGTTAAAACAGCAGAAGAAAAGGCCGCCGCCGCCATAAAAGCCGTTGCAGCTGCAAAAGCTGAGGCAGATAAAAAGATTGCAGCTCTAAAAGAAGCAACAGCCAGCCAAGTTGCTGTCGCTGAAAAAGAAGCGACAGCGGCAAAAGAAGCGCTTAAAACTGCAGAAGCACAAGCAATTGTAGCGGCAAAAGCAGCAGCGAAAGCGGCAGCTGATGCAGCAGCCGCAGCAGCTAAAGAAGCCGCAGCCAAACTCGAAGCAGTCAAAAGTGCGTCAGAAAAAGAAATTACTGCTGCAAAAAAAGCAGCCGCAGACGCTCAGGCACGTGCTGATAAAGCAGTCAAAGACGCCGCTGATGCCCAAAAACGTGTAGAAGAAGCGGAGGCGATTGCTAAATCAGAGGCTGATAGAGCAGACTTAGAGGCTTTGCGAAAGGAACAGGCGATAAAGCAAGCTGAAGAAGCAAAAGCAGAGGCATTAAAGGCTAAGGATGAAGCAGTAAAAGCAAACAAAGAAGCAGCAGATTCTAAACAGTTAGCCGAAAAAGCTAAAGCGGACTTAGAAACTGCCGAAGCAGCCCTGGCTAAAGCTGAGAAAGACCTAGCAGAAGCGTTGGCAAGTGGAGGTAATCCTGAAGCCCTACAAGCAGAAGTAGATCGTCGCCAGGCCGCCCTTGATGCAGCCAATGCCGAAGTGATCGCCACCCAGCAAGCTCAAGCGGATGCTCTTGCCGCAGCAGAAGCGCAAATTGCAGCCGCTCAGCAAGCCGCGCAAGCAGCAGCCGACGCCTTAGCAGCCTCGCAGATTAAGAACGCACCTGAAGTCGCTAAGTCTGGCGTTCAGTCATTGAATATCAATGTAACTCCACTAAGTAAAGTTTATAACACTACTACCCGTGACTTTGAAGCAACGGATAATAGTATCGTAGCCCGCGCAGACATCGCTTCAGAATCAGAACCAGGCAAAGGTGATGGACTATTAGGTAAAGTTGGCGTCACAACATCAGGTAATGCTGACACAGCGCTTGCGAATGGCTTTATGAGTCATGCTGACAGTGCAGAAGTTTCTGTTCCAGCCTTGGGCCAGACATTGCCTCTAACGTACACCTCAACATACAAAGATTTTGGCGATGACATGCGCATCGGTCACATTGATGGCAAAGCGGTCTTTAGTGGTGTAGAACTTCCAGTCAATGGTGTAGCCGTAATTGGTAATGCCACGCAAGAAGCAAACATGCCAACCGAAGGTAAAGTTGGTTATACAGGGGATGCTACTTATCGTCAGCTTGGCATAGATAATGATATCGAATTTGGTAAATCAGTTTTTACCGCTGACTTTGTTGCCAAAAATGTGAAAGGCGACCTTACCTTTGATAATGCTGGTAAAATTGGTCTTACTGCTGATATCAACGGCAACCAATTCTCAGGTACGGCGGCTGACAATGCTGGTTACAATACTGAAGGTGGATTCTTTGGTGGAGATGCTCAGTATCTAGGCGGTGTTTATGAAGGCAATGGCGCTCAAGGTACCTATGGTGCCAAGAGTGACCTGCAAACTGCTGCCGAACAAGCAGCGATAAAAGCACAAACAGATGCGGATGCAGCCAATGCAGCCATTGCAGGTGTTCAAGCCCAAGCCGACGCTGCCCAAGCTGCTGCCGAAAAAGCACGAGCTGACGCCATCAAAGCGCAAGAAGCCCTAGCAAAAGCAGAAGAAAACTTAGCAAACACCGGTAATGGTGAAGACCTGCTTGCTGCTGCCCTAGAGCGCGCGGCCGCAGCAGAAGCGGCCGAAGCTGCAGCATTAGATGCGGCAACCAAAGCGACAGCTGCTAAAGATGCGGCCATTAAAGCACAAGCTGCAGCAGAAGATGCGGCCATTAAAGCACAACAAGCAGCCGACAAAGCCATTGGTGATGCCAAAGCAGAGGCTAATCAGAAAGTAGCAGAAGCCAATCAGCAAGCAGCTGATGCAAAAGCACAAGCGGCGGATGCCCAAACACGAGCTGATGCAGCAGAAGCCGCCGAAGCTAAAGCCAAAGCTGAAGCTATCACCGCCAAAGAACAAGCGGAAACAGCGATTGCTGCTGCTAACGCCAAAGCCGATCAAGCCAACCAACAAGCAAGTGCAGCACAAGCATTAGCGCAAGCTGAGAAACAAAAGGCTGAAACAGCTCAAGCGGAAGCGGATCAAGCCAAGAGTGAGCTGGTAACTGCACAACAAAAACTGGCTGAAGTAGAACAAGCACTAGCGGATGCTCTAGCTTCAGGTGGCGGCAATACCGAAGCCCTACAAGCAGAAGTAGATCGCCGCCAAGCGGCACTTGATGCAGCAAATGCGAAAGCGGCCGCCGCTCAGCAGGCACAAGCCGCAGCGACTGCCGCAGCAGAAGCGCAAATCGCAGCCGCTCAGCAAGCCACTCAAGCAGCAGCCGACGCCTTAGCTGCTTCTCAAATCAAAAACGCACCTGAAACTGCTAAATCCGGTGTGCAGCATATCAGTATCGATGCCACTGGACTAAATCAAGGTATGTTGACAACCACGACTCGTGACTTTGGCATTACGGATGAGACGCAAGTACAAGCACGGGCAGATATCGCCTCTAGAGGATTAGTCTCTGATCCTGTAGCGCTTCAAGTCAGTGGTGACAATGATACAGCAGTAGCAGGATCTAGTGGGTTCAACTCATTTGAAAATACCACCAAAGTGGTTACTGCTTCACTGGGTGAACAGGACCTTGTCTACACCTCAACATACAAAGACTTTAGTGATGACTTAAGAGTGGCTCATATTGACGGTGCCGCTGCTGGCCTATTACCTGTCAATGGTGTGGCTGTCGTTGGTAATGCAACCCAAACTGCTAACATGCCAACTGAAGGTAAAGTTGGTTATACAGGAGATGCCACTTATCGCGAGACTGGTTTAGACAAAAACATTCAATTTGGCATCTCAGTCTTTACCGCTGACTTTGTTGCTAAAAACGTGAAAGGTGATCTTAGCTTTGCTAACGCCGGTAAGATTGGTCTAACGGCTGATATCAATGGTAACCAATTCTCAGGCAGTGCAGATGCTAACGGCGGTTATCTCACTGAAGGTGGATTCTTCGGTGGTGACGCTCAGTATCTAGGCGGTGTTTACCAAGGCAATGGTGCTCAAGGTACTTACGGAGCCAAGAGTGACAAGCAAACTTCTGCTGAACAAGCAGCTGTGAAAGCACAAGCAGATGCGGATGCAGCCAATGCAGCCATCGCAGGCGTTCAAGCACAAGCTGCTGCTGCCAAAGCTGCAGCAGAAAAAGCGCAAGCAGACGCCATCAAAGCACAAGAAGCCCTAGCAAAAGCAGAAGAAAACTTAGCAAACGCCGGTAATGGTGAAGACCTGCTTGCTGCTGCCCTAGAGCGCGCGGCCGCAGCAGAAGCGGCCGAAGCCGCTGCTCTAGAAGCCGCAGCGACAGCAGAAGCCGCAAGACTAGCCGCTGAGAATGCTCAAGCAGCAGCAGAAGAGGCTGTGATCCAAGCTGAAGCTGCAGCTCAAGCTGCCATCGGTGATGCCAAAGCAGAGGCCGCACAGAAAGTAGCAGAAGCCAATCAGCAAGCAGCTGATGCAAAAGCACAAGCGGCGGATGCCCAAACACGAGCTGATGCGGCTGAAACGGCAAGATTAGAGGCTGAGGCTAGAGCAAAAGCAGCAGAAGATGCTCTTGAAGCCGCGCAGCAGCTACCACCAGCGCCTACTAATCCAAAGGCTCCCGTCAATGTAACAATAACTGGTTTCCAAAACAGTATTGCAGATCATGATAATAGTGGTATAAGTGCAAATACTTCTGCTAGCTATGATACGTACACTGCGCTTTTGAATGAGACAGGTTCAGGAGACTTTAAAAACTCTATAAATGTAGAATTGAGAAACGCATCTGACGAAGATTATGAAGGTAGTTTCAAAAAGAGCGAACTTAAGCAGATTGGCGGTATATTTAATAATAAATTAAATTATACGTCAACTTATAAGAACTTTGATGAGCAGATGCAGATTGGTCATGTATATGGAGACCTTAAAGGCCTAGCCAATGTAATCCGACTATCTAAGTTATCGAACGTATATGTACAGGGTAATAGTACAAATATCGACGATATGCAGTATATGAAAGAGCTATCACAGTACAATATCGATAACGGCATTAATGATGGTAAAGTTGACTATAACGGTGTAGCCAGCTATATCGGCAATAGTAAAAGTGAGATCATTGGAAAAGATCCAATCATTGGTACTTCAGAATTCAAAGTTGATTTTGTTGATAGCCAAGTCGATGGGACGTTATCCTTTGATGGCTCTAGCGTTAGTCAGAAGAAGATTAAAGCTGAAATCACTGGTAACACCTTTGCAGGTAACTGGAACGGCGTTGATACAAAAGGCGGCTTCTTTGGAGAAGATGCCAAGCTTTTAGGCGGTGTCTATCAAGTCTCTGGCGGAAAGGGAACGTATGGCGCTACTAAGGTGGACCCAAGCGCAGAGCCAGTACCAGAACCTAAAGCCATAACAGGTGTGATGAGCAATACCATTAGTAGCGTATCAGGCTTAGGCACCGATGATGCGATTGGTTATCGTCAGTTTGTGACAGATAATCAAACCTTTACCACTACAACGGGTGAAGGTGAAGAGACGACACCGAACATAGTTGAAGATAGTGCTGTAGATAATCTGCCAAGCTATGATAAGTTTGCAGCCCGTCTTGATATTGTTAAACCTAACAAATTCAAGCAACCTGCTATGATTACAACGGTTAGAAATAATGATGTCGCCTTTGACGCTGATAGCGGTTTTATGAAGTCTAAGGACAAGAATTCTGTTACCTTCAAAAATGTCGGGTCTGTCATTGGTGACATTGATTTAAAATATAATTACGACTCTGTGTATAGAAACTTTGACACACAGATGCAGATAGGCCATGTCTACGGCGATCTTGTTAAAGAAAGTGGTATCGGTAGTGGGGTGAAATCACGCTATACCAATGTTTACGTTATGGGCCAAGCAACTGAGAATATGCCAACTGATGGTAATGTTCAATATGCTGGCGTGGCCACCTATATGGACAATCTACATTTAGGCTCAGGCGCTATCAAAGACCCAGTGGTCAATGGCACATCGACATTTAATGTAGATTTCGTCAATGATTCTATGACAGGTGAGCTGACATTTGCTGGTATTAATAAAAACATTGGCATCAGTGCTAATATTACCGGAAATACTTTCGCTGGTAGTAAGGACAATATTGCGACATCAGGTGGTTTTTATGGTGATGGTGCAAAGTTCCTAGGAGGCATTTATCAAGAAGCTCAACCTGGTAATGTAGCAGGAACAGGTACCACACCAGGAACAGGCACGACCTTTCAAGGAACCTTTGGCGCCGAAAAGCAATAAAGGAATATGACTGTACAACCCAAACGAAAAAGCGTCTTAGGACGCTTTTTTTCTCGCTTAAACGTTTAAAATCCCTTAGGATGATTAAGTTTGGAAGATTAATGATCATACTTAGGTAAGGATACCCATGAATAATCAATATATGCTCAAACCTCTTACGCTCTGTGTTTCACTAATGATGGCTTATTCTGTACCCGTCATGGCAGAAGATACGCCACCAGACATAGGGCCGGAGCTTGATCAGGCAACTGAGCTGCTCAAACGTGAAAATCAAACAGCAGTATCAGATCCCACAGCGCCATCTACCGCGGTTTCTGATACAGAGGCGCAGCGTGCCATCAAAAGTCGTCAGCAACTTGCTGCTGCCACGACATACAATTTGGCGGCGTTAAAAGCCAACCCAGCGGCGTTTAGTAAGTTTTTAAATGATGCGTTAGCCGCGCAAGATATGGTCACGGTAAAAGAAGTATTGCCGCATTATAAAGCACTTAAAACCAATGATCCCATGCTCATCAAATTCGCTGACGCCTTAATATATCGCAGTGAAGCCAAAAACAAGCAAGCCATCGCCATTTACCGTGAGATGCTCGCAGCAGATCCAGATTTTCACCCTGTACGCCTAAATATGGCGCTTGCCATGCAAGCAGATAAGCAGTATGCCGCCGCAAAAGAGCAGTTTTTAAAGCTACAGTCGGTTGATTTACCAGCGCCTGTGATGGCGAGAGTTCAAAACTCGTTGGCTCAAATAAATAGTTCAGAAAAATGGCAGTTTAACGTCTCAGCCAGCTATGTCAGAGATAGCAATATCAATGACGCGCCGTCTAAGTCTATTCAATCTAGTCTGGGGCGTTCAATCGAACAAAAAACGGCCAACGGTATTCAGGTGTCTGGCAGTGCCAATAAGCGCTTTAATTTACCTGAGAATTTTTATGCAACCGTAGGCGGAAATGCTTCACTAAAAGGCTACTGGGATGAAACGGATTATAACGATTATCTGCTGACCGCTTCTGCTGGTATTGGTTATGATGATGCCAAAAATGATGTCTCACTCACACCGTTTGTGACCAAGCGGTATTACGATGAAGAAGATTATAGCCTACGTAAAGGGGTCACGGTCAGCGGCTCACGCTGGGTAAAACCAAAGTTGAAATTGACGGCCACCGGTATTTTGTCCAATGAAACGTTTGAGGATGACGACAATAAAAACCGAGAAACCGATGGTCAGTTCCTTGGCCTAAACGCATTTTATATCAAAGATGCCAAAGAGTACTTCTATGGTGGATTGGGTAATTATCAAAACGATGTCCCCAAATCAAGCATCATCAGCTACGATCGCAATTCTGTCAATGTCGGTTGGGGGCGTGAATGGAAGCACGGTATATCTACCCTTGCGACAGCAGGCTATGGTATCAAAGAGTACGAAGATCCTGCAGATGCCTATCCAGCTGGTAGTGGTGCATGGTTGGGCTACTATAATGCAGTGGGCGGTAAGCCGGGTACAAAACGCGAGGATAAAACCACCTCACTAGGTCTACAAGTCTGGAAGCGCGATATCACAGTGCTTGGTCTGACTCCAAGACTGGTGTTTGACTATGAAACGACCTCTAGTAACTTTGGTTATTATGATGATCGTGATGAAAAATCAGCGACGGTATTATTAACCAAGACTTTCTAAGTATCTTACCAGTTTTGTATTAGCCAAATAAAACCCTCGCTATCTCGGATAGCGAGGGTTTTTTAGTGTTCGATAGTTTATGAACTTATTTGTTTAAATTCAGCTCCATCTCTTTATATTTGGCAGATACCGAAGGTCTTGGACCGCCAGTCATGATACTCACTGCAAAGATAGCAATGGTACTTAAAATAAAGCCTGGAACGATGGCGTATAACCAACTATTTAGTGGTACGCCATTCATCTCAAATGGACCATAGACCCATAGGATGACTGTCAAGGCACCGACGACCATACCGGCGACAGCGCCGTTACGGTTCATGCCGCGCCATGTCAGACTAAAGATAACGAGTGGGCCAAATGCCGCGCCAAATCCTGCCCAAGCGTTAGAAACGAGGTTCAGTACTGAGCTGTCTGGGTTCGACGCTAATAAGATAGCGATGACAGCAACGACAATCACAGAAATACGGCCGACCAGTACTTGGCGCGCCTCTGGTGCTTCTTTATCAAAAAACAGCTTATACACATCTTTCGTCAATGAGCTTGATACCACCAATAGCTGAGATGAGATGGTACTCATGATCGCTGCCAAGATGGCCGCTAACAAGAAGCCTGAAACCAATGGATGGAATAAAAACTGCGTGAATACCAAAAAGATGGTCTCAGGATCATCTAGAGTCATCGCGGTTTTTTGTACGTAAGCGCGACCGGCGATACCCGTCACACAAGCACCGATCAGGCTGATAATCATCCAGCTCATACCGATGTTACGCGCTGTTGGAACATCTCGCACTGAGCGAATCGCCATAAAGCGCACGATGATATGCGGTTGACCAAAATAGCCTAATCCCCAAGCGAGTAGCGAGATGATACCAAGTGCTGTCATGCCGCTTGTGATATCGAGCATACTAGGATCGATGGTTCTGATGGCATCAGTCGTGGCTGATACGCCGCCCAGATCTGTCAAGGCAACGATAGGGACGATCACCATGGCAAACAGCATGATGACACCCTGTACAAAGTCCGTCATCGACACGGCAAGGAAACCACCAAACAAGGTATAAATGACGACCACACCAGCGGTGACCCATAAGCCTGTGCTATAAGATAGGTTTAATGAGCTTTCGAAAAGTTTACCACCCCCCACAAGACTTGCAGCGGTATAGACGGTAAAGAATAGAATGATGACAACGGCTGAGATGACACGTAGCATGTGTGACTTGTCTTCAAAGCGGTTGGCGAAGTAATCGGGTAGGGTAATAGCGTTGTCAGCTACTTCGGTATACACACGAAGGCGAGGTGCCACGATGATATAGTTTAAAAAAGCACCCAATGTCAGACCGATGGCAATCCAAGCACTGACCACGCCATCGGCATACATAGCGCCTGGTAATCCAAGCAATAGCCAGCCTGACATATCTGAGGCACCCGCTGAGAGTGCCGTTACTGCTGGGCTGAGATTACGGCCACCGAGCATATAGCCTTCTGTGTCATTGGCCTGCTTAAAGTAAGCATAAATGCCAATCCCAATCATCACTAAAAAATAGGCGCCGAGCGATATCAGCACGCCACTAGAAACTCCGTTCATATAAATTGTCCTTAACCAACTGCGTTGGCGGTAATTATTTTTAACTATAAAGAGTAAGTATTACAAGACGTTGTCCAAAACAATATCTAAAGACAAAAAAAGCCATTAAGTAGGACATAATGGCTTTGATTCAATATCTGCTGTTAGTTTTATATGATTGGCGTTGCTCTAGGGCGAAGGTATATAGATCATGACACTGCGATTATCGACCAAATCATCCGCTCATAAATAGCACATGGCGTAGTCAATAAAGATTGTCATTCAACAAGGAGCAAATCAAAAAGTCGATGCTTCGCTTTATCGCATTTGCCAGTTATATACCTATAGTTATATAACTATATTGGTCGCCAATATAACCAATCATTTAAAACCATTAAACCTACTGACACCTATCATATATTACTCGAAGTGTTCAATATATGACTATCAGTGTTTATATGGTAAATTTTTGTTATAAAAACAACGTCAAGCGTATTATAACGTATGACTACTACAAATGCGAATGGCGTGCTTGCTAATGGTAAGGCACAAGAATTATGCGCCTTGACTGATGCTATATAGTATGAGTCACTTTATTAATCGATAGGAGATAGTAGATCCAATAGCGCCGTCACACTGCTAGATTGAGTCAGCTTTGGATTGATGACCACGCCCAGATAACGCTGTAACTCGATATTGTCCGCCATATCGATACGCTCTAAGTCTTGACTGATCATGGTCTGCGGCAGTACCGACCAGCCAAGACCGACAGAGACCAGCATACGAATAGACTCTAATGGGTTGGTGCTCATGGTCGCATAAGGCTTGAGGTTATGCTTGGCAAACTCAGCCAGCGTAATCTGACTGGTAAAGGTATTGGCCGATGGTAAAATCGCAGGATAGCGAGCCAA
This sequence comes from Psychrobacter sp. Rd 27.2, assembly GCF_001921755.1. Taxonomy (NCBI): domain Bacteria; kingdom Pseudomonadati; phylum Pseudomonadota; class Gammaproteobacteria; order Moraxellales; family Moraxellaceae; genus Psychrobacter; species Psychrobacter sp. Rd 27.2. Next base: position 41,712 of record NZ_MRYB01000006.1, on the reverse strand, counting down.
CTGCTCGAGCGTCACATTGGATTTGGTCGCCAATGGTGACAAAGTGCCTGTCATAAAGTATAAAGGGTCAGACCAAAGCGTATGGTAGGTCAGCCGCTTGTCGTAGACAGGTGGCAAAGTGACAAACGCCAGTGACAAGTCACCATCTAATACTGCTTTGTGTGCCGCCTCTGAATCGACAAAATGCACTTCTAGCTGGACGGCAGGATACGCTTGGATAAAGTGTTTGAGGACAGGCGCTAAATGGTGTAGGCCAATATGATGGCTGGTACCGATGATCAGCTTACCTGATACAATATGCTGGGAGTGCTGCAGGTTTATCTTGAAGTTTTCATAATCTTCAAGCCAGCGTTTGGCATGTGGCAGCATTTCGGTCGCCGCTTGCGTGGGTACAATACCGCGTCCGACAGTATCGAACAAAGTGATGTTAAACTCATCTTCCAAATTTTTGATACGTTTACTGACTGCAGGCTGAGTGATAAACAGCTTTTCGGCTGCGCCTGAGATGCTGCCAGTGTGCATAACGGTAACGAATGTCGTCAAATTTGTGGTGTTCAAACGGATGTCCTTAGCTACTTTGTAAGCTATAAATAAAAGTTGGCTGACCCAATCACAATGTATTAGAAATAAAAGTTTGTGTCTATGTAAAAATCATCAATTATTATTATAGGATTAGCCTGCTATAATCACAAGACATCGAGACGTATTGTCACATATTTATTGCATAAACGGCGGTGTTTTTTCGTATAACGCTTGTTTTAAGCGCAGTTTTTAGCAATAAATACTAGATAAGTATGCCGACCTGACAAAGCGTTGGCGTAGAGATAAGACATACCAACATACTACCTAGACTAGACCTCATTTTTGCTTACCGATAGCAAGCAGGTAAAATAGTAAGTCAGTTAAAATAGTAAGTCAGTGAAAAACTGAGCAATTAGCAATTAGCAATTAGCAATCAATAAAGGATAGCAATATGGCCGGTCAAACGTTATATGACAAACTTTGGAACGCTCACGAAGTCACCAAGCGTGATGATGGCTCGAGCCTGATTTATATCGATCGCCATTTGCTGCACGAAGTGACAAGTCCGCAAGCTTTTGAAGGCTTAGAGCTGGCCAATCGCACACCGTGGCGTCTGTCTGCGAATATCGCAAGCCCAGATCATAACGTCCCAACAGTGACCAAAGAGCGCTTAGAGGGCGTGTCGGGTATCAAAGACAAAGTATCGCGCCTGCAGGTACTGACGTTGGATGAAAACTGTAGCAAGTTCGATATTGCTGAGTTTACCATCAATGATGCGCGTCAAGGTATTTTGCACGTGGTCGGTCCTGAGCAGGGCTTGGTGCTGCCCGGTATGACAGTGGTCTGCGGTGATTCACATACCGCCACTCATGGCGCGCTAGGTTGTTTAGCGCATGGCATCGGTACCTCTGAGGTTGAGCATGTCTTAGCCACTCAGTGTTTGATTCAAAAGAAATCAAAAAATATGCAAATCCGAGTCAATGGTACGCTTGGCGCTGGCGTGACGCCAAAAGATGTGGTGCTAGCGATTATTGCCAAAATCGGTACGGCAGGCGGCACAGGATACGCTATTGAATTTGCAGGGCAAGTGTTCGAAGACATGAGCATGGAGGGGCGCATGACCGTCTGTAATATGGCGATTGAGGCGGGCGCACGCGTTGGTATGGTGGCGGTCGATGATACAACGATTGACTATGTCAAAGGTCGTCCTTATGCGCCGACCGAGGAGCAGTGGGAGCAAGCCGAAGCTTATTGGCGTACGTTATACTCAGATGATGATGCCGTATTTGATAGCGTAATTGAGATTGATGGTAGTGAGATTGCGCCGCAGGTGTCTTGGGGCACGTCACCTGAAATGGTCGTCGATGTCACTCAGTCTGTTCCGACACCTGACGAAGCTATCGATGAGGCGCAACAAGAAGGCTGGCTACGCGCATACACCTATATGGGCCTAAGTGCAGGGCAAAAGATTACTGATATCCAGCTTGATCGTATTTTTATTGGCTCATGCACCAACTCGCGTATCGAAGACTTGCGTGATGCTGCTGCGGTCATCAAAGGCCGCAAAGTCGCTGACAATATCAAGGAAGCGATCGTGGTGGCGGGCTCAGGGCAGGTCAAGCAACAGGCAGAGTCAGAAGGCTTGGATACCGTCTTTACGGAGGCGGGTTTTGAGTGGCGTGAGCCTGGCTGTTCGATGTGCCTTGCGATGAATGCCGATAAGCTAGAGCCTGAAGAGCATTGTGCCTCAACCTCTAACCGTAACTTTGAAGGCCGTCAAGGCAATGGTGGTCGTACGCATTTGGTCAGCCCCGCGATGGCAGCAGCAGCAGCATTGGCGGGTCACTTTGTCGATGTGCGTACGTTTTAAGACCGTTCATCCATAACTCCCTCATTGAATTGATAGGAAAAACTATGCAAGCTTATAACACCCAAACGGGTATCGTTTGCCCACTTGATCGCGCAAACGTCGATACCGACCAGATTATCGCCAAGCAGTTTTTAAAATCTATTAAGCGCACCGGTTTTGGCGTCAATCTATTTGACGACTGGCGTTATTTGGACGAAGGGTTTCCGGGGCAAGATAATAGTAAACGCCCGATCAACCCTGATTTTGTCTTAAATCAGCCCCGCTATCAAGGTGCTACCATTTTGCTGGCACGCAGAAACTTTGGCTGTGGCTCAAGCCGTGAGCATGCGCCTTGGGCACTGTCAGAATATGGCTTTCGTACGATTATTGCGCCAAGCTTTGCCGACATTTTTTATAATAACTGTTTTAAAAACGGTATGTTGCCCATCGTCTTAGACGAAGAGATTGTCGATGAATTGATGAAAGCGACCATGGCCAATGAAGGCTATGAGCTCACCGCCGATCTTGAGCGTCAAATGGTCATCACTCCAAGCGGTGAAGAGTACGCTTTTGAGGTCGATGAGTTTCGTAAGCATTGCTTGTTAAATGGTCTTGATGACATCGGACTGACTTTGCAGCAAGGCGACGCCATCAAAGCGTATGAGGACAAGATGAAGCAAAAAACACCTTGGGTGTTTAATGACGTACAAGCATAAACAAAGTGCCTCTTAACCGCGGTGGGCAACGTGCTGAACAATAGTAATGCAGCGTTGAGTTATGGCGGTGAACTGGCTAAAATAAGGGGGTCGTTGTGTTGTTTTTATCTTCCTTATTATAAACAGTAGCCGCCATTATGAATAAAACACGTTATGCTTTGTGGACCAGTACAGTGATTGCTGCCAGTTTTTTAATGTCAGGCTGCCAGCTATTAACCGGTTATCAAAAAATCGATGAAGCCGAAAATGCCAAAGTATGGGTAGGCCATATTCAGCCAGTCGCAGGCGAGGTAAGTATCGCGTGTGTTGGAACCTATCACTGCGAAATCGTGCAGATAGACAAAACACTCGTCATCGCTCCTGACAGTCACGAGCCGGTAAATCCAGCCATGGTGACGACGCTTGCAGAGGGCGTAAAAAAAGCCTCAGCCAGTGCAGGGATGACGCCGCTTGTCAATAAAAAGTCGATCAAGATAGTGCCGCTATCCGCCTCTGCAATGCCAGGATTGACCAATTACTATGCCAGAGTCATGCCAGCCAAGCGCGAAATTCACGTCAACTTCTATCCAGAAAACAACGTGGGCTATGTTGAGCGTTTTGCCATGATTCATGATTTTACTCAGGCAGGGACTTATCAGTTACGTGCTTATCAAAAAAAACCTAGTAACAAGTCAGGCAGCTTGCTAGAGACCGCGTCGCCCGAGCCTTTATGCATTGAGCTGCTACAGGGTAGTACCGTACAGCGCCGGTTTTGTAAGCAGTTAGATAGCAAGCATCGAGGTGAGTTTGTAGAAACCCGTATATAAAAATCTGGTTAATACGTTGAGGTCATCCATCTATGCCAGATAGCCTGCTTGACTGTCGTTTGTTTCATGTTTAACGCAGTTTTGGGATAAAGACACGCCTTAAAAGCCGCTAAATACGCTGTAGCGAAGGCGTATCTTTTTGTACGTTTTAGCAAAAACCCATAGCAATATTATTCAATAAAAACCTATCAAAAAGGATCAGTATGGCAACGATTTTGACACTAGCGGGCGATGGCATCGGCCCTGAGATTATGACCCAAGCCATTGATGTATTAAATGCCGTCAATGATAAGTTTGCGTTAAATTTGACCCTCGAATCTGGACTGATCGGCGGCGTCGCCATCGATGCGACTGGCGTGCCTTTACCAGATGAGACCTTGGCTCGTGCCCGTGCCGCCGATGCAGTATTACTAGGCGCGGTCGGTGGTCCAAAATGGGATGGTATCGAGCGCAGCAAGCGTCCTGAGCGTGGTCTTCTGAAGATTCGCGGTGAGCTTGGCTTGTTTGCCAACCTACGTGTGGCAAAGCTGTATCCCCAGTTGGCCAATGCCTCGAGCATTAAGCCTGAAATCATCTCAGGTCTCGATCTACTAATCGTGCGTGAGCTGACAGGCGGGATCTATTTTGGGGAGCCGCGCGGTATTCGTACGCTAGATAATGGTGAGCAGCAAGGCTATAACACCATGGTATATAGCACAAGCGAGATTCAGCGTATCGGCAAGGTGGCATTTGAGTTGGCAAAAACGCGGGCAGCCGCGACAGGTAGTGCTGCCAAAGTCTGCTCAGTGGATAAGGCCAATGTCTTAGAGGTCACTGAGCTGTGGAAGCAGACGATGATTGAGATGCAGCAGGCTGAGTATGGTGATGTGGCGTTATCACATATGTATGCTGATAATGCGTGTATGCAGCTGATCAAAGACCCAAAACAGTTTGACGTTATGGTGACGGGCAATATGTTTGGTGACATCTTATCTGACGAAGCTGCGATGCTGACAGGGTCCATTGGTATGTTGCCATCAGCCAGTCTTGATGCGTCAGGAAAAGGCATGTACGAGCCTTGTCATGGCTCGGCACCGGATATCGCAGGGCAAGACAAGGCCAACCCATTAGCGACGATATTATCTGTTGCCATGATGCTGCGCTATACCTTTAAGCAAGAAGCGGCCGCCCAAGCCATTGAGCAAGCAGTCAGCGACGTGCTGGATGATGGACTTCGTACGCTCGATATTTTAGATCCTAGTGAAGCTGGATTGACCCAGGTTGGCTGTCAGCAAATGGGACAAGCCGTTTTGGCAAAATTGGTATAAGGCTCTGCGATATTGCGCCCTATAAAAAGCCATATACAAAGTCTGACGACTCATTTAACGTCTGACGGCTCATTTTTTGACTATTAAATCATTATATGTTGTAAATTTAGTACCCATAAATTGCTGTGCAGTTTATGGGTTTTTTATATTTGTCTTATATTCATTTGGCTGCGCTGGGTAACATAACCAACCTGTTATCCGCAAAAAAGTACTTTTATTAACACAGCTTGTGCAGAAGGCCGGTCTTATTAACATAAAGGTGTTATATGCTCACAGACCGATATGGCACCATATTTCACGTATACAACTGATAAAAAACAATCTGATAAAAATAATCGATATAACAATAAAACCTGATAAAAATGCTAGGAGCACACATGTATCATTTAAATAAAATCAGTGCAGCGCTCGCCGCGGTTGGTTTTTCAGCTGCCGTATTGATAGGACAAAGCGTTATCGCCGATACAGACAATGCCAGGGGCGATGCTCAGGCAACGATGAGCAAATCCGCCGCCACTAAAGACGTTAGCCCAGTCACCAACGGCGTCAGTCAAAAGCTGACTGGTGATAGCAAAACGTCGATGTCGCTTAACAAACTGCTTCCTACCATTAAGTACAGCACCGACGATTTGCCAGCGATGGCAAAAAAAGTAAACGACGCCAGCTGGACGTCAGGTACTAATATCGATCGGACAATTGGCACCAAGTTACAAGCATTATTAAACTGGCATCACAGTGGCGTGGGTGCGGTCGATGGATACTGGGGAAAAAACACCAAAAAAGCCATGCAAGCCTTTCAAAAAGCCAATGGCCTAAGTGTCACAGAGGCTTTAAATACCGAGACTTGGCAAGCCCTTACGAGTGATAAGGTGCTTATGATGCAGCCTGTGTTGGTCAGCTACCAATTGACAGACGCGGACGTCGATATCAAAACCACTACTATCCCAGCGGGCGCTACCGCAAAAGCTGAGCTAGAGGGTCTGTATTATGAAAGTGTGATAGAGGCGTTGGCAGAGAAGTTTCACATGAGTGAAAAATATCTCAAAACCCTAAACTCCAATGCCAGCTTTTCAGCGGGTGAGACCATAACGGTCTATAATCCAGGAAACCCTAACACCGCGCCCGTCAGCCGTGTGGTCGCTGACAAAACCACCCAGACGCTATATGCGTACGATGACAAAGGGACACTGGTTGCCAGTTATCCGACGACAGTAGGGAGTACGGCCACTCCGTCGCCATCAGGCACGCATACAGTAGAGGTCAAGGTTCATGAGCCCAACTATACTTATACTGCCAATGATGGGAACAAAGCTATCTTGCCGCCAGGCCCTAACAACCCAGTCGGCTCTGTGTGGATTGGCCTGAGTAAACCCTCTTATGGTATTCATGGCTCACCGGACCCTGCCCGTATCAGCCGTCAAGCATCTGCAGGCTGCGTGCGTCTGACCAACTGGGATGCCTTGGCGCTATTGGGTGTCATACAAGATGGGGCTACGGTAGAGTTCAAATAGCTTTAGGCAAAAGACAGAGGGCATGAAACCATCAAAGTTTTTTGCTTATAAGGGCGGGTTTTATGAACGCGTCAAAAAAATACCGCTAACCATCAGTTAGCGGTATTTTTATGCGGGTATGGCGGATATAGTCATTACTAAATAAAAAAGATACACAGCATAAATTCGCGAGATTGGTACAAACTCTTCTTGCGTGCTGTGCCAGCGCCGCTCGATGCCGCAAAAAACTTATTCGAGTCTCGCCATATCTTTTTTATATTGATCTGACTAACTTGTAAGACAAAACATTGATAGCCAATAATGAGTAGGTTTGCATTTTCATTATTATTATCTGTTAAACCACCCAAGCATTCACAAAAGTGCTCTTAAAAACGTCTTAGCAAGTACTGCATCATTTGGTAATGATGAGATTTGTCATAACCGCGTAATCGTCATCACTGTTGAATAAAATCGATTTTATTAAAGTCGATTTTTATCGCAATTAGTTTTTACCACGATAGGTGATACGACCCTTTGATAAGTCATAGGGGGTCATCTCGACTTTGACTTTATCGCCAGTCAAGATACGGATATAGTGTTTACGCATTTTACCAGAGATATGCGCGATGATTTCGTGTCCGTTTTCTAAACGAACTTTAAATAATGTGTTTGGAAGGGTGTCGATGACTTCGCCTTCAAATTCGATAATATCGTCTTTTGCCATAATTTTGTATCAATCAGTTAAAAATAAGCCCATATTATACGCAAGCTAGCGTATTAAAGCAATACAGAACCTGGTTTTGGCTTGACAGCTTGTAATCGATATGTATATCAGTCAGGCAGGTTTAGCCAGAGGGGCGTAAGAGGCGCGGTGGGCAATAGTTTTTGCCAATGCTCGGGATAGCAAGCATTGATAAAGTATAGGCCGTCACCAGAGGCGGTCGGTGGTGCAATAGTACGGTCTTTTTTGGCCAAAATAGTCAAAAAATCAGCCGGCTCTAGCTCGTGCTTGCCGATAGCGTACAAGGTGCCCATTAGGTTGCGTACCATATGATGCAAGAAGCCATCTGCTTGAATGTCAAACACGATAAACTGGCCATGGGCAAACAATCTGGCATGACTGACTGAACGCACTGGCTGATTGGACTGACAAGCGGCGGCGCGAAAGCTACTAAAGTCGTGCGTACCGACGATATCCGCTGCTGCCTGCTGCATGGCGGCCAAGTCAAGTGGTTCATAAATATGAGTGACTTGATGGTTTAAGATAGCAGGGCGCTGGGGTTGATTGAGGGTGATATAACGATAACGACGGGCGATAGCGCCAAACCGTGCATGAAAGTCGTTCGGCATGGGCTGTATCCAGCGCAGCGCAATGTCGTCGGGGAGCAGGCTGTTTACACCGCGAAGCCAATTATGAGTCGGGCGATAGGCGTGAGTGGTAAAGTGGGCAATCATATTACTGGCATGGACGCTGGCATCGGTACGCCCTGCGGCGACGACTTCTACGGTCTCATTGGCGACTTTGCCGATAGCAGTTTCGAGGGCTTCTTGGACACCCAGCACTTCTTGTTGCCGCTGCCAGCCGTGATACTGCGTACCCAAAAACTCAATAGCGATTGCTAGGGTGTAAGTGGGTTTTTTGCTGGCGGTTTCGATAGGGAGTATCTCAGACATGATAATGTGTGGCTTATAAAGTAAATGGTAAGAGTTTCTTATGGCTTTAATAGGACCGATCAGATCAGCGCTTTTTGATGGTGATGCTGGCTTGGCTGACATTGTTTGTCCAGCGTTGACGGCGTCTGGTAGGACTGTCGTACCGTAGCAGCAGCCACAATAATCGCGCATAGATGGCTGGAATGGTCAACCGGCCGCCAGCGATGACATGATACTCATATTGCCAACTGCCAGCCGCATAGTTGTCACTCACGCCGCCAAAAGGCGATTGACTGGCGCAAACCACCATATGCCCATGCTGATGCGCAAGGGTTAATGCCTGCGCCAAATCAGCTGAATAGGGCACGTTGCCTGCACCAAATCCTAATAAGATAATGCCACATGGCGGCTGAGAAAGTAGGGCTTGTAGCTGATTGCTCATAACCTCAGTATCGTTGGGTAGGCAATACAGCGCATGAATACGTGCTTGCTTGGCACGAGCATCGATGCTTTTGCTGACTTCTTGTTGGTCCTCGAGCCAGTGTTGGCGGCGGGCATCTGGCAAGTGCTTTATATAACTATTGGCAGGATAGGCTGCCCGAGAGTGACCAGTAAACGCCATGAGATCATGACTATGGATTTTTTGTACCGTTTGCGCAGGCCAAGATTCGCCGCCAAAGGCAATTTTTACTCCTGACTCACCCGCTGCTGCCAGTTTTAACGCATCGTTTAGGTTGCCCCACGCATCGCTATGCGTATCGACGCTATAGGTATGTAGCATCTCGCTGTCTAATAGCGGGCGCATACTGCCAGTGACCGCCACACAGATATCACTCCCTGCAAAGGCCTCTGCCAAAAACGCCCCGAGATAACTGAGCGTATCGGTACCAGTGATCAGCACAAAACGTCTGTGCCCCTGCGCATAGGCGGCTAGTATCAGCTGGTAAAAATGCACAAAATCGACGGGCGTCAATTGGCTACTGTCTTTGATCAAAGTGTTGTCTAGCCAAGAGACTGGCGGCAGATAGTGGGCATGATCTGGCTCTGTTAGCAGTGTTTGTAACGTCGGTAAAAACACCTCTGCTGGTAGCGGTGCTAATGGCCGGCCATAACTGCCAAAAGTGCCGCCTGCATAAATCAGCTGGACGGGATCAGTAAGCGTCTTGGTCATAACAGAAGAGGGCATAGTCGGCGCCGTCATAAAAAGTAAATAAAAATAAAAGCTAGGGTACCCCAGCTCAATCGCTCAAATGAACTGCTCAATGAGTTGCTCAATAAATTGATAGTCATCTAAATCAGACCCTACTATAAAGGCTCAATGCAAAAAAAAGCAAGTATTCTCAAGGCACAAGAATACTTGCTGATAAAAAAGCCTGCTTTTTAATTACGCTGTGCGCTCGAGTAGTGACTGCGCTTGCTGCTGCTGTGCACTATTGCCTTGAGAAATGACTTCATTGAGCAAGCGTTTGGCACTATCGTACTCGCCTAGCTGTAGGTACTGACCTGCCAAGTCTAATGCTACCTGATTGCTGTCTAATGATTTGACAAAGTCAAAATCAGCGGCAAAGCGTGCTAAGAAGTCCTCAGCGTTATCTTTTTCAATACTCCCGGCAGGTTGAGCTGCTACTGGGGCAGCTGAGCTTGCTGCTGTATCCGATTCATCTGATAATGCATCAAGATCAAAATCAAAGTCATCATCGATCAATGTATTATCATCAAACGATGTGGGGCTACTCGAAGTCAGCTCAGAGGCTGCTGTCAAAGTAGGAGTAGCGTCATCACTGCTGTCTGCAAAATCACTGTCTAATGTTAAGTCATCAATATCGATGCTGTCATCACTTAATTCGCCACTTATCTCATCGCTCAGATCAAGCACAGGCTCATCAGTGTTTGTTTCAACATCTAAGTCAGCTAAGTCAGACTCTGTTTCAATTCCTAGTCCAGTCTCTGATGCAACGTTTAAGTCATCTGCGTCATCCAAATCGTCTAAGGACAAGACAAAGTCGTCGTTGCGGCTTTGGGCGGTCGCATCAGTCATGTGGTCAGTCGTGCTTGCTTTATCAGCAGCATCTTCTGAATCCATATCTGTCACTAAATCATCAAAATCTAAGACGAAATCCTCTTCATCTAGCGTTAGCGCTTCATTGGTATCCGCGCCGACACTGTCCGCTTGGGTTGAGACATCAGATGACTCTGGCTGCGCTGTTTCAATGTCCTCAAGACCAAAGTCGAATTCACTAAAATCTGTCTCTTCAGTCGTTTCTGTGGCCGCAGTGCTCTCGTCAGCTGCCGTGGTAGGCATTGCTGCCAGTGCCGGCTCATCTAAATCCGCTTCCAAATCACTGAGCGTCAAAGCAAAATCTGTGTCGGTATTGTCATCTGCCAGCACTTGTTCTGATAATGCTGGGGTCTCGACAGAAGAAGTTAAGGAGGCATCGCTCTCGCTGATATCATCAGTTGCCACATCATGGGTGGGACTGGCAGGTGTCGTTGGCAGATCAAAATCTATGCTTTCAAAGTCGGCGGCTTGCTCAACGGGCGCAGTTTGCGCGGCGACTTGATTTTGCTCTTCAAAAAACAGCATCTTTAGCTCATCTGCTAAGGCAAGGCTTTTTGGGTCATTTTGCGAGCTGATGGTGTCATAGACTTTGTTGAAATTCTCTGATTGATTGATCGTCGCATAGATGCTTAGCAGCTTCAAAGAAAGCTGACTGTCGTTAGGCTTTTCGCGCAAGCCGCGATTGAGTGTTTCAATCGCTTTGTCATAACGCTGCTGATCTATAAAGCGCTGGGCAATGGTGATGGTGTCAAACTTGTTTTCGCCGCTGACATCAGTTTGTACGGGCGCACTTGCTTTTGGCGCTGGTGTCTGTGCCGCTGCATTTCTATCTGATTTGACATAAGGCTGCGCCGAAGGTTTTTGCGCTTTGTTTTTACGTATCACTAAAACCGCTATTAATACAATCAGTACCAAGCCGGCGATGATGTATAGCATATTGTCCATTGTTACTCCCACGCCTATGATCACAGCATAATACGCTGCTATATCAGGCAATTATTGGTTGCGTAGTTTTTTGAGACGAGCTTGCAGCTCTGCCAATTTTTGATTCTGTAATTGAATTGTTCGCGTATAACTGTCAAGTGCGCTACTGGTCTTGGATAAGCTTTGGGCCTGAGAGGCTGCCGCTTGCCGTGATGCTTTTAAAGTAGCTAGTATGTCTGTGCTAATTCCATTGCCTGTGGCCGCCGCTGATTTGGTTTGGGTGCCATCGGCATTGCCATCATGTCCTGGAGCCAATACAGAAAACTGCGCTCTTGGCAGGGTCTTGGTAATGGTTGGTTTTTTTTGTGACTTGGCTGCAGGTGCTGAGTTGTTTTGCGCTTTAGCTGTATGGGGCTTTGCTTTAGGAGCTGGCTGTGCGACAGGGGTATTTATCCGCCGACGATATTTTTGTTTTTGGGCGTTGATAGCGGCCTCTAATGCTTGCTGTGATGGCAATACATCATAATTTGGCAGATTTAGCTTGGCGTCGGCTTTGAGCTGGTCTGCGTTTTTATTGATAAAAGCATTGGGATTTTGTGATTGGATCTGTTTCATCACGGTCTGAATATCGACATTGTTTTCTTGGGCAATCTGCTGAGCAATGATCCATAAGCTATCATTGCGCTGTACTTGATATTGAACGCTTGCCGTGCTTTGCGTTTGGGCGTCTGCTATAGAGTCTGCCGCCACGTGGTTTGTAGGTGCAGTCTGATTGTTGGTGCTTGATTGAGAGGGTGCGGCAGTATCAGCCGGTATGTTGCTACCGACAACCGTTGCCGCTGCCGTATGCGCTGTGCTCAAAGCCGCTTGCTCGGCGGTTTGGTTATCCTGAGCTGCGTCATTTTTTGGGGCGGCAGCTACGATGCTGGCACTCACATCCGTGTTTTTTTGCTGACTCGGCTGTATCTGACGCGTGACTTGAATATTTAGCGTATCTAGTGCGTTGTTTGCTTGCGCTGTGCCGAGCGTGTGTTGCGTAGCAGGTGATACTTCGCTCGCGGTGCTAATACTTGAGGCGGTTTGCTCTTGAGCCAAATGGCCATTGTCCAAGCGGCTGGCAGGGTTGGGGCGGCTAGCATTGCTCTTCGCTGGACTGGCGGCCGTGAGCTCAAAGTCATTTGCCAAACGCCCATTGTCTAAACGGCTAGGCGTATAGACTAGATGGTCAGTTGCTGATACAGATGTCTTGGCAGGCATTCCAGCTGAGGCAACTTGCGTTTGAATACTTGCGCTTTGCGTATTGGCCCCTTGCGTATTCGGTAGTTGCACGTTGGGCGCGGACCGTTTGACGGCCGTAGGAGCGCTTGTCGATGAGCTTGCGGCTGATGCCGATATCAGTGGTGGCGGAGCACCTTTTCTAAGGGTCAAAGGTTTGGCATTATTGGAGGATACGGCAGGTAGATTGGGCTTTTTTGCGCCTGTTACGATGTTTTTGGTGGTATCGATAGGTAAACTGGCATCGAGCGGCATCAATAACGTTTTGGGCACGACATTACGCTGACCCTGATCATTGATGGTCAACACAATATCGGCAAAGGGTTTAGAAACAGGTTTTGATGTACTGATATAGACTTGGCCGCTGGTTTCTGAGGTTGGCTGAAAGCGTACCCTCATTGAGTCAGTTGGCGTCAACCCCATTTGCTGATAGATAGCAGGGTTGGCCAAGCTGGCTGAAAAATCAGCCGCCCGAATGTCCGAGACACTGATGCTGGCTCTTAGAGGCTCATGCTGTGCTGAGGTCACAACGGTCTTGCCAATCGTGGCCGCTTGGGCACTAACAAAGGCGGCACAGCTTACCGAACACAGTAATGCCATCGATACCGCACGGTGTACGCGAGTCAAACGATGAGATAAACGACAAGACATATGCAGCCCTTAGAATATAGGTTATCTTTGCTTTTATAACAAAATCTGGTTTAGTTTACCAGTTTATTTCACAACTGTTGTGTCCAATGTATCAAATGTTAATTTACTGTATAAAACACTCGTTTATTCAGCGGTTATCTGCTTCTCAAGTAGCATGGCATCTCCATAACTAAAGAAGCGGTATTGCTGCTCGACGGCATGTTTGTACGCTTGTTCTATCGCTTGTTTACCCGAAAATGCCGAGACCAGCATCAATAGGGTGGACTTGGGCAAATGAAAGTTGGTTAGTAGCTTGTCGATGACGGCGAATTTAAAGCCTGGATAAATAAAAATATCTGTGTCGCCTGACCAGCCAGCAAGCGGTTTGCCCGTGCTCGCAGCCTTTTGGTAGGCAGTTTCGAGCACACGCGTGACCGTCGTGCCAATCGCGATCACTTGCTTGCCGTTTGTATGGGTTTGATTGATTAGATCCGCGGTTGCTTGCGGTAGATGCGCATATTCACTATGCATGGTGTGATTGAGCAAGTTGTCGGTTTTGACAGGGGCAAAGGTGCCTGCGCCCACGTGCAACGTCACAAAGGCGGTATGAATCCCTTTGGCTGCCAGTTTATCCAAAACCACTTCATCGAAATGTAAGCTGGCAGTCGGTGCCGCCACGCTAGCGAGTTTGGCTGGATCATGAAAAACGGTTTGATAGCGGGTATTGTCCGTGTCGTCTGCATGACGCTCAAAATATGGCGGGATAGGTAGCTCGCCGTATTGCTCTAGCTGCGGCAGGATAGGAGCATCAAAGGCTAGGATAAATAAATTATCCTGACGACCAATCATGACCGCATGTATATGACCATCCGCGAGCTGCAAGCGCTGTCCAAGCTTGGGCGCTTTGCTGGCTTTTATGTGGCCAAGCGCGATATGGTCAGTGCAGACCGGTTGATCATCCGCGGTCGTCAAATGCAGGGCGGCGGGCGCTAAGTCGGCAATATCGACCAAACGCTCGATCAGCACTTCGATCTTACCGCCTGTGTCTTTTTGTCCAAACAGGCGCGCTTTCATCACCTTGGTGTCGTTAAACACAATCAAATCACCCGCATTTAGTAAGTCTGGTAACTCAGAAAACATGCGGTCTTCGGCACGGCTATCTGCCACAGTGGCGGGATTGCTGGCGGGTAAATACAATAATCTTGAGGCCGAGCGCTGCGCTAGCGGGTAGCGGGCGATTAAGTCATCTGGGAGCTCATAGTCATAGTCATTAACGCTCAGATAGTCTGAGTCATTATTGTTTTTATGGGTATCAGTCATGGTATTACGATCTAAATCTACAGCGTGGGAGTGGGTCATAATGGATCTTTCAATGAAGAGTGATGAAGGATGATATGAGCGTAATTGTAGCAGAAATGACAGGATAAACGCATGTCTCATTGAGTGACTTACAGGCATAATGTGTCATAACGACCACGTTATTACAGCCATGTCGTCATGACCGCGAGCGCTGCCACAAAAACCTGACAGCCATACTGATGGCTTGAGATAACTATCAATCAGACATCAATCAGGCTCATCTATTCAAATAGTTTTAACTGAGGCAAAAGCAGGGCGGCGGGCACCAATGAAGAGAAAGTCACACCGACCAGACGTATGGGCAGCTGACGCGGGATGTCCAAAAACAGCTTGTCTAGCCAATAATGGGCGGATTCGGCGCTGTCAAAGGCCGTCGATAACGTGTGTGAGCGCGTGACTTGAGTAAAATCCGCGTATTTAACTTTTAAAGTAATGGTATGCGCGACCAGTTGTTTTTTTTGCATTTGATCAAACGCATCTTCATTTTGTGCATAAATTTGTACTTTTAGTTCAGCATCGTCGTCAAGATTATCCCGAAAGGTGGTCTCAGAGCCTACGGATTTGTGCGTGCGCTGCGACTTGACCGTACGCTCATCGCGGCCATGAGCGATATCATGATAGAACTGACCACGTTTTCCAAACTCCTGTACCAATGCCGCCGCTGGCAAGCGCCGCAAATCAGCACCCGTGCGCACGCCCATGGCATGGAGACGCTTGGCAGTGGCTTTGCCAATACCATGAAAGCGCTCGATGGGAAGGGTGCTAATAAATGCATCGGCATCGGCTGGTGGGATAACTGCGATACCATTGGGTTTGTTGATATCAGAGGCAATCTTGGCCAGCACCTTATTAAATGAGACGCCAGCAGAAGCGGTCAGCCCTGTGTGCGCCAAAATCTGCGCTCGTAGCCAATTGGCCATCAACGTCGCTGAGCCCTTATGTATAGATAAGCCGGTGACATCCAGATAGGCTTCATCCAATGACAGCGGTTCGACATGAGGCGTCAATTGATGCATGATTTGGCGTATATCACGACTGACCGCCCGATAAACCTCAAAGCGTGGCCGAACAAATATCGCCTCAGGACAGCGTTTACGCGCTTCATAGCATGACATCGCTGAGCGTACACCAAACTTGCGCACCTCATAACTGGCTGCTGCGACAACCCCGCGCCCGCTTGGGTCACCACCGACTACCAAAGGCAGACCTCGTAACTCTGGGAAGTCACGTTGTTCGACACTGGCATAAAAAGCATCCATATCAATATGAATGATTTTGCGGGGTGAAAGAGGAGTAGAAGCAGTCATGACCACTATTTTACCCCAATTAGCAAAACTATTTTAGCGGCAACCATAAATATGGCTTGATTATTATAAATAAATAGGATGTTAAAACAATTTAAAGAATATCAGTGGGTTAAACCCGCCAATCTCCCTAAGCTCGTACCTTTTGTTTACCGTTTAACCTAAAGGATTTGCCGTCTATCATGAATAATGCATTTAGATGTTACGCTTTTGCTTCAGACGTTCTACACTAAAGTAAGTATCGAAGTAGACGATTGTTAAAAGGATAAACAACTTCTTTATACGCCCTAGTCTATAGCGAATAAAAAGGTTGTTTATGGCTCGCACCACACTCGCCTATAGAGTATTGGTAAACTCGCCGCCTAAGGGAACATACTTAGGGGTGCATGAGGGACTAAGGAGCTGATGATGAATAAACTAACAGGGAGCGAATTGACACGCGCAATGCTAGCACGAGGAGATAAAGATATCTGGTGTGCAGTTTGTGATGAGAGTGATGAGCTGGCGATGATGGATCTGTATGGTAATGACTTTACTGTCTATATTGTCGCTTATCGTGATGGATATTTTTACTGCCGTAGCGGCACATCTTGGGCCTGTGCAGTGCCTATAAAGATAGCAGCCATCACGCAAGAAGACATTGATAGCCCAATGATACAATAAATCTTATAAACACAAAAAAACCTCCCATATAGGAGGCTTTTTTGCTAAAGATGGTACCAGTGGTCGGACTCGAACCGACACGCTTTTAAAGGCAACGGATTTTGAATCCGTCATGTCTACCAATTCCATCACACTGGCATGTAAATAGATAACGTTTATAAAAACAACAGTTATCGAATATCGAATTGGGCTACGGTGTTCGCCGTATAGGCTGCGTATTATAGCAGCCTATTTTTTGTCGTCAAGAATTATTTTAAATAATTTGCAGTTATTTGACGATATAGCAAAAAACGCAGACCTAACCGACAAAGGCTCGTTCAACGGCATAGTCGGCTTGTACGCCCATACGTGGGGAGACAGTGAGGCCAAAGCCGTCTAGTATCTCTGATACTTCCGCGTTAAATGGCATGCTACCGCATAGCATGACACGATCATCGTCTTTGTTCATCGGTGGCAAGCCGATATCGTCAAACAGCTTACCTGATCTCATCAAATCGGTGACTCGGCCTTGGTTTCTAAATTCTTCACGGGTCACGGTGGGGTAGTAAATGAACTTTTCGCGGTACCATTCGCCAAAGATTTCATCGTTAGGCAACTGGTTTTCAAACATATCGCGATAGGCCAAGTCTTCGACATGACGCACGCCATGTACCAAAATGATTTTGTCAAAACGCTCATAAACCTCAGGGTCACGTGCCAATGCCAAAAAAGGCGCAAGTCCAGTACCCGTCGATAGCATGTAAAGGTGCTTACCTGGTAACAGGTCATCCAACACTAACGTGCCTGTGGGTTTTTTACTGACCAATAACTCATCGCCAACTTTGATGTGTTGCAAGCGTGAAGTCAGTGGGCCATCTTGTACTTTGATCGAAAAGAACTCTAAATGCTCTTCGTAGTTGGGACTGGCAATAGAGTAAGCGCGCAGCAGCGGTCTGCCATCGACCACGATTCCAATCATCGCAAACTCGCCATTACGGAAGCGTAAGCCATCGTCACGCGTGGTTTTGATGCTAAATAGAGAGTCATTCCAATGATGAACCTCTGTAACCGTTTCGGTGCGAAGTTTTGACATAAAGTCCTCGTTAATAAGTGATTATCGGTATCGTATGGGTTAAATAGGTATAAGATAAAATTTTTCAATGACCGTTTCGGCGCTAATAAGGTGCTGGGTTTTATAGGCGGTATGAAGCGCTATTTTAGCCTTTTATATACTTTAACTTATATATTTTAGCATTTTATATAATGTTATAAATGACAGCGAATGCCTGTGGCGTCAAGCCATGAAAATCATTTTGTTCAGCCAAATCTGCCCACTAAGATAAGGCAAAACACGACAAGGTATCACTATTTTTATCAAAAGCGGTTTCGTCAGCGCGCCTAGCCTATCAAGTCGCCTCTATTGAACTGCCCATATCAAATTGCTTTTATAGAGCTGTTTCTATAAAACTGTTTTTATAAAAATAGGGGCGGTCATCAAATTCTCGCTCATAATACCAAACTTTAAAATAAAAATCCGTCTGGCAGCGACTATGTGGCATGATAAAATAGAATATCGTTAGTAAATAATTTTGTATCATGCAATAAGCGTGTTTTTGGAGAATTTATGCCTGTATCAGGTGACGATGTGCTCGCCGATTGTCATCGGGCGCCTATTATTGGCTATCATCGTGCGCCGCTCTCGCAAAAGTTTGGGGCGCCAAGACAACCAAACTTGGTGGCGCTGATGAGCGTAGTTGAGATGATTGCGCCTTATGATACGCCCGCCGCTTTTGTGGGTTTAGAGGCGTTTAGTCATATCTGGCTGAGCTGGCAGTTTCATCATAATGATACGGCCAAAGCTGGCAGAGTGAGTGCAGGTGCACCTACCGGCGAGGAGGGTACAGCAGCGGCGCGTACGACAGCAAAAGGGCATTTTCGTCCGCAAGTGCGGCCACCAAGATTGGGCGGCAATCAAAAAATAGGCGTGTTTGCCAGTCGTAGTATGTATCGCCCATCAGCGCTGGGGCTGTCTGTGGTCAAGCTTGAGCGCGTCGAGGTAGTACAAGGTCGCGCGTTTCTTATCATCAGTGGCGCTGATATGATAGATGGTACGCCCATCATCGATATCAAGCCCTATTTGGCGTATAGCGATGCGCTGATCGATGCTCGTAGTGGCTTTGCTCCTACGGCACCTGAGCTGCTAGAGGTCACAGTCACTGACACCGCTTATCAGCAGTTTTTGCAGCTAATGTCTGATGCGTTTACTAGAGAAACTGCGCAAGGCGTTGGCAGGCAAGTGTTAATCGATCAGGCGCGATGGCAACTTGTTGATACGGATATGGCCATCATTCAAGCACTTATCGCTCAAGATCCGCGACCTGCCTATCGCCGCAAGGAAGTGCACAAAACCTTTACGATGCGCTATAAGTCTGTCGATATAGCGTTTTGGCGGCTTGCCTCAGGGGCGCTGCAGATCACAGAGATTACCGGTATAGCATAACGCTAACATAGTATGACGTTAATATAGTATCACGCTAAAGAACTTATATAATGCTGCAGCTGAGCTTGGCCAATCTAGACAATGGCCTCACATGTACTGACCAAAAAAGAAGAAAAATATGTCTGAGCAGAAGTATTCGATAGTCATAGATTTACGGTGGTGCCTAGATGAGTTATTGGCAGATAGAGTCATTGATCAACGCAGCTATAATTTGGTCATCACCAGCCGCCGAGCCAAGGAGCAGCACCCACTACTGACCATTAGCGAGTTTGGTTTGCCCAATGCTCATGCGCTAGACAGCGCCTCTGAGGCCAAAATAACGCTGTCATGGCTCAACCAATGGCTGGCGGCCAAAGCAGGGATGGCGATGGTGCGTATTGATCCGCTAAAGGTTGATGTGCCAGCAGTCACGCAGCTGATGTCTTTTGAATATGCTCGCTCGCAGCATATTTTGCCGATTGAGGTCACATTAGAGGAGGTCGTCATTGGTACAGACCAGCCGTTTTTTACCGATTGGCACGCCAATATCGAAAAACTGATCAAATCCAAAACCTATCGCACCGTCTATATCAGTCCTGATCAGCTCAAGCGCTATCGTCAAGAGTTTTATCAAGTGACACAAGCGATTGCGGGTGCCAACTCTTTACATAAGCGTGCTGCCGCTGATGTGACCAATGTTGAGGCGTTATTGCAGCTTGGGGACAACACCAACCCCGATGCCAATGATCAACATATTGTCAAAGTCGTCGACTGGCTGCTGCAGTATGCCTTTGAGCAGCGTGCCAGTGATATTCATTTAGAGCCGCGGCGTGAGATGGGGAGGGTGCGTTTTCGTATCGATGGGGTGCTGCACACAGTATATGAGATGCCGCTAGCTATCATCGTCGCAGTGACTGCGCGTATCAAAATCTTGGGGCGGCTAAATGTCGCCGAAAAGCGCAAACCGCAAGATGGCCGTCTAAAGACTCGTACGCCAAAAGGGCTAGAAACCGAGTTGCGACTCTCTACTATGCCGACCGCTTTTGGCGAAAAGCTGGTGATGCGTGTCTTTGACCCTGAAGTGTTGGTACGCTCGTTTGCTCAGCTTGGTTTGTCGGGTAAGCAGCTCGAGACATGGCATGAGCTGACGGCCCATCCAAACGGTATTATTTTGGTCACCGGCCCGACAGGCTCTGGTAAGACCACCACCCTATATAGTACGCTCAAACAGTTGGCGACCGAGCAGGTCAACGTGTGTACCATCGAAGACCCTATCGAGATGATTGAGCCGAGCTTTAATCAGATGCAGGTCAATGCGGGAGTGGATTTGCATTTCGCTGATGGTATCCGCTCATTGATGCGTCAGGATCCAGATATCATCATGGTTGGGGAGATTCGCGATACTGAGACGGCCAATATGGCGGTACAAGCATCGCTAACTGGGCACTTGGTACTCTCAACACTGCATACCAATGATGCACCAAGCTCACTGACACGTTTGCATGATTTGGGGGTGCAGCCGTTTTTGACCTCAGCGACCATACTCGGAGTCATGGCACAGCGTTTATTGCGTACCTTATGTCCACACTGCAAGCAAGCGCTAGAGGTACGCCCCGAGAGTGAGATTGCCATTCAATGGCAGGAGCTGGTGCAGCCTTGGCGCGCGCCCTTGCCTGCGCAAATCTACCGCGCAACAGGCTGTGAGCATTGCCGCCAAACGGGCTATCAAGGCCGTGTGGGCCTGTATGAAATCATGCCGCTATCCAATGAGTTAAAAAAGTTGGTCGCAACCGATGCCAATGTAGAGGCACTAAAAAAACAAGCCTACCGCGAAGGTGTGCAGCCGCTGCGATTATCGGGTGCCAAGCGTATCAGTGAAGGGGTGACGACCATAGAAGAGGTGATGCGCGTGGTACCGCTGCATTAAGCGTATGCGGCAAATAGACCGCTGTCCTTTATGTTTGCATACTGCCTTAGCGCTCCCAGCGTACATTTTGGCGCATAATTTTCGCGGGCGTGCCTGCGACCATGCAGTTTGGGGTGGTAATGGGTTTGTTGACAAAAGACCCTGCGGCAATGATACAGCCGCTAGCGATGGTGACATTTTTGGAGATAGTGACGTTGGCTGCGATCCAGATATGATCTTCTAATACCACATCAGCGCGGG
Organism: Psychrobacter sp. Rd 27.2; assembly: GCF_001921755.1. Classification (NCBI taxonomy): domain Bacteria; kingdom Pseudomonadati; phylum Pseudomonadota; class Gammaproteobacteria; order Moraxellales; family Moraxellaceae; genus Psychrobacter; species Psychrobacter sp. Rd 27.2. The sequence goes on along the minus strand of NZ_MRYB01000006.1, from coordinate 20,530 downwards.
CCTGGTTTAGGCGCTCGTTGGACTCGGTATCGTAGACTTTGTGGACATCGGTTGCACGGATTTCTATCCCGCGCGATATCATGCATGCTTTGCCGATGCGCACGCTTTTGTCACGTGCCAACACATAGCAGTCAATCGCCGTGGTCCGATCGCCGATATCAATGTGCAAATGATCGCCCACAATCAGCAGATGGCCTGAAAATTTGACGTGCTTACCGATGGTAATATGATTATGACTGCCATTGATATCGATATTGAGCTTGTTAAACTTCCCGTGCTTGCCGATACTGATTTGATTGTCATGACCTTTACGTATGGTAATGGTTGAGCCGCCGATGATACGCGCATCATGGGCGATATCGATATGATTGTCCTGTCCGTTATCTGTCAATAAAAATCGCTGTTTGTAGAGTTGTTTGGGTAGCAGAGTTTTGAGGATAGGGGGCAGGGTCACTGTCTTTTTTGGCGTCATAATAGCAGGGCTTATGTGGATGAATGTTAGGCGTGATAGGCCGCTGGTCGCAGCGCTCTATGGGTCTTTATGGATTATGCCTTGAAAACAGTGCAAGTCAGAGCAATAAATAGCACAAAGACGAGGCATTTTATACTGTTAAGGTCATTTTTTAACTGTCATTTCTCAAGTGTCATGTCTTATTTTAAAATTTACCACTTATGTATTTAATTAACGAGAGTGTTTATGTTTACTGATACGCATTGTCATCTAAACCGCCTGGATTTAACCAAATATGATGGTCAACTGTCCGGCGCAATTGACGCGATGAAAGCAGCCAATGTCACGCGCGCGATGGCGATTATGTGTGATTTTGCTGAATATGATGACATCGCTCATATTGTCAGCACTCATAGCGATGAGGTGTTAGAGCTGGGCATGAGTGTCGGCATTCATCCTTGTGAAGATATCACAGTGCTGCAATCCGCGACAACCGAGCGGCTGATACAAACCGCTGATGCTGAGCATGTCTGGGCCATTGGGGAGACGGGACTGGATTACTACTGGTCAACAGAAAATAAAAAAGAGCAGCAAGCAAGTCTTGCTCGTCATATCTATGCCAGCCAGCAGCTCAAAAAACCCTTGGTGGTGCACATGCGCGATGCCAAAAAAGATACACTTGATATCCTAAAAGCAGAAGGCGCTGAGCATGGCATTATTCATTGTTTTACTGAAGATTGGGAGACGGCCAAACGAGCGCTGGATCTAGGATTTTATATCTCGTTTTCAGGCATCGTCAGTTTTAAGAGCGCACAGATGATTCAAGATGCGGCGCGCAAGATGCCCAAAGATAGAATCCTCATCGAAACCGACAGCCCTTATCTGGCTCCTGTCCCCAAGCGCGGCAAACCCAATGAGCCTGCCTATGTGCCGTATGTCGCCCGTTATCTGGCTCAGATGTATGAGTGTGACAGTGAGGAGGTTGGAGCGCTGACAGCAAAAAACTTTGAAAATTTGCTGGCACAGTACTGCTAAAATGGTTATGCTATGACCACTCAGTCATTTGTCGGGTAATATGAGGATTTTGTCTCTTTTTTATTTCTAATATCGAGCGTAATCAGGCAGTTACCCATGACTATTTAGCAAACACGAGCATATTCCCTTTGGCAGTTCTCGAGCAGTCTTCATATAGTTGCATCCGCTTGTTGCCGATACATCCGTATAAACGATGGTTATATGCTTAATCTTGTCAAGTTTTAGGAGAGATTATGAGTCGTCAGCATCAGTTCAAAGCACGAGAAGAGAATATCTTAGCGATGGCAGAGCAACTGTTACTTGAGTCCGGCGATGGTGATATCACTTTGGACAGTTTGGCAGATCAGCTGGATTTGGCCAAAGGCACGTTATATAAGCATTTCTCCAGTAAAGATGAGCTGTATTTGCGTATTATTATTCGTTATGAAGAGCAGTTGTTTGAGATCAACCGTATTGATGACTGCCCATCAGCGGGGGTGGCTCGTATGATTTTGCAGCAACTGTTTAATCCCCAAAAAGCCATGTTGCTCAACCAGATAGAAGAGCGTCTGGCGGCCTCGGTGACAGGTCTTAACCGCTTGTTTGGCGAGCTGTACGACATTCGCCGTCAGCGTATGAAGCGTTTGATCGACATCATCAGCGCGTATCTAAAAGACGAGCACAGTAGTTTGAGCACTCGTGATTATTTGTCGTCGATTTGGGCGATGGGTCAAGGCGGGGCGGGGTTATTAAACTCAAGTTTTTATCAGCGTTATTTGGGTCGCCGCGACACCTTGCGTTATGCTTTTGTGCAGCAAATGCTGGAGTTGCCAAGTCACTATCCAGCTGCTGACGACGACGTGATGGATGAGGACATGCAAGAGTTGGTAGAGCAAATCGATACAGAATCAGAAGAGCACCGTAATACCAATTATTAGCGCGTTTCTTGTGTTTTAGCGGATTTCCCGTGTTCAAAATGATGACGTACATAAGTTAAGAGCACATACCTCAACAGATAAACACAGTGCCCAATGTAGGCAGTCACATCGCTCTGTGCTGTGGCCTCTTGGCAGGCAGCACAGAGAATTTTTGTACTTACCTTAATACAATCATGAGCTTATAGGTGCAATATGCCGGTCACTGTCAAGACTCAGACTCAGACTCGCTCAGCGACCAGCTCTCTAAGATTGATTCAATCAGAATTTAGTCAGTATAAGCGGTATGATAAGGCGTTTATGCCTGATGCTGATGGTCATACACTTCCTTTCATAAAAAACGCCCGTACTTCTTTTGTTCATACATCTGCTTCGGCACACTCGCACTTCATGTCTTCTAACTCTCAAACAGGCTTTACGCTGGTCGAAATCGTGGTAGTGGTGGTCATATTGTCGATATTTGCTGGTATGATGAGCCTATCTGTGGGCAGTAGTGAAGCGCGTAAAAACCGCGCGTTTTATGAGCATCTTACCGACTCACTCAGCTATGTACGGTTATTGTCTGCTGAGCGTATGCAGCCGATGGGTCTTAGTCTGCAGGCCGATAAGCGCGGTCAGGTGACGCCTGTGATTGTGACCTTGTCCAATCCCTATGCCGCGTATCAGGCAGCGAGCATCTCAGCAGATACCAATGATAGTACGCCCAAAAATGCCATGGAGCTGTCGGCAGAGCTGACTACCATGAGCGGTGGTTCTGATGAAGCCTTGCCAACGCCAAGCTGGGAGACTGAGACGGAGGTGACGCTGCCTGAGCTGCCATCTGGTGTTCATATCAGGGTGCAGAGCTTGGCGGCTGTAGAGGTATCAAGCACTCAGCAAGCTCAGACATTGCAGCCTTGGTTTGTCGGTCAAATGGTGCCGCAGGTGGTTTGGTTTGGTACAGGGCAGGCCACGCCGGTGACCATCGAGGTGCTGCATGAGGCGCGGCTGGTGGGTGATGTGATCACGATCATGCCCGACGGTAGTATGATGATTGGACAAGGACAGTAAGTGATGAGCCAACACACCAACGCTTATGATAAAGCTGCCTCATCAGATTTAGAGCAGAGTCAGCGCGGCTTTACGTTGATAGAGGTGATGGTGGCGCTAGCGATTTTGGCCGTGGTTGCTGTTGCAGCCAGCCGCGCCAGTAGCGCTTATTTAAGCTCAGTCGACATACTGCGAACCCGTACACTGGCGCATTTTGTGGCACAAAACGCGGCGGCGGATTTACGTATTCAAGAGACGTGGCTGACGGCCAATCGCACCCAAACGATCAATGCCCAAGGCCGAGATTGGCAGGTGGTCATGACGGTCAATGAGGCGATCACACCTGCGCTAAAAGAAGTAAATATTTCAGTTGCGCCGATAGTAGATGGCCAAGCACGTACGGCTGTGACCGATATCAGTGTGATGCTAAGCAATAGTGAGCAAGACATCGGCAGCCTAGATTTGGCAGGTTTGGCCGCATCAGGCGGTGCGCCATGAGACAGCAGCGCGGCTTTACTTTACTAGAGCTGCTGCTAGCAATGGCGATATTTGCCATGCTAGCAGTCGCAGGGTGGCAAGTGTTTGACAGTGTCAGTAAGTCGCGTGAGCGCGCCCAGCGTCATGCAGATGATTTGGCAGCATTACAATACGCGTATTTGCAGTTGCAACAAGATATGGGGCAAGTCATTGCTTATCAGGCGAGTGAAGCGTCAACGACTGACGGCTTAACCAATAATAGCAGCACAGATCCGCAAGCAACACTTCCGCCGCCTCAGCCGTTTATGAGCGTGGATGGCGAGTCTGTCAGTTTTGTACGATTTGCCGATCCTGATCCACGCTATCAGAGTAGCGCTAGTGTGCAGCGGATCGCCTATGTGTTTGCTAACGATCAGCTAATTCGCCGTCAATATCATAGTATCCATAGTATGAATGGCGAGAGCACAAGCTTAGATAGTGTGCTATTAAAAGGCGTGAGTGCAGGACGCTGGCAGGCTTTAATACCAGAGCCAAGTGATCAATTCCCTAATACAGAGGGGGAGCGCTTGAGCACATCGGCAACTCAAACGAGCCGCGTAGCCAATACTGCTAATACTCAGGCCAAAAGCACTCTTTTGCCAAAAGGTGTGGCGGTGAGCTTTACTTATCAAGACATGCCAATCACGTGGCAATGGGCGCTCGCTCCTAAGTCGCTAGCTGTTGATAGCTTTAAAACAGCAAATACAGTTAATGATGACAACAGTAACAATGATGATAATGGCGGTGCCCAAAACGATGATGCAGGGGGCGGTGTCTAAATGCATCCTTTATTCGATACTAGAGGGCAGTTATGTCGATGACAGCGAACTCACAGCGCGGGGTTGCCTTATTGACGATATTGCTACTGGTGGTCAGCATCACCGTCGTGGCAGGTGCCATGCTGGCCAGTCAAAAGATTGCCATTAGACGCAGTGGGTTGTTGTTTGAGCAAAACCAGCTTTTACAAGACATCCATGCTGGTCAACAGCTGGCCGTGACGCTGATTCGCGCTGATGATGCGCTAAATGAGACGGATAGTGAGCAAGATATCTGGGCGCAGCCGATCCCGCCGTATACCTTGGATGGGCATAGTATCAGCATCGAGGTGCGTGATGAAGCCAGTCGATTTAATATCAATAACTTATATCATGACGGCGCAGTGGATGGCACCGCATTGGCGGTATTTCAGAGGTTGCTGGTACAGTTAAATTTGGCACCAGAGATTGCTATAGCCGTGCTTGACTACCAAGATAGTGACAGCACGGTTTATCAAGATGGCGGTGATGAAGGTGTGGTCTATGGACAGCAATCAAGGGGCGCGTCCAGTACACTGCCCAATCAGCCATTTGTCAGTGTGGAGCAGCTGCAAGATATCGAAAAGGTCAGCGCTGAGGATTTAGCAGCACTACGTCCTTATATTACTGTAGTACCTTATTATTTGCCTATCAATATCAATACTGCCAGACCGGTTTTGCTCGCTGCCCTAACAGAGACGGCTGATCGTCAGCAGATGCAGGCGCTGGTCGATATGCGCGGCCAGCAAGCATTAGCGGCGATTGATGCGCTGTGGCAACTACCAGCGCTTGGTACGGTGAGCGCTGACGAGCGCCGAGCGTTGACTCCGCTGCTTGCTACCGAAAGCCAAGCATTTATGGCGCTGATCACGGCTGCTGATACTGGTGCAGAAAAACAACGCTTTGCCACCATACTGATCAGCAAAACGCCTGCCAATGCCGCAAACAGTAGCGGCGGCAACAACGAGGGCGTCGCGAGTGAGACCGATAAAATCGCTAAGCATATTCAGGTGGTGGCACAGCGCTTGTGGGCCTTTAGACCCAGCTTTTAAGCTGTAGAGCCGCTAATCTTTTAAACGAGTCTCTTCGCTTGATTTCCAGTTGTACGCACCATAAAACAGCATCTGTGCTTGCCGAGTACAGTTATGGAGCATCAGTTGTTTGTTTTTTTCGATTTCGTTTAGATCGATCTCGTCATCATGATCTTCGGTGTAAGTCAGCTCCAACCAATCGATGATCCAAGAAAAAAACATATTGATGCCAGCTTCAGCCAGTAGCCGTCGATCATAAGCATTGATGTGAGTAAAGGCTGGCTGCAACGCTAAGTCATCGGCTAGGTTTTGCGTGTGATTTTTGACCAGATCGCTGATGGCTTTGCGCACCGCATCAGAGCCGCCATAGCGCTCACTGACCAAAAACTGCCAATAGTACGGCTGATCGCTGACCATATACAAAAACAGCTGGATACTTTTGGCGATTTGCCGATCAAAACTGCGCTTACGGCCAATCTGCAGGCTATCACTCAGTATAGCGAGTGTACTGCCAAGCTCCTCAATCACTAAGGCGCGACCAAGCGATTCCATATCGTCAAAATGCCGATAAAATGCCGTCGGAACCACGCCCACCTCGCGGGTGACCTGCCGAAGACTAATAGAGCTAAAGGCTTGACCAGTCATACATAAATCGAGCACCGCATTAAAAAAAGCGTGCCGAGTTTGAAGTTTTTTTTGTTCGCGACTACTCATAGTATTTCAAAAATTATCCAGTAAAGGGTTATCATACGCATTTTAGCGCACAAATACGACCAAAATACGCAACGACTGTTAACTCAATAGTCGCCATATCGCACCCATTCATTTTTTTATCGCGGTTTTTCAAACGGACACGGTTTATACCATCGTCCCCCAATGCCCCTGTAACTCTTGCGCCAGTCGATAGGCTTCATGATCGTTCATACCCGTAATAAAATCTAGAATGCTTAAAATATTATGATAGACATTGTCTGATAACGTACGGCGCTGCTCATCTAAGTGCGGCTGTAGCAGCTTTAGCAAACGCTCCTGCTCAAAAGACATAGGCTGCGCGGCGCTTATGATCGTACTCCCCGTCCACGCCAGCGGCATAAAGGCATCTAAAAGACGATGCAGGCATTGATTGGCCATCAGCTCCATACGTACTTTACTTGGATGGTTAAATATCTGCTCACGCGCCAGCTGCTTGGCTTGATGGATGCCGCTTTGTACGCTGGTATCACAGTGGGCAAACAGGCTGCCGCTAAGGGTTCCCGCCAGTAATGCGTCATCATTGGCAACAAAAGCATCCGTCACGGTATTGACCAAGCGCATCATCGCCCGCGCGCGCAGTGATGCCAGACTTTGTCTGACAGACATATGAGCAGGTAACTCGATGGTACAAGGTCGCTCACCGATCAGCTCATAAAATATCGCCGCCACATCTTGATAAGTCAGCATATTTAGATTGATGCCGTCTTCTAAATCAATCAATGCGTAACAAATATCATCCGCCGCCTCTAATAGATATGCCAGTGGATGACGGGCAAAACCGTCATGCTGCTTGGAGCGCGGCAGATTTAAACACGATGCTAAGGTTTCTAGCTGCGCCGCTTCACTATAAAAGCAGCCAAATTTTTGTACTTTTTTGGCTTGCGATGGACGGGCTTGTAAGGTGGCAGCAGGGCGCTGCGGGTAGGTAAGGTGTGAGCTGTCATTGCTGTGGGTGGCCAGCCAAGGATATTTCATAAAAGCGCCCAAGGTTGCGCAAGTCAAACGCATGCCGCCTTTATCAGGATGATGCTCGTTACGTGCGAGCAAACGAAACCCTTGCGCGTTACCTTCGTAGGCCAATAAATCCAACTGCTCAGATGGGGATAAATGCTGCAAAACCGCCTGCCGCTCAGGATGGGCAAACCAGTCGCGAATGGCGTACTCACCTGCGTGCCCAAATGGCGGGTTGCCGATATCATGGGCCAGACACGCTGCTTGTACGATGACCCCGACATCAGCAGGCGAAACCCCAGTGGGCAGACCGTGGGACAGCTTATCATGGAGCTTTTCTGCTGCCATCATACCCAAAGAGCGCCCGATACAAGAGACTTCAAGAGAGTGGGTCAGACGGGTATGAATACCCAGCTGATTGGTCAAAGGATGTACTTGGGTCTTTTGATTGAGCTGACGAAAAGAGTGCGAAAATACCAGCCTGTCATAATCTTTATGAAACTGAGAGCGAGTGCTGGTATTGGCATTGTGTTTTTTATGAGCGCCGAGGCGCTGAGCGTTTAGAAGATGAGACCATTGGGTGGTGGCAGACGACAAAGACATAGAGGTGCCTAGCATATAAAAATATCCAAAACCAAGGGAGCCTCTAGCATAGCAAAAATAGCATCCTTGGCACAGCTGCTACTTAGTACCGCTTTCGTATTTCATACCACCGCTCAGCGTGATGATTGCTAGGCTGTATGGCAGTTAAAAAGTATCTGCTCATCGCTGATGGCGACCTCATCATCTAAGGTTTTGTTCAGTAGTATCGCCTCATCACCACTGACTTGCCAGATGATGCCGTGGCGGTCATCAAGACCGATATCGCTCATATAGGTTTGTTGGTCATTGCTCTCAGCGCTAGCGGTCAAGTCGTATTCGATACCATCGATGAGCAAATGCGCTGTCTGCGGTGTACTGTCGCTATGATAAGAAACGCCAATAGTAGCAGTAGGCTCACAAGAGAAAGGAGTGCTGTTGCTGGTATGAGCTGCATGATCGTGTCCTGCGTGCGCATGTTCATCGTGAATATGACTCTCATGACTGTGATCTTCATGATTATTAGGCCCTTCATGACCGTGTTCCATATCGCTATGCTCTTCGTAGCCGTGCTCTTCATGCTCTTTATTGTCATGAATTTCATGACCTTGTTCATGATCGACGTGATTATCTACTGGTGCTTCTTTAGATACCGCTGTATCGGTATCGTTGTTTGGCTGACAGCCCAATAGAGAGCCTGCCATTGTATCGGTATCGTTGTTTGGCTGACAGCCCAATAGAGAGCCTGCCATCACACTTCCTAATATAGTAATACCTGCAAGGCTAGAAAAATAATTATTCACAGTATGAACCCTAAAATAAGTAAATAAAGATATGTTATAATATAACAATGTAGCGATAAAATAAAGCCGATGATGGAGAATATCCAACATCGGCTAATTAACTTTAAACAAGCTATACTATTTAGAGTTACACGTTAAATCTAAAGTGCATCACATCGCCGTCTTGGACGATATAGGTCTTGCCTTCTAGGCGAGATTTGCCAGCGGCTGCAGCGCCTTTTTCGCCGTTATACTCGATAAAGTCATCATAAGCGATGACCTCAGCACGAATAAAGCCGCGCTCAAAATCGGTATGGATAACACCAGCAGCTTGCGGTGCAGTAGCGCCGATAGCGACCGTCCATGCGCGCACTTCTTTGACCCCAGCAGTAAAGTAAGTCTGCATATCAAGTAAGTCGTAACCTGCACGAATCACTTGATCAAGACCAGCTTCTTCCATGCCCATGTCTTCTAAAAAGTCTTTTTTGTCGTCTTCGTCGAGCTGCGCGATTTCAGATTCGATTTGGTTGCACAAAGCGATAACGATCGAGTCTTCGCCTGTGGCGTAGTCGCGCACCGCATCAAGATAAGGGTTGTTTTCAAAACCATCCTCGCTCACGTTGGCGATATACATGGTCGGTTTCAAAGTGATCAAACCATAGCTGCGGATCAGTTTTTGCTCATCTTTATCCAGACCTGCTGCGCGTGCTGCTTTGCCTTCAGCCAATAAAGGTTCGATTTTTTTGAATACCTCAAGCATGGCCTGCGCGTCTTTATCACCGCCTTTGGCTTTTTTGCTTTGGTTTTGAATAGCGCGCTCGACTGCTTCTAAGTCTGCGAGCGCCAGCTCTGTATTGATGGTTTCGATGTCATCGATAGGGCTGACGCGGCCGTCGACGTGGACGACGTTGTCATCGTCAAAACAGCGTACCACATGTGCAATCGCGTCGGTCTCACGGATATTGGCCAAAAACTGGTTACCCATGCCTTCACCTTTGGATGCGCCTGCGACCAAACCTGCGATATCGACAAACTCCATGGTCGTAGGTAGCACGCGCTCAGGATTGACAATATCGGCCAGTTTTTTGAGACGAGGATCTGGTACAGGCACGATGCCGGTATTGGGGTCTTTGGTACAAAACGGAAAGTTTTCAGCAGCGATGCCCGCTTTGGTCAACGCATTAAATAAGGTGGATTTGCCCACGTTTGGTAGGCCGACGATGCCGCAATTAAAACCCATAATGGTCTCTCGATAGTATTATAAAATAAGGTCGGCCGATGCTCGATGAAAGCGCCAGCCAAAATTGGGCATATTGTAGCAAATTTTCCGAGGATAAGGGTGAGGTTGTTGCGGTGTATTTGGACTCAAATATCTATCGCAAGACTGGTCTCAGTACTGACATCAAAATACACATATGACGATGCCCTTGTTATGGGCGCTCTTATGAGCTATCGCCACGTGTGATTTGCGCGCAGGTGCGCCATTAATATCAGGCGAGTGGGGCGCTTGCGGGCTTTATGTTTGATAAAATAGCCTGTTATTCCTGAAAAAAATACCTTTATTAAAAACGTATAACCAAAAGTATTTTTCGGCGAAAAAATCCGTTAAATATGGGTTTATTAATTATCAGGTTCGCGTTATTATCACCCCCTGATATGCAAGACTCTACTACCTGTTAGGAAAGGATATTCTATGCGCTATGAGGTTATTGTTATTGGTGCTGGCATGGTTGGCACCTCAATTGCGTGGCATCTACAAAAAAATAATTCGCAAGTACTGTTACTAGATAAAAAACTCCCAGGGTCAGAGACCTCTTATGGAAATGCTGGCTTGATCCAGCGTGAAGCCATCCATACTCATCCTTTCCCGCGTCAGCTGACAGAGATGATTCGCGTACTGCCCAACCAAGGTACTGATATTCGTTATCGGATACCGGCTCTTTTGCGTTATCATCAAGCCTTGCTGCAATACTGGAAGTACTCGGCGCCAGCCACGGTTAAAAAAATCGAAGCTGAATGGCAGACGCTGATTGCGCATTGTACCAGCGAGCATCAAACCATGATTTCGGCATCTGGTGCCGATGAGCTGATCACGCGTGATGGATGGTTGCAGCTGCATCGCTCTGAAGACACCTTTAAAGAGGCAATCGAATCAGCCATTGCGGCTCGCGAGCAGGGCGTCGAGCACAACGTACTGAGTCTTGCAGAGTTGAAAGCGATGGAGCCGAGTGCCAACTTTGATGGGTTTGTGGGCGCGATTCATTGGCTCAACTCGTGGCAAGTTTCAAACCCAAGCGCCTTGGTCAAAGCTTACGCCAAAAACTTCGAAGAGATGCAAGGGACGATCAAAGAAAGTGACGTAAAAGAAATCGTCAAAGAAGGTGAAGGCTGGAAAATCATCACGGATAAAGAGACCTACTATAGTGATAAGCTGGTCATCGCTGCCGGCCCTTGGTCAAACGACTTGATCAAACCACTGGGTTATAACCTGCCGTTGTTCCCGATGCGCGGCTACCATCAGCACTTTAAAGTGACGGACAAAAACACCATCCATCACAGTATGTTTGATATGGACAAAGGCTTTGTCATGGGACCGATGCAGCAAGGTATTCGCATCACCACCGGTGCTGAGATGACCACCATGAACGCGCCAAAAAACTTCGGCCAATTACAGACCGTCCTAAAATTCGCGCGCAAAATTCTACCGCTAGATGACGCTGTCGAGAGCGAAGCGTGGGCAGGCTCGCGTCCTTGTATGCCAGATATGAAGCCGGTCATTGGTCCTGCACCTAAGCATGACAAGCTCTGGTTTGCCTTTGGTCATAGCCATCAAGGCTTTACTTTGGGGCCGATGACAGGACGCATCGTAGAAGAGATGATTCATGATAAGCCGCTATTGGTCGATATCACCCCATTTAGCGCTCAGCGTTTTTCTCGCTAGGCGCTAGAGCTACTTACCGGACAAATGCAACTTAACTTTCGTTAGATATTAAGGATAAAATACGATGAAAAAGCTACACAGCAATCAGCGTATGAGTAAAATCGTGGTACACAACCAGACCGTTTATCTGTGCGGTCAGGTGGGCAACGCAGAAGACGACATTAAAGCTCAAACCCTCACTTGCCTAGAAAAAATCCAAGCATTGCTCGAAGAGGTTGGTAGCGATAAATCAAAGCTACTCTCTGTGACCGTTTGGATTAAAGACATGGCAGACTTTGCTGCGATGAATGAAGTATGGGATAAGTGGTTTGAAGGCATACAGCCACCAGCGCGTGCTTGCGGCGAGTCTGCACTGGCGCGTCCTGAGCTACTCGTCGAGATGATTGCCACTGCCGCAGAGTAGCTTAGCGTTGCTACGAGCGGAGCGCTGCTATTATAGTGAGTTCAATATAAAAACGATACAGTGGTACTGGGATAAATTTTACGCAGCATCGAGCAGCGCAGGCACAGCACGCAAGGAAAATTTATACCAGTTCCACGTTGACATATAATGTATCTGTTTTATTTAGAATTGACTATAGTATGCAGTCAGAGCCAAACAAAAAGGACATGATAGCGATATCGTGTCCTTTTTTATTGGTATTCTTTATTGGTATTGTCCTTTGGCTTCTTGCTGTTAGCTTTTTTGTCATTACTCTACTGCGGTTTATAAATGCCAAGTTAAGCCCCATATCATAAAAACCATATACAACAAAAAAGAGTCTTATGATTTTTATCAGTCATACCATGCGTCTGAGCGATAGCGACGTGGAGATGCATGCCATTCGTGCGCAAGGGGCAGGCGGACAAAACGTCAATAAAGTCGCCTCGGCCATTCACCTACGCTTTGATATCAATGCCTCAAGCTTAAGCGAGGAGCACAAACAGCGTTTATTAAACAGTAAAGATAGCCGTGTCACCAAAGATGGTATCTTTGTATTAAAAGCGCAGCAGTACCGTACGCAGGAGCGCAATAAGATAGATGCGCTTGAGCGCCTCAAAGCCTTTATTTTGCAATCCACGAAAACGCTGCCGACACGTAAACCAACCAAACCCAGCAAAAGTGCTAAGCGTAAACGAGTCGATCAAAAGACGCAGCGCGGCAAAATAAAAGCGTTACGCGGCAAGGTGGATTTTTAATCACATGTTTAATCATGCTTTTCAATCACATTATGGTGGCCAGTCACACTGGCGCGTGAGTCTTATCGTCCCGTCCATACAGCATCGCGCTTTTCGATAAACGCATCAATGCCCTCACGCACGTCATCTGCCATCATATTGCAGCTCATCACTTTGCCTGCATAGTCATAGGCGTCTGCCAAGTCCATCTCCAACTGCTGATAAAACATATCCTTGCCAGTTTTGAGCGCGACAGAGGATTTGGCAGTGATGCTATCGATTAAAGTGTGTAGGCTGGCCGCCAACTGATCCGCTGGCGCGACACGGTTAATAAGCCCTTGCTGCAAGGCGGTACGGGCATCGATAAATTCACCAGTGATGAGCATCTCAAACGCTTGCTTGCGAGAGAGGTTGCGACTGACAGCGACAGCCGGCGTCGAGCAAAACAGCCCGACATTGATGCCAGAGGTGGCAAACTTGGCTTCATCAGCCGCCACGGCGAGATCGCAAGCGGCGACCAGCTGACAGCCTGCGGCAGTGGCGATGCCCTGTACTTTGGCAATCACGACTTGCGGCATCTGGTTGATGGTCAGCATCATCTGGCTGCATTGTTTAAATAATGCGCTGTGAAATGCTTCATCCGAGTGGGCGCGCATCTCTTTTAGATTGTGACCTGCACAAAATGCCTTGCCAGCCGCCGCGATGACGACCACACGGATATTGCTGTCTTGGGCGATATTGTCCAGCTCTGTCTGCATGGCGGTGAGCATATCGCTTGATAGCGCATTGAATTGTTTGGGGCGATTGAGAGTAAGCGTGACGACGCCGTTTGCCTCTTTATGGTTTTCTCTGATAACGAACGGATCATTGGTTTCAGGCGTATGGGTGTTGTACATTTATCTTCCTTGATAATGGGACATAAACCCAAATGATAGCATGGCTTATCAGTGATATAACAGCTGGCTTGTGATAAAAATAGCGTACCTAAATCATGAGTACGCTATGTATGAGGCAATAAATCTGCGGCCTAGTATGCACCCTCGCTATATATCAGCTCATAGCTGTGGCTATATATCTCAACGATATTGCCAAACGGGTCTTCCATATAAATCATACGATAAGGCTTTTGGTTAGGGTAGTAATAGCGCGGTTTTTCCATACGCTTTTTGCCGCCAGCGGCGACGATGCGCTCGGCCAGATCTTCTACGTTTGGGTCTTGCACACCAATTGCCATCGAAGCAGTAAAAAGCTGGCTAACCTAAGAAAGGCACGTTATTTTGTTTTTCCTATTATTTAATGATCAGGGCAGTGGCATTATATCTTGCTCGAGAGATTGCCCAAGTTTAATAGCCGCTGCAATATTGCTCGCAGTGGTCTCAATATTGTCATAAGCGCTGCCTAATACCTTATCTAGGCTATCTAGTTTTTGGATACTGGGCATGACAATGTCAAAGTGACTGGCTTGATCCGCGGTCAGTCCATCCACGCTACCACAAATGGCAATCACAGGTTTGCCGCCAGCTTTGGCAAGTTGGCTGATACCACCTGCGACTTTGCCCATGGCGCTTTGGGCATCGAGCCTACCTTCACCAGTAATCACCAAGTCAGCGTTTGCAATGTGTGCTGGTAAGCTGACCGCCTCGGCCACGGTATCAAACCCTGACTTTAGGCGAGCGCCGCAAAAGCTCATCAAGGCAAAGCCAAGACCGCCTGCAGCGCCAGCACCCGCAATGTCTTGACAGTTTTGATAGCCATGCTGTTCAGATACCTCTCCAAAATGACTTAGTGCCTTATCTAGTAGCGCCACTTGCTCAGGACTGGCGCCTTTTTGTGGCCCAAAGATAGCACTGGCGCCCGATGCTCCGCATAACGGATTGGTCACATCGCAGGCCACTTCAAAGGTGGTATCTTGCAGTTTTGGATGTAATTGTGAGCTATCTAGCTGTGACAGATGAGCAAGCGCACTACCGCCTTGTACCAAAGGCATGCCATCATGATCATAAAACGTAATACCCAGCGCCATTAGCATACCGAGTCCGGCGTCGTTGGTAGCACTACCGCCTAGACCAATAATGATGCGCTTGACGCCTTCATCCAACGCATCGGCGATCAGCTCACCCACTCCGTAAGTGCTTGTGACTAGCGGGTTGCGCTCATCCGTCGTCAATAAATGCAGACCGCAGGCGTGTGCAATCTCAATCACGGCCGTCTCGTTTTCTAGTAATAGATACTTGGCGGTGATGGGGCGCATAAGTGGATCGTTGACCGTCACTTCTTTCCAGCGTCCGCCCCGTACATAAGAGAGCACCGCAGAGGTGCCTTCGCCGCCATCAGCCATAGGCAGCAGCGTATAGTCGGCATTGGGAAACACCTGACTAAAACCAGACTGAATAGCGCGGCACACATCCAGCGCTTCTAAGCTTTCTTTAAATGAGTCGGGGGCGATCAGAATATTCATGTATGTCTCTTTGTTTGTCTTATATTTTTTGCTTATATGGTCGATTCAATTTTATAAACCAGCAATTAAATAAATACCAAGGTCAACAGCCAGATAAAGAGGATACTGGTCACCCCTTGAATGCCAGTCGCCATGGAGTGCGCTTTGTACGCTTGCGCGACACTCATACGGCTAAACTGGCTGACAATCCAAAAGAAGCTGTCGTTGGCATGCGAGATTGTCATGGCACCGGCGCCAATCGCCATCACACAAAACACGCGACCAAGCTCGCTGTCGAGACCAATTTGATCCAATAACGGTGCAACCATCGCTGAGGTGGTGACCAGCGCGACAGTGGTCGAGCCTTGCGCGGTTTTTAGCGCAGCCGAGACAATAAATGGCATAAAAATACCCAGCCCCAATGCCGACAGTGTGGTGCCTAAATAGTCGCCTATTGGCGTGATCTTTAGCATAGCGCCAAACGCACCGCCTGCGCCAGTGATGAGCAAGATAGGTGCTGCCACCACGAGGCCTTGCGAGATGCTATCGCTAATCTCCTGCGTTTTTTGTTCAGTGTTGATCAGTAAAAACGATAAAAACAGCCCAATAAGCAGCGCCGTCAAAGGATTGCCAATAAAGATGAGGATGTCTGCCAGCGTGCCGCTACCGAAAGGCGCGCTTGGAAAGTTGGCAATAGAAGATAAGCAAATCAAGACGATAGGCACGATAATCGGCAAAAACGCCATCGTGGCAGACGGCATACTGCCATAATCATCGCGTGTTTTGATATTGTCAGGCATTGTCGCTGCGGGTGCACTTGTATTATCAGGCATGACATTCAAAAAACGATTGGACCACCACCAGCCTGCCAATACCGCAACCGCTGTCACTACCACGCCGACCATAATAACCAAACCTAGATTGGACTCTAAGCCCAAGTTACCCGCTGCAGCGATGGGCCCTGGGGTTGGCGGCACAAAGGTATGAGTGGCGTATAGACCAGTTGCTAAAGCAATACTCATCGCCACGCTAGATACTTTTAAGCGCTCGGCCAAAGACTCTTTTAAAGAGTTTAAAATAATATAGCCTGAGTCACAAAATACAGGAATTGAGACGACGGCACCGACGATAGACATGGTCAAAGTCGGGAAGCGTGGCCCCAAAACCTTGATGACAGACTCCGCCATCACAATGGCAGCGCCGGTCTTTTCTAGGATAAGCCCGATGATAGTACCAAAAACAATGACCAGACCAATATAGCCTAAGATACCACCGAAGCCATCAGAGATAGTCTTGGCGACGGTGTTGAGCGGTACTTGATAAAATAGCGCGACCAAAAAGGCAGATAGGATCAGCACTAAAAAAGGATGCCATTTTAGCTTTGCGGTGGCAAAAATAATAAAAAGAATGGTCAGCACAAGCCAAAATACAATCATTACTGTCTCTACATAATAGGGTGGATATCATCACTGCTTGTGTCATTGGTTATGCTGGTGTCAGTGCCCATACGCTTATCAGCAAGCATCTGCCATCAAGCAAAGCCATCATAGAACAACAGCAGTCATGATATGAGTTTTTAAAGGCGCATATTCTATAGCAAATACAGGCAGCGAGGAAATTTATTTAGCATAGTAGTCGGTGTCGACTGCCTTTGGTTATGCCAAAAACTCCATACTCTGCTAGTATGTACTCTTTGTTTAATAGCATCGACATTAGGATGACTGCCTTGACTCTCTTGCCCACCTTTACCGCCCCCACCATTGCCACGATAGAAAACAACGAGCTACGCCAGCATCTACAGCAAATCATCGACCTCAAGACCAAACCACGTGGCGCGCTGGGTCGTTTAGAGTCGCTGGCGCTGCAAATCGGCATGATTCAAGGGACGACGAGGCCGCAAATTTATCAGCCGCAAATTCGAGTATTTGCCGCCGATCACGGTTTGACCAAACATGGCACCTCAGCCTATCCAAGTGCTGTCACCGCGCAAATGGTTTATAACTTCTTGCAAGGTGGTGCTGCTATCAATGTGTTTGCCCGCCAACATAATATCGAGCTAAAGGTCGTCGATGCGGGAGTGGATGCAGACTTTGCCAATTCTCCTTTTAAAGACCATCCGCAGCTGCTCGATTATAAAGTTCGATACGGTAGCCGAGATGCCATGAGCGAGCCTGCCATGAGCGAAGCGGAGTGCATCGCTGCCCTAAGCAGTGGTATGGAAGTGGCTAAAGGCTTGGCAGGTAATTTGCTCATCGTCGGTGAGATGGGGATTGGCAATACGTCGGCGGCGAGTTTATTACTGGCACGCTTGGGTGAGATGTCGATTGCCGATTGTATCGGCCGCGGTACGGGACTTGACGATGCGGGACTACAGCATAAGACAACAGTTTTGACCCAAGTATTGCAGCGGCATAAAAACGCACAGACGCCATTAGAAGTGCTGGCGGCATTAGGCGGGCTTGAGATCGCCATGATGGCAGGGGCGCTGATTCAGGCCGCCAGTGAGCGCCGTATTTTATTAATTGATGGTTTTATTGCCAGTAGTGCATTATTGGCTGCCGATCATCTAGCGCCAGGTGTCGCGCAGTATGCCATCTTTGCTCATCACTCAGTCGAGCCAGGACATGCGCATTTATTAAAATTACTTAATGCTGAGCCATTACTCGATATGGGTATGCGTCTGGGCGAGGGTAGCGGGGCTGCGCTTGCTTATCCACTATTGCTGTCCGCGTGCAGCTTTATAAACGAGATGGCAAGCTTTAGTGATGCTGGCATCAGTGAGCAAAACAGCTAATGTCAAAGTTGCTGAACGAGCCACCAAACCAATTGCCAAACCAGCCAAAAGGTCAGTCAACGGAGCAACCAACACGGCAGTCAGAAAACGCGCCTTTAGATCGATCAGCGCCGCCACAGCAGTCTGTCGCAACGCCACGCATTGGTCAATGTATCAAACAAGAAGGCATACTGTTACTGGTTGCGGTGCAGTTTTTGACGCGCCTGCCGGTGCCCGCGTTTAAAACCTACGATCCGCAGTGGTTACACCAGAGTAGTCGTCATTTTCCTGGGGTAGGTCTGCTGGTTGGGCTACTTTGCGCGAGCGTATTTTGGCTAGGCAGTCTTTTATTTACGCCTTTGGTGGCGGCAGTGATAAGTACGGTCTTTGGAGTTAGGCTGACTGGCGCTTTTCACGAAGACGGTCTTGCCGATAGCTGTGATGGACTGGGCGGTGGTCTGACTCGTGAGCGCACGCTGACGATTATGAAAGACTCACGTTTGGGCACTTATGGCGTGTTAGGGTTAGTCTCTGCGCTATTGATTAAGATTTCTTTACTGGCGTCCATGCCGTTATCGGTGGCTATCGTGGCGCTAATTATGGCTCATACCGCGTCGCGCTTATTATGTATCAGTTTGCTTGCGCTATTGCCGTATGGCGGCGAGGTCGAGCATGCCAAGGCCAAACCAATGGCGCAGCAGTTGACACCGCTACAAGCGCTGTTTAGTAGTGGTTGGCTATTGGTGGCAGGCGCGCTCGTTGTCTACTTGTTTCCGAGCACTGTACAGCAGATCGGTCTGAGCCAGTGGATAGTAGCGCTGATATTGGCGCTGCTGGCGACAGACTATATGCGCCGCTTATTACTTAGGCGGTTAGATGGCTATACGGGTGATGGGCTAGGGGCGACGCAGCAGGTAAGTGAAATCGCCATATATGCGGGGCTGGCTGCTTCTATACCTTTTGTCTGAAGTATATAGTCAGTCCTACATGAAAGAGTACAAGTATTATGACGCGCTACTGGTATAAATTTTCCTTGCTTGCTGTGCCTACGCAGACAGATGCTACGAAAAATTCATCTCAGTAGCACTGTGTTTATTTTATGGTGAATTGACTATAAAAAAACAGGAGGCAAATTCATCAATGACGCTTTATATTTGGCGGCATCCAAAACCTATGGACACTGACGGGCGCTGCATCGGCCAGAGTGATGTGGCCGTCGATAAGCGCAAATTAAAACGTCTGGCGCATCGTGTCGAGCGTTTTGTGCGGCAGCATCAACTGCCAAAGGTGATCTGGGTAAGCCCATTACAGCGCTCACTCAAAGTCGGGCAGATATTGGCGCAGCGCGGTTTTGCCTGTCATGTCGCCCTTGAGCTTGCTGAGATTAATTTTGGTCAATGGGACGGTCAAGATTGGGCGCAAATCGCCAAGCAAGAGATCGATGACTGGTGTGCTGATTTTACTCACTTTGCACCCGATGGTGGTGAGAGTTTGCAGCAGCTATTTGAGCGTGTTGAAGGCTGGTTGCATAAGGTTTTGGCTAAACAAAACAACCCCCGAATACTAGCCATTGGTCATGCGGGCTGGATAACTGCTGCAAAAACACTCGCCGCTGGGCAGGATGTACCGAAGATAGCAGCAGATTGGCCAGCTTCAGTGGCGTACGGAGAGCGCCAAGACTTGTCTTTTCTTTTTTGAGCGTATTTTTAATGCCAGCTTCCATAATAATCCAATTAAAAAAAAGCCCTAATAACATGCTCTAATAAAAAGGCTCATAGTAAAAAACTGGCCATGTGTAATGACCAGTGTATTTTATCTTCTGCAGCGATGGACAAGGGCTTTTGCATCATTTAAGCAATCTTATCAAACCATGCTTTGTTATTATCAGGCGTCATAGAATCAAAGCTGACATAAATACCTTTTTCATCTAGTGTGGCATACCAGTGATCCTCATTACTGCCAGTTAACAGTTGAAAATACTTATTATTTACAATTCTACCGACAGTGTAAACCTCACCTTCTGCATAAAACTTATTACCTTGGATACATAACAATTTATCATTGGTATTTATCACACGACTGTCTAATGTTTTATCGTTCAACGTATCGTTATTTGGCATACTATTCGTCGTACCCTATCAACAAATGAGAGGGCGATAGCATAACAGTCAGATAATTAAATATATAGAGGGTTTTATAGAGGTTATATTGTCATTAAGTATAAGATATTTAAAGGTTTATTGCAGATAGTTGCTAGAGTATATCATCAGGTAGCAACAAATAGATCAAACGAGATTAGCAGCGATCAGTGTCTCGTCCTAAAATAGATTGATAGTTTTTTTGCTAAGTCAGATACCTTATGTATCTGGCTTTTTTACATTAAGCA